>CAZORD010000016.1:0-40245 GCA_964582455.1 uncultured bacterium | reverse complement strand
TGTGGGAAGTTACACCATGTTTTTCAAAAAAAACGATTTTATTTTTTCGTCAGTATACTCACACCCACCAGCGCTATGACCGAACAGCAAATGGCCGGCAACACCTCATCCACGGAACCATAAATACCGTCCGGCAGCCACGTCCACAAAGCCGGGGCTTCTTTCCACAGCAATGTAACGACTGTTCCGGAAAGAATTGACGCCACGGCGCCTTCCTTGGTTGCATCTTTCCAAAACAGAGCCGCTACCAAGGCCGGGGTAATGCCCGCACCGTATATGGTATAGGCGTAAAGAGCCCGTTCAAAAAAGCCTTCCGATTCCGCAAAGCCCCTTGAAACAATAAAAGCAACAATGCCCAGCACCAACACCAACAGCCGGCTCAACAGGACAATTTTCTTTTCCGATGCTTCGGGGTTAATATAATTCAAATACACATCCCGCATGAGCGTGGTGGCCGGCACCAGCAAAAAAGAATCTGCTGTGGAAATAATAATACCCACAATAGTGGTCATCATGATAGCTCCCAAGAAAGTTGGCAGTAATTGGTGAGCTGCATAGATTAGCACATGCTTGCCCACTTCTGCATCGGGGATCATGGAGGCGCTGACCCATGCGGAAGCAATGATGAGCAGTTCAATCACCAGTACTGCTCCAACCAAAATAGTGGTGGCAGATTTGGCTCCTGCAGCATCCTTACTGGCAAAGAAGCGCTGGTACATATTGGCATCGCCCAGGACCAGCAAGAACGGCGGCAGACAAAAATTGATAATGTCCAGCCCTGAATACACGCCAAAAAACTGCATATGCTGACTCTTGCCCATGTTTGTAAAAGCAACTTCCATGCCGCTCCAGCCTCCGGCCTTTATCCATAAAATAGGAAATGCAATCAATAGTGCAACGGTCATGATAATACCATTACCCACGTCCGTGTAGGCTACACTCACCAGCCCCGCCAGCATGGTGTAAGCGATGATGAACACCACGGCAATAATGGTGGCCATTTCGATGGAGATCAGAGAGACGCCGCTCTCATCCGTTAGGATGGTTGAAATGACGGCGCCACCGGCGTTGTATTGATAGCTTACAATGACCATATAGGCCATGACCAAAGCAATAACGCTCAATAATCGTGCCGCCGGGCCGTAGCGATCACCAATAATTTCCGGCACGGTGAATTTTTCGAAGTTGCGGACTTTTCCGGCAATTCGTGTCAGTAAAATAATGCCCAATGTTCCACCGATGGGCAGGATTAACGCAGCCATACCTGTTTCGTAGGTCTTCCCGGCGTTTCCCAGAATGGAACCGGTGCCGATCCACGTCGCCAGCATGGTACCCACTAAAACCCATGGAGATAGACTCCGCCCCGCCACGGCAAAGTCCGCCTGTGTTTTGATCTTCTTGGATTTGTAGATCCCTACACCGATCAGCGTAAAGAGATAGAGCAGGATTATGGTAAGGTAAGTCATTTTATAATGTCATTCTGTAAAATATGATGAGTTATTTGGGATATTAATTTTTAATTTATTTTAGTTTGTCGCCTTGGGAAATTTTATCAGAAAAATCAAGTCAGAGTATAGGAAAAGAATGATTTTGTGTCTGAAGAACAGATTAATAATCGGTGATGAGTTTAAAATCATTCCCGGCACGATGATGAAGATTGATAAAATTTTCCACAGCGACTGTTTCTTTTGCAGCCGTTTTCTTTGCGTCAAAGAAAATGGCGAAAAATTTCAAAGATTTACATATTGGATATATAATACATTTTAAAATGACATTAGTCATGGATCATCATTTCTCGAATATATCGAATAGGAATGGACCCATAAGAAAGCAATTCTTCATGAAATTTCTTCAAAACAAAATCATCTCCTTCCTGTTCCTTATAATCTTCCAATAATTCCAAAAAGAGTATATATCCTGTAAAATATGTAGCCAATTGCGTTGATGTCAATTGCGCACGGCGCCACTTCCCATTGGCTTCGGACTCTTCCTGAAACGTTTCATTAATCATCAAGTCCAAGGCTTCCTGTTCAGTCATCCGTTCAGCATGGATTTTTTGATCGATGATGGCATTGGCAATTCCCCGGAGTTTCCATTTCTTCGCCACTAAACTGTATCGCGGATCGCCATCGCCAAGTCCGGCGTTCACCATCATATCTTCCGTATAATGTGCCCAGCCTTCAATCATCACTCCACTGCCAAAAGATGCCCGCACTAGCGATGGATGGCGGTTGGCATAATAGAGCTGCACATAATGCCCCGGCAATGCTTCGTGGATGGACAATATTTTCATGGAGATGGTATTGTATTCTTCCAGGAATGATTCTGCCTGTTCGTCCGTCCAGTCTTCCGGGATAGGTGACACATTATAAAATGTGGGTAGATTGCTCTCCAAAGGTCCCGGCGATTGCAAAGACGCTCCGCTCACTCCGCGCTGATATTCCGGTGTTTCACGAATTTCCAATGGCTTGGAATCATCTAATGTTAAAAGGTCCTTATCACGAATGAATTGTTCCAGTTCTGCGATAGTTTCCCGGGCTGCTTCCACTACCTGATCTCGCGGTGCATGGTCTTCCGCAATTTTGTCCAATACTCGTCGCGTCATTTTTAATTTATTTTCATGACTATCTGTAACTGGTGTTTCTCCAAACCATTCAGTATATAATGGTTCGGCCAATTCAAACATTTCATTCTGGACGACACGCAAATGACGCTCGGCCCTTTCCATGACTTCCGGTGCAGAAATGCCTTCCTTTAGAGTATGAAATAATTTTTTATTATACATCTGCCGGCCGATTCTAAAATCCCTGAATGAATCATCATCCTGATGGCTTTCAAGAAATGTAATGAATTCTTCCAAGGCCTGTTTTGCCAAACTAGCATTATGTTCAAAATTCTTTCTATAATCATCTTTCAGCTGTGCAGCCATTTCCGGTACGGATTTATCAAACATTCCCGCCAATCCCTTGGCTTGTTTGATAGCTGTCTCCAAATGTGGTTTAGTAAATTCCGTCAAATTTTCTTGAGCTTGAGCCAAGTATTCCGATGTGGCCAAAAACCTCCGGGACAAGTTTTCGGCACGTTCTTCAACCGGTGCAAAATCGTAAGCTAGTAAACTTTCATACGCGTAACCCAAGCCACCCATGTATTGCATTGGATTCCAGGAAAAACTCTGTAAATCATCCATATTAAAAAAGCTGGATTCGATCATGTCCAAAAGGATCTGGTGGTCGATACGGTCATCGTCATTCAAACCATCAGGATCAATATTCTCAAGATCTGCTTTTACCTTTTCAAGGTGTGCACGCTCCTTTTCCCTTCCTGCAGCGCTGATATTGGGTAGTTCACCATCGTAATCGTGGATCCCGATCCACGTGGCAGATGTGGGGTTGTTGGCGAAATGCCAGTCCATGAAACTATCACAGACGGTATGAAATTGATAGGTTGGTGCATTCTTCATGATAAAGTATAAGGTTATTGCCACCAGTGTAGTGACCATAATTACATATTTAAGGGAGGTCTTATTCATCTTGTGCTTTTTAATTTATTGAAATTTTTATTCCATACAGGAAAACAAAACTTCGAACATATTGGGCATCATGTAAATGGAATTGGGTAAATAGGGGCCCATAATTTCTTTTTCTTTACCAATTTCAGTTACATTTTGGATAGCATGTGAAAAATCGGGCGAGGCCAGCATATTTCTAATTTGAACAACGGTGACATCTTCATCCAAGGCACCATCACCATCATCCGCCATGGGCAGCCAGCCGATCCCGCATTCAGGATAGGCATTTCTAGGACGATCTTCTGCCCTGCTGATAACAATGATATATTCTCCATTTTCATTAACAGGCACCTGCTCATCAAACAAACAGTCATTCACTCGTGTGTTGGCAAATCCCTGATTTGAACAGATAGACCAATACACCAATTCACCGGTTGTTCTGATTTTATCTCCATGATATGTTTTGGGAGTGTTCGGCAATTTCCCCATAAGCACAAATACTTTCCCATGTTTGCGATTAATAATGGCGCGAACATAATTATTGTCCAGGTTCGGGTAAAACCCCCCTGTGCTTTTCCGTGCTGATTTGGGCAATTGACCGTTGTAAATCCCCAGTAAAAACTCTCGGTCATACTGTAGAAACCAGGTGGGTGGTACTGTGGCCGGCCAAGTGTCCGGTTTTCCCGGTTGATTAACCAATTTAGAATAAACACTCATCGGGACACCAATGGCATTTGCGGTAATTAGAGGTGTCTGATCCGTCTTTAATATTACACATGCTTCAGCACCTTTAATTACTTCTCCTGTGCTTAATGTCAAAACCGGTTCCGGAAGGGATACACCACCCGTGGGTGCTGACCCTTTATCCGGCACATAAATTCGATATATGACTGATTGCTGCCCCCCGGCATAAGACGTAGCATTCAATGAGTTCCTGCTGCTGGCCTTGGGTGTATCCTCATCTTTTTTTATATCTGTATAAAGGTTGATTTTTGAACCTTCTATTCTCCGAATTTCAGGCGGTAAATCCACCACCTCAACCACATAGCCCCTTTTGTCAAAATCACGCCTGGCTCCTTCTATAAACGGATTGACAGCACCATCATTGGGGACAATTAAATAATCGGCCAAAGATTCCACTGGTGCCCCTCGCGCATCATAACTTATAAGGGACATATAACGCGAGTGTGGGAATTCCCCCTCTAGATGTAATCGTGCTCCATCCGGCACTGAGAAAGTCGCGTGCCAATAAAAAACACCTGCGTCGGGATAAGCCACATTCACATATGGATCTTTACTGGCAGGTCCTCTTGTCCAAAAGCAAGTGCGAGGACCGGGAATTTTTGGCCGTTCTGCAACTTGAACTTTATTGACGTCCTTGACTTCAAACTTGAGCGATGCCTTTTTATTACACGATTCAATAGAAAAGACAATAATAATAGTCAAGGGGAAACATACGTATTTAAGGAAAGACTGGTTCATCTTGTGCCTGTGAAATTAATTTTAGAGTCTGCAAATTCCAATAGTGCTATGCATCATATCAAGTCTTTATGTACACCCCTGCTATTGCTTTCAATTGCAGCGTGCTCCGGGAAAGGAGGTTCAAATAAATTGAATCGTTTGGCCAAAGAGCAAAGCCCGTACCTCCTCCAGCACGCCGACAATCCTGTGGATTGGTATCCATGGGGGGAGGAAGCTTTCGACAAAGCCAGGAAAGAAGATAAACCAATTTTTCTTTCAATCGGTTATTCAACCTGCCATTGGTGCCATGTGATGGAGCATGAATCCTTTGAGGATGACAGCGTTGCAGCACTCATGAACAAGTGGTTCATCAATATAAAAGTAGACCGTGAAGAACTGCCGGAAATTGATCACGTGTACATGTCCGTTTGCCAGGCCATGACAGGCAGGGGCGGATGGCCTTTGACCATTGTAATGACTCCAGATAAAGAACCTTTTTTTGCGGGAACATACTATCCAAAAGACGGACAGGGACAGCGTCCCGGGATGCTGCAGATTTTACCTATATTGAACGATGCATGGACCAATAAACGCCCGGACATAAAAAAATCAATTGACCAGATTAAATCCTATCTTGACCGTGTAAATACTCGGAAATTGGGAACAGGGATAGATGCAGCAATTCTTGAAACTGCATATGATGATTTTACAAAGCGCTTTGATAAAGAATTGGGTGGCTTTGGCAGGGCACCCAAATTTCCATCCCCTCACAATTTGGTGTACCTGCTTCGTTACTATCACCGTACCAAAAACCAGAATGCATTGCTCATGGTTGAAACCACACTAAAAAATATGCGTCTGGGCGGTATTTATGATCAAATCGGTTTTGGATTTCACCGCTACTCAACGGATAAGAAGTGGCTGGTTCCCCATTTTGAAAAAATGCTTTATGATCAAGCCATGCTGGCTATAGCTTACCTGGAAGCGTTCCAGATTACCAAAAATGAATTTTATGCCAAAACAGCCAGGGAAATTTTTACTTATGTTTTAAGAGATATGACCAGCCCGGGAGGCGGATTCTATTCAGCGGAAGATGCCGATAGCGAAGGTGTGGAAGGAAAATTCTATGTATGGTCACAACAAGAAATCATGGATATTCTTGGCGCTGAAGAGGGACTGACCTTTAATAATATTTTCAATGTTCACCCAGGTGGGAATTTTCATGATGAAGCTTCAGGAGAGCAAACCAGGCATAATATCCTGCATTTGGAAAAGAGAGTGAAATACATTGCCGAAACTATGGATATGCCTGTGGTAGAACTACATGACATGATCGCTGGCTGGAGACAAAAACTTTTTGACGTCCGTGAAAAACGCATTCATCCCCTGAAAGATGATAAAATATTAACAGATTGGAATGGACTCATGATCGCTGCCATGGCCAAAGGCAGTATTGCCTTGAATGATCCAAAATATGGCGAAGCAGCCCAAAAAGCAGCAGATTTTGTATTGCGTGAAATTAGAACAAAAGAAGGTCATTTACTCAAACGCCACCGCAACGGAACATCCTCCCTCGACGCCCACCTGGATGATTATGCATTTATGATCTGGGGACTATTGGAATTATATGAAGCCAATTTTAATGCTGATAATTTATCGGCTGCGGTCGATTTAGCAGAAATAATGGTGGAAGATTTCTGGAATGAAGATGCCGGCGGTTTTTACCTGGGCAGTGATAATACAGAAAAATTGATCGTACGTGCTATCACTGCTTATGATGGCGCCATACCCTCTGGAAATTCAGTTGCGGTTATTGCGTTGAACAGGTTAGCCCGCATCACCAGTAATATGGATTGGCTGGACAAAGCAGAGAAAACAATCCGTACATTTCAGCTTGATTTAACAAGGATGCCTACGGGTCATACAAATATGCTTACGGGGTTTATGTTCAACCTGGATGCCAGGGAAGTAGTCGTTGTTGGCGATGAAAGCGATGAGACACAATCATTCATCCAATCCATCAGCCAATCATACAACCCGAATAGAGTGCTGCTTTATAAAAATGGAAATAATTTATCTGCTATCGCTCCCTGGACAGATTCGCAAACAATGCTGGATAATAAACCCACAGCCTATGTTTGCAAAGACTTTGTTTGCAATCTTCCTACCAATGATTTAAAACTGGCCTTGCAGCAGCTTGAAAAATAAATCATTATCAGAACAACTGGGTTCCACATTGGCCAATGTCCAAGATCTATTAGATACAGTCGCGAAAGTATTTTTCAAACGTTTGAAAGATAAGCCGGGGACAGGATTTTTTTCTGATATGGGTGATGCGTATTATAAATCATACGAAGATGCAAAACGAAAAACTGAAGATTGAATGTTTGTGAACTTAACAGTTCCTGCTAAATTACCCGCTTTATGAAACTGCATTGGCAGATATTATTAAACTCAATTCTGACTAATAAGGTACATTATTTATGAAAAAACTGAAACTTCACTGGCGTGTATTGATTGCCATGGCTCTGGGCACAATCTTTGCCCTGATTTTTAAAGAGGACGCTCTCTTTGTCGCTCCGTTGGGAACAATATTCATGCGCTTATTGAAAATGATTATTGTTCCGTTAATTTTATTTTCCATCACAACTGGTGTAGCCAGTTTAGGCGATAGCAAAACCTTGGGGCGAATGGGAGCTAAAACATTTGTATACTATTTTGTAACATCCATTTTAGCTATTCTGGTCGGACTGACTTTAACCAATATCATACAACCAGGTGTAGGTGTTGAAATTTCCGGATCTGTTCAATCATTTGATTCAAGTTCTTTGCAAAAACCGTCTTCTCTGGGAGAAATCATCATTCGAATGATTCCGTTGAATCCCATTGCAGCCATGGCTAATGGCGATATGTTAGGTGTCATTTTTTGGTCAATTGTTTTTGGATTCTCAATTACTCGGCTTACCGGAAGACCGCAGGAAATGATGACGCATTTCTTTGATTATGGCTTTCAAGCAATGATGAAACTCACTCATGGCATTATTACACTATTACCCATTGGTGTCTTCGGTTTAATAACAAAAGCAGTGGCTACTACTGGTTTTGATTTATTTAAAGCAGTCGGATTATATATGTTTACAATTGTATCCGGATTGCTGATTCACTGGATGATTACGCTGCCCATCATTTTCTATCTGTTTACGCGCCTCAATCCAATCAAGCATTTAAAAGCCATGGCCCCTGCGTTCATGACAGCATTTTCTACTAGTTCTTCCGGTGCAACTCTTCCCGTTACAATGAATTGTGTTGAAAATGAGGTGGGTGTTTCGAATAAAACAACCAGTTTTGTATTGCCATTGGGTGCAACCATCAATATGGATGGAACTGCATTATATGAATGTGCCGGTGTTTTATTTATTTCACAAGCAATCGGTTTTGATTTGAACATTGCACAACAGTTCGTAATTGTTTTAACTGCCTTTTTAGCATCAGTAGGCGCTGCAGCCATTCCGTCTGCGGGATTGGTAATGATTTTTGTGGTATTGGATGCCGTTGGAATCAGCGATCATCCTGAAGTGGGTGTTATCGTGGGCACCATGCTGGCTGTGGATCGACCCTTGGATATGTTTAGAACGATGGTAAACGTTACCAGTGACAGCATTGGAGCTGTGATTATTGCTAAAAGTGAAGGCGAAACAGATCTCTACCAAGATAAATAAAATCTCCCCACCCAAAAAAGATTTCGATTAACCCTTGCCCCCGGCCGTTTGATCGGATAAATTTAAACTAGCTTTTTAACAATTCCCGCTTGAGACCTGTTATTTCAGGATCTTCAATAATTACCCTTGGAGGTTAACTCTGTCGGCAAAAAACAGGCCTTCCCTGGTTCGCCGGGGTAAAGGAAGTTTGCTGTTGGCGGGAGACCACCACTCATGTTAATCATGATCCTGAAAAACACTCAATGCGGGAAGATTTAATCCCGACATGAAAGTGTCGGGATTTTTTTATGCTAACTGAGCAAGGATTTTTTTAATTTTACGGCTGGGTCCTTTAATGGTCATGCGCACGCCTTCATCATGGTATTCCCTTTCCAACACATCCATTTCATCCTGTATTTCTGAAATCGTTTTTCCATCTGTAAAAGGTATATCCACTTCTATTGTCTGGAAACTTTCATCCATGATGTCTTGAACGGTTTTTAATAATTCATCCAACCGCAGTTTATCCAATGCTGAAATCATTACAGCATCTGGAAATGATTGCTTTAAATGATTCAATACACGCATGTCTTCTACCGCATCTATTTTATTTAGGACAATCAAATTGCGTTTTTCACCGGCATTAATTTCTTTAAGGATATTTTGGATTGTTCCGAAATGGTCTTGGACAAGGGGAGACGATGCATCAAGCATAATCAATAATAGATCCGCATCCACCACTTCTTTTAATGTACTTCTGAAACTTGCCACAAGATCGTGGGGCAATTTTCGAACGAACCCCACCGTATCGCTTAATAAAATCTGGTGAGAATCATTTATATCTACTTGACGAATGGTTGTATCAAGTGTAGCAAATAGTTGGTCCTGGACATATACATCAGCTCCTGATATAGCATTCATAAGCGTCGATTTACCGGAATTTGTATACCCCACCAATGCAACTCGGTAAAATTTCTGCCTGCCCTTACTTTGAGTGATCCGTTCTTTTTCTATTTTTTCCAATTCTTTTTTTAATTTGGAGATACGTGTACGAATCAATCGGCGGTCAACTTCTATTTGAGTTTCGCCCATGCCTGCTCGAGTTCCAATACCACCCATCTGGCGCTCCAAGTGTGTCCATTGCCGTGTTAACCGCGGTAATAAATATTCCAAATGGGCCAATTCAACCTGGGTCATTGCTTCCCGGGACCTGGCGTGATGTCGAAAAATATCCAAAATGAGAGCACCCCTATCGATCACCTTAAGGTTGTCAGCCAAGTTCATGAAATTCTTTGCTTGTGCAGGGGATAGATCATCGTCAAAAATGATAAGCTGTGCATCCAATTCCTCGGCTTGTCCAACAATTTGATCCGCTTTGCCTTTACCAACTAAAAATTGCGGATTTAATCGATTTAATCGCTGGGTAACTCTACCAACGACAGCAGCCCCGGCTGTAGCAGACAGCAGTTCTAATTCTTCTAAATGTTCATCAACAGTTGCACTATCTACCGCACCATGGATTACACCAACTAATAGAGCTCTTTCCTGTTTTAAATTTAAAGTCGTGTCAACCATGTATTAGCGCAACCAAGTCTGGTTATTTTAGCCGATAACTGTGTTGAATATCATAACCATTGCTACCGGCTATACTGAAAATATTTGCCTTGTTATCACCAAAAATTCCTGCGCCTTTTTGCACACTACAGACTTTACACGACACTAAATCTTGCATCAATCTTCAGACTTTAATGCTTGGGTGGTTGGTCGGCCAATGATTGTTTCCAGCAGAAATAATATAATGGTTATCAATAAAAAATTTCGCCACAAAGCTTTACCGAATCTTAAGTCCTGCAGCACTTCACTTGTATTTTGGCCAGGAGCAATATATTGAGCTTGTGCAGTGCCTATTGCATTTACGATTGCTTGTCCAGGTGTCCTATTGACAACACGCTCATGAGGATCAAGTTGTGTTGAAAAAGCCGTATAAAATTCCCCATTTGCATATATTTCGTATGATCCCAATTCTGTTGTTTGATCGATGATCAGTAATTCCCTATTATAATCTGGAATTAATAATGTTTGTTTACCAATTGGAGAATACACCTCCCATTTGGCATTCAACAATTCTTTAGACATGTTGATTTCTTTTAATCCGCCAACATAAACTGGCAAAGTATTACTCTCATCTGTTGCCAAAAGAATCAACATTCGATGCAGTAATGGCACAAATAACCCGCGCAGGGCCATATCATTCCATGCTAATCCGATTGGTGATGAAAAATAATAAACATGGCCGTCTATTAGCCTGTAATTGAGCAAATAGGGATCACCATTATGCATATTTAATATGACATTATGATTCAATCGCGGCCTCACCCTGGTATAATTAAATATTTCAGGAAGTTCATCAGACATTTTACGAACAGCTAGGTCAGAAAATAGTTCATGCTGTAATTGTGATCGCTCTACAGCAAAAAACGATTCTGAACCTGTATGAATCGACTGTACATAAATTGGTAATTTTAACGCTGATTCAACTGTAGAAGATAATTGGTTGTCTGAAGCATCAGCGATCCAAATCAAGCCACCGCCCCTGGCTGTAAAGCGCTGGATATCATCAAGTGCTTTTTTTGATAATTTACCGGGTCGGTGTAAAATCAAAACATCAGTTTCTTCCAAAAAAAGTTTATCAATAACAGGCATAATTTTTCTATGCAAATACACATAATCATTTTCACCGCTGATTGATTGCAGTGCTTCTTCAATTAGAAACACATCTTCTATTGATCTTCCTACCAACATACACGAAATTTGATTAGGAATTGATAATTCAAATGATTGTTCATTATCGAATGAAAAATCATCTTCAGGGATGGTCATTTTACCGCGAATAATTCCACTTTTCCCCGGATAAGCCTGGAATAAAAATTCCTTCGCTTTCAGCGGCTTAAAAGCAGTAACAACCTGGCCTACCCTATCGTCATTCAGATACAATTCTATAGGAATATTCCGTTTATCAACATTACCCTCATTTGTAATCAATGTATTCAATTTCATTAAATGATCAGGCAGTTTTACTTGGCTAGCCGGGAGTACTTCATAAATTCCAATGTTGTCTTCAACTGTTTCCTGGCCTATAAAATACAGTTTCCAATTTTGC
This sequence comes from uncultured bacterium, assembly GCA_964582455.1. Classification (GTDB taxonomy): domain Bacteria; phylum Fidelibacterota; class Marinisomatia; order Marinisomatales; family TCS55; genus UBA2126. The sequence goes on along the minus strand of CAZORD010000016.1, from coordinate 28,418 downwards.
ATGTCATTTTGCAATTGGTATATAGATGATGTGTCAGGAAAAGATTGCAGATCACTGAAAATAAAACATTCTTTATTTATTTCATGTTGTTCTGATGTTTGCAAAGCAGTAGTAATTATTAACCAGAGTTTATCTGATATTACTGTTTGTGAAATTTCATTGATGGCTTTATTGATACTTTGAATGCGTTCTTGTTTACCACTATAGATTTTTTTAAATGGGTTTGTTTGAAAAATATCAATATTGGTTTTTTCATCGAACTTGCGGATCAGTGATTTGGAGTGCATTTTGGCATTTTCCAATAAAGATCCTTGCGAACCTGACAAAGCCATGCTTGCTGAATTGTCAATAATGATGACTGCCCTTGAATCGGTATCACCACTTAACCAGCTGGAATTAAATCCTTCAGTCGTTGGACGGGCTAACATAAGCACCAGTGCCACAATCATTAACGTCCGTAATAATACCAATAGCCATTGTTTGATCTGCAGGTTACGGATGGATTCGTGCTTCAGTTCTTCCAGGTAGCGGATTGAACTGAATTCCATTTCTTTCGTCTTACTTAAGCTCATCAAATGGATTATAATAGGAATTGCGGCCGCTAAAAGGCCCCATAACATGGTAGGTGCTAAAAATGTCATACGAGAAATGAACTCACTATGTACATAGTGGTTCCGGCGCCTATTGGAATCAGTACATTATCATCTATTTTGACAGGTAATAATTCAAATATTGTAGCCATAACGGCACCACTCAATGCTACTTTAAAAGGAATAATATTGATCAAAAAAGCTGCTGCAACACACGCTATTAAACAACCGATTGCGCCTTCCAATGATTTTTCACCTATTTTTGTTTTACCAAATGATTGACCTACAATTGCTGCTGCTGTATCACCTATTGACATATAAACAAGGCTCAAAACCGCTATTTCTTTAGGCAAGAAAAAGATGATGGGCACTGCGATTAATACTACCCAGGTAGCGCCTGTTAACCGGCCGCTGATTTCATGTTCCCGCATGATAAAATGGAATAGTTTAGCAAAGATGATTTTAAGAAATTTAAAACGCATTCTTGCGAAGTCAATCGCTACAAAAATGATAGCAATAACGATCATTGTTATAGTCATTTCATTCCTATCAGGAAAAACATATAAATAGCTGAAAGGAATCACCAGGTTAAAGAGGTGGATCAGCTTACGTATAATTTCTGCTGAACTGATCAATTATGGTTCTTTGGTCAATTGATTAAAAATATCCTGGAGGTCCAATACACTGACTACCAAGTTAATTTTCATTGCTCTGTCCAAAACTGTCCCTTCGCTAATGGACTGATCCAAGACTGTATAAGGCACCAAGTCCTGATCTTCATGATAGGATATTTTGCCCACCTTCAAACGTGCTTTTATTAAATGTACCTTAGCCTGGTTTAAACTTAAACCTATCACATTGGGTACCTGGTAAAAATCAGGCGGCAATCCTTTACTGACTGTAATTTGAATACCTAATCCTTTTTTCATGGTATTGTTTGCTTTGGGATACTGCCACGCAACCGTTCCATTTGGATATTCCGGGTTATATTCAGAATAAACTGTATCAATTCGTAATCCGGTTTGTTGTAAGGTGATTTTAGCACTGCGGTAAGACTGCCCGATGAGATTGGGAATCGTAACCAATTTTTCCGATGTGGATATTATTAAATGCACCGTGCGGCCTTTTTTGACCTTCATATTAGGTTTTGGATATTGATCTACTACTACTCCTGCAGCAACTTTATTTGTATACATGGTATCACTGATCATGGCGCGAAAATCTTCAGCTTCGATCATGGCAATGGCTTCTGATAGTGGTTTACCCTGGACATCAACCAGGTAAAGTCCTGAATTATGGCGAGTATACATCGGCATGATAAAGTTCTCGAATAAAATCATAACTACGAGAGAAATAATACCAAACGCTATTATATATCTGGTTAGTTTATTATTCAGGTCCATGTGTCAAGCTTACAGCAAACATACCATCGGTTTTGCTTTCAAATGGGAAGGGTGCTAAAGCTCCTCTTTCATCTCGCCAACTATCATTAATGTTATTTGGTTCCATATCTATGAAATAATCAGCATTTAATTTAAGAAAAGCATCAACCACCCCCCAATTTTCTTCCGGTTCAATAGAACAAGTCGAATAAATAATTCTGCCGCCTGGTTTTACAAACTGGCCCATATGATTCAATATGCTTTTTTGGTGTTTTACAAAGTCATTAAACTGTTCATATGTCCGCCGCCAGCGAATATCAGGTTTTTTACCTATAACACCTGTACCAGAACAAGGAACATCGATCAAAACAGCATCCGCCATTGGAAACTCATTTTTTTCAGCATTTTTTACTTCAACAATAATATTTTTAAATGTGGGTTTGAATTTTTCCATTCTGTCAGCCTTGATATCTGATACAAAAAGTTCACCTTTACCTTTCATTATTTCAGCAATATATGCAGCTTTTGTCCCTGGTGCTGCACACACATCCAGAACTGTTTCCCCAGGTTTGGGATCCAGTAATTCCACTACCATTCCCGCAGCACGGTCCTGTACGGACACTTGATTACTTTTGATTAAATGCTGCATAGCGGACATGTTATACTGCACGTTATAAAAAATCTTTGAATTGTTCCATGGCTTTATAACAATCTCGTTTTCATTACAATAAGATTGCAAATCTTCATTTTTCAACTGTGCATCTATTCGACGAATATCAATTTTTACTTTTTCATTAAAATACTTTGCCAATGAAATAGTTTTTTCTTCCCCAAATTGTTTGACCCATTTTTCCCATAACCACGTTGGATAGGAGTACCATTTATTTAATGAACAATTTTCCGGTTTTTTTGAATTATTTATGGCAGCTGATTTTCTTAAAAGGGCGTTGGTTAGTTTCCCTTGTCCGGGGCCCAATATTTTTTTTGCTATTTCTACATAGCTATCCACTGCTGCAAATACGGGTGTTTTTTCATCCATTACAACTTCATAAATACCTGTGCGTAATATGTTTTTTAATTCTGGTGTGATTTTCCTATTGGGTTTATTTAATAACCCGGATAACCAATGATCCAAGCGTCCTCTCCAGCGGATCACATCATTCGTTAGTGCTGTCAGACGTTGGCGATGAATGCCGGCAACGTCGTATTCTTTACAATAAACATCACGGACATATTTTAATTGCGCGTTTCCCTGGTCAAAAAGAACTAGGACCTTGACCGCGTGCCTGCGCAAGGGATCCATGTCAGCCTAATGAAGTTCCTACTTTTAATTGCACACCCCGTAAAAAATCACCGGCATTCATACTGCGTTTCCCTTCTAATTGCACTTCCATTACAATCAACTGGCCTGAATATGTCTGTATACTAAAGGATTCCTTTTCAATATTTGAGATAACCCCTTTTTTTAAAGCGGAATTTTCTTTAGTAAAGTTGGATTTTATTATTTTGAGGCGTTTACCTGAAAATAATGTGCGGCAGCCAGGAGAAGGTGTTAAACCGCGAATGAGATTGTGAATTACATGTGCTGACTGCTGCCAATTGATGACGGTCATACCAGCTGATATTTTTGGAGCAGATGATGTTTTAGAATCATCTTGAGCGTACGATTTTAAATTACCATTTTCAAACTCGTCAATTGTTTTGATTAACAATGCTGCACCAGTATGGCTCATTTTTTCTGCAAGAGAACCATAATTGTCATTTTGATTTATTGGCATTCTTTTTTGCATTAGAATTTTACCCGTATCCACTTTAGGCTGAATGATGAATGTGGTTAATCCTGTTTCTGCCTCACCATTTATCAAAGACCACTGAATTGGAGCAGCGCCACGGTATTTGGGTAGTAATGATCCATGCAGGTTGATTGCACCTTTTGCCGGGATTGCTATAATCACTTTTGGTAGAATGCGATAAGCAACAACTGCAAAAACATCCGCATTCAGTTTTTGGAGATTGTGTATTGTTTTTTCAGAATTAAGGTTATCAACTTCCATTACAGGTAATCCCAATTCATGCGCGCATGCTGCAACAGGTGTGCTGACAAGTTTTCTTCCCCGGCCGGATGGTTTTGGCGGATTGGTAACAACAGATATAATATCATGATTGCTGGCAGCAAGTTTTTTCAAACTTGGGACAGCAAAGGCCGGGTTGCCCATAAATACAATATTCATCTATTCATTCCTAAAAATAACGAACCTTCCAGGTAGCCCCGAAAGGTTGGCATAAAACCCGCATAAAACTTATAACTATAAAACGAACGCTTCCTTACGATTATTGGGGATATTCTTTTGCGAGGATGTTTGCTTTATTTCCTTCAATTGTTTTTTAACTTGCATACGTACGAGCGAACTGACTCTATCCACAATAAATATACCATTTAAATGATCGCTTTCATGTTGAATCGCGCGCCCTAATAGTCCTGAAAATTCTTCTTCTTTTTCCTCACCGGTCATTGTTTGGTATTTAAATTTTATGAATTCTGGCCGTTTTACTTCCAGGCGAACTTCAGGAATCGAAAGGCACCCTTCCTCAAACACTGACTCGCCCCAGCTATCGGTTACCTCTCCATTGATGAAAATATTTGTTTCATCAGTCTCTTCAGTATGGGACACATCAATGATCATCAAATTCATATCAACACCCACCTGGTTGGCAGCCAGACCAATCCCTTCTTCTTCATACATGGTTGCGAACATATCATCAACAAGTTCCGGCAGTGCTGAAAAATCTTTGACGTTCACACATTTTTTGCGCAGAATGGGATCACCATATTTTATGACTTTCATTAATGCCATCAGGCCTGGGCCTCCACTTGTGTGTCTTCTTCAGTTACTTTACCGGCTAAACCTGCAATTGCACTTTTATTCACGGTAATATTCATATTCTTATCCACTTTTAATACCACAACTTTGCCATTATTCTTAATTCCTGCTACACTGCCATGGATACCTCCAATGGTAATGACGCGATCACCTTTTTTAATATTTTCCAGCATTTGCCGTTTTTCTTTCTGACGTTTGGACTGCGGCCTGATCATGAGAAAATAAATGACAACCATGATAAGGATGAATGGCAGAAAGGCTGCAAAACCGCCGCCGCCCTGGCCTTCGGGTGCTGTTAATGCATAGAGAAAATCCAATTAAAACTCCTAAATATTTGTTGGAAAATTACCGAAAAAATACACGCTTTTCAAAAAGCATTATAGAGGAATTGAAATCTGTATTGTTGTGCCTTCAGTTTTAGACGTTTCTTTAACCTCAATTTTTCCAGCATGAATATCTTCAATTATTCTTTTTACAAGTGACAAGCCCATCCCCCAACCTTTGGCTTTACTGCTGAAGCCAGGGCGAAATACATTTTTCCTATCTTTACGCGGTATACCCTTGCCATTATCAGATATGGTAATAAAAATATTGTTATTTTCTTTAGTGCTTTCGATTTCAATCTTACCCTGGTCATGATTAATGGCATCGATTGCATTTTTAATTATGTTTTCTAATGCCCAGGAAACGAGAATACTATTTCCATTCAATAACAAACCTTTCTCTACTTGATTATTTAATTGTACATTTTTTCCAATAGATGGTAGACGACGCTCGAGATATATTTTTACATTTTCAATAATATTAGATAAATCAAATTCTTCCATTTTTGCTACTGAACCCATTTTACTGAAACGGTCGACAATCTGTTCTAAACGGGTGATGTCAGAAGACATTTCATCCAATACGTCATTTAATTTTTGAGGGTTACTTTTAATAATGTCTACCCAACCCATGAGCGCTGAAACCGGGGTTCCTAATTGATGGGCTGTTTCCCTGGCCATTCCTACCCAGATATGACGTTTTTCACTATTGCGAATTAATGTAAAACCGACAAAACCCAAAATGATAAAAATAGTTACCGCTCCAATTTCAAGATAGGGCAGCCACTGCAAGCGTTTGATAAGAGAAGAATCGCCAAAGTATAAATATCCAATATTTATAACTTCACCTGTATAAGAGTTCACAAATTCTAACGGAATAGGTTCATTCTGTTCCGCCATAATTTGTTGATGATTTAATAGATCGTTTAGTACTAGATGCTCAGGCAAATTTTTTGAATAGATGGGTAAATGGTCTTTATCAGAATAAATAACAGGAAACTGAACTTTATTGATGATCTCTTCGAATACAAAGGTGAGGTTTGCATCAGATTCATCTTTCACTGTGGCGGCAATGATTTCGGCATATAACTGAACAATTTCTTTATTATCATTTCGCAGTTTATTAACAATTGATTGTGAATAAATCAATAACGATGCAATAAGCATAACTCCCAGCAGGAAAAGACCGCCTTTGATATTTGCAGAATAGTTATAAACCTTCATACTCTTTTACGTTTTGTATAAACACCAGCGCCAATTAACCCCAGGGTAATCACAAATGATATAGTGGATATCATTTTGCCTTTATTGTACGATGAACGATCATAAATAAACTCAATAGAATGTTGCCCTTCCGGGATAACGATTCCTCTTATAATCTTGTTCGTTTCTATTGTTTCCACCGGATTGCCATCAATCGTACATTTCCAACGTAAAGGATAATGGACTTCACTTACCACAAGAAATCCTGGTTCAGCACATGAAACATCTATCTTCAATTCATGAATGGATCTCTCTATTTTATTTATAATTCCTGTGGAGTACTGCCCGGCTGATTTTTCATTTTCTAATTGAATGTATGCGCTATCTTCCGGATCAAAAATTGCTTCATTAATCACGCGCCAAAGTTGGTCTTCTGCCTTTGCTTCAACGATTTTAACAAACCAGGCCCTGGGTAGCGTATCTTTCAATTTATATACATACGCTGCAATCACTCCCCTTCCGGAACGCATTTTTCCTGCAAAGGCATTTGTTAATGTTGGGATAGCAATTTCTTGGGGGCTGATCAAATAATGAACATTCATCATTTTCATTAGCGAAAATGAACTGATGTTTTTTGTTTGTTGTATAAAATCATTGGTTAATTTGAGTTTTGCCGGATGGTAGCCGCCTACAGATTCTAATCCGAAAGCGCGAAAACGCGATTCACCAAAAAGAATCCCAGCTGGATATATTCTAAAATCCCCTTCCTGCTGAACAAGGTATTTAATAACAGGATCCGGCTCAAAGTAACGATCGACTGCTTTTATTGACATGGTAGCTGCTGAACGACCGGAAGTTTTTGCAGGATGAATTATCCTCTGATCCACATGGATAATGTCCAAGATGGCTATAATCACTAATAATGTCATAAATATATTTTTCGATATATTACGCTGGATCCACATCCAAATTGTCCCAAGTCCAAGTGTAACCCAAACGATCATCATCCAGGCGTCATTCGTCCAAATTTCCAACCTCAAGTTGTTTATAGCTCGAATTGAATTTGGATCACGAGTCCCAGGTTGAGTAAAACTGCTTTGGAGGGCAGATTCAATTATTCCAGAACCAAGGACCAGGGACAACAACCATACAGCGAATATTCCCGCTGTTATCCAAAACCATCGTGGAATCGTTTTTTCTTTTAGATCCGCAAGCGCGTCTAAACCGAAAGCCGCCAATACAGCTGTATTGAACTGTACCAGGATCAGGATCATGGTTGGGACACGAAATTTGTTGAAATATGGAAAAGCATCATAAAAGATATCATAGACCAGGCTGAAGTGTTTTCCGAAAGAGATCATCAAAGCCAGAATAGATGTACCCAACAGAAACCAGGATAGGAATTCCTTGCGGCGTGATACAAAACCAAAAACAGCCAAAAGTAAAACAATAATACCCATATAATTGGGATAATCCGTAAAAGGCATATAGCCCCAATAGGCCTGCCCGCCAAACCCAAAAGCAGATGGTAATAAAAATGTCAGCATTTCCCTAGGATGAAATGACCAGCCTGTGGCATAATTATAATCAGCTCCGCCGCCTGCTCCACCTCCGCGAACTGAAAAGGGTGTGTATTCTATCGACGGCAGGTAAATCAGTAATGCGATCCCAATTCCCAGAAGTGCCGCTAATGAAAATCCACCAAGACCCCACAATTGAGTGTTGCGCTTTTCAGAGTTTTTAAAATGCCATACTATATTAAATAACACATAAGCCCCAGCCAGCATCCAAGTATAATACGCAATCTGCGCATGGGCACGCTGGAGCTGAAAACCCATCAAGATTGATAAAACTCCCACATTGCATAAAGATGGTTTCTTCATGATTTTGATGGTCATCCACATGATCCACGGGATATAGGCAGCTGTCATCATTTGGCTGCCGTGGCCAAAAACGACCATGGTCAGCATATAAGGCGTTATCATGAATGCCGTACCCCCAAGAAATGACGAAAAATGGGATAATTGTAAATATCGCAGTAAAACAAATCCACCCAACCCTGCAAAGAGCAGATGTAGCAATTGTGCAAATAATCCTTTAATGAACAAAATATTGAATATGATCGCCGGATAATAAAGCTGGCTAATAAAGGTAAAGGCTTCAGCTGTTGGCATTCCTGAAAAAATCCAAGGCTGCCATAAAGGAAATTCCCCTGTTTCAGAATAAACCTTTGCTAATGCGATTCCGGCAGATTTTGGATTCATAGTATCCGGTGACCCAAACACTTGCCCCTGAAAGATCACATGATAGAACAATGCACAGATCAACACAGCCATTGCTCCGGTTGATATAATAAAAGGGTTTTTTAAATCTAGTTTCATGTAATTATTTATTGGTGATCATTCGGATCCCCGACCATATTTCTTTATCATCAGTATCAAATTTCAACAACCACAAGATCATAAAAAATGATATAAATCCGAATAGAGAAATTACTATTAAGGACAGTATTGTATGCATGGGCAGGACAATTGGCCGAATCAAGAATAATACAATAATCATCACTCCTCCTGCAAAGATTGGTTTAAGCAATTTTAAACTAAAAGGAGTGATCTTTACTAATTGATGCACTTCAATAATCCTTAATAAACCTAATGATAACATAGAGACAAAGGTGGCATAGGCAGCACCTATAATTCCATATTGAGGAATCCAAATAATATTCAGTATGATATTTATAATGATTATCATCATAGAATTAAACATATTGACCTTTGTGAAACCGGTCATGGTCAATGTATGTCCTCCTCCTCCAAAGATCGATTGCATGAATGCTGCAGCTGTTAATACCATTAACACCTCAGACGCACCAATATATTGTCCACCAAATAATAACAAGATCTTTTTAGAATAAATGATCAAAATTATGGCTAACGGTAAGGAGAGACTTACAATCCACCGGACAATCAATTTATAAAGTTTTCCCATTTCAGCTAAATCACCTCTATGATGGTGTTCTGCCATCATAGGTGCGAATATCCCCATAAATGCCAGTAGAACTGTTCGAAGTAATCCTGCTGTCCGAGCTGCGGGGTGGTATAACCCAACGGTAGTCGTATCTGTGAAATACCCTAGCATCATAATGTCCATCCAATGCATGAGTGTGCCCAGGATAGTTACAAACATGAGTGGATATGAGAATTGCAGTAATTCCTTATCAAAAATGCCTGAAAAAACCTGACTTATTTTGATATTCGTCAACTTTTTTAAATATATACCAGCTGCCCATGCACTGGCTATTGCTGATATCAATAATGGATATTTAATTGCTGCATCTTTTGAAAAAATGCTAATGCTGATCAGCACACAACCAAGCATAACCAGCGGACGAATGATATTTATTACCAGCACTTTATATTTAAGCAATTTATAGCCTTGTGTGGCAAACGCAGCTATAACCATTACAGTTGCGAATGGTAACGAAAAAGCACTAATAATTATGACAGTTTTCAGCAGTTCAGAACCGTTAAAAAGATCAATTGCCAACCAATCTGCAAACGCTATTTGAAAGATCATGATCATAATCCCAAACAACAGACCCAGCTTTAATCCTGATAATATTCGCTGTTTTACAGCTTCAATTTCAGTTTCTTTATCCAGGCGGCTAACAAAGCGCATTACACCACTATGGAGTCCAGCCCTGCCTATCACCTCCCCAACACGCGTTACAGCACTGGCTAAAGAATAAATGCCCAATAATTCTACCCCGGCGAACCTTGCTAATATTGCAGTAAATAAATAACGGGCAGCATCACCAAAACCCATGCCAACAAATGAAATGGTAGCTTCTTTGGCGATTTTACCTGAATGTTTAGGTTTATTATTAGACAAAATTCAAACTTTTGTTTTTAGTGATAGATAGACGAAAAGACTCTTTTACAATTATTTGAATCAGTATATTTATTAAATCTTTTTAACACACGCAGTCTTTCCCCTTCATACAGTTTTGGATTTTGAATAAACTTTTCAATATTTTCTAAAATTTCTGTCCAGTTTCCAGCCTGTGGTCCTGGTGCTACTTCATCATAATCAAAGTAAAATTCCCGATCATCCATTAAATATTTTTCTTTATCAAAAGGAGCAAAAATAATTGGCTTTTTAGTCAAAAGAAAATCAAAGTGAACACTGGAATAATCAGTAATCATCATATCAAACTTGGCTAATACTGTATAAATATCCTGGTCAATATCGTCATCGGTGATAAAATATATGTTACTTACATTGTTGAAGTTGAGGTTTTTTAAGTGAAAATAATGAAGCTTTATAAATAGTTTAGCATTGATTGATTTCAATGATTGATTTAACATATTAAGATCTATATCAAGAAGTTGAGATATTTTACCCTTTCCTTCTTTTCTGTGAGTAGGCATATATATCACTGTTGTTGTATTCGCTTTCCTTAACGAATCAAGTGCTACCAGTAGCGTAGCATTTTGATCCAAATCAAAAAATGTATCATTCCTGGGATAACCAGTAAGTAATATTTGCTTTTCTTGGGCTCGAAAAGCGCTTTGAAATATTTTTGACGCTTCTTCAGAACCTGAAATTGCAAATCCATTAAGTCGTGTCGTACCAAGAAATGGGAAAAACGAGAAAAGCATTTTCTCTAAAAAAGATTGATTATGGCGAGTAATTGTATCATCGAACACAATTTTTTTGATAGGAGTATTCCCGTGCCACATCATAATAACATCTTTTCTATTAATTGCATATCTATTCACATCTTTAATTCCAACCGTAATAAAAACTTTTTCAGCTCTCATCGAGAGTAAGAATCCCTTTAAACTATAGGTCAAATAAACTTCATATCCTTTTGTATTAATCAAATCAAATGCGAATTGATTTCTAGTTAACCAAACGGGTCTGATATCAGGTTCATTTTTGTTGATATGCTCAAATAAATATTTGGTGTTATCCCCATATTTTTCCCCGTACCACGCACCGAAAATCCACAAACCTTTCTTTTTAGGAACGAGTTGTGCTAACCAGTACACGAAGAACATTATGATTGAAACAGTTATAGTTTTAATCGTTCTCATTGTTTCATTAAAACTGTCAAGTAGGTAATCAATTGTATCCCCATTGATTTAATTTATTTATAATAGATTCGTTTAAGTTTTTTAATTCTTGTTCAGTAAAATAATGTTTATAGTCCTTTGGTCTTTTCAAGCTCTCCATTCGATCTGATGAAAATTCAAACTTTAAATCAAGATGTCTGTAAATCTTTTCCAGTTCGTCATACGGTTTAGATAAAAAATCTTCATAACGAATATATATATAGTCACTATTCGAAATTTGATCTAACTGATTTTCCATATCATTTAATAACCCCTGCCATTGTTTTCCGCAAGAAATATGAGGTTCCAACGAGCGGATTTCTTTCCAGTTAGAAGGTTTTACACCCCACCATTTTTGCTGATCTCCATGTATATCTATCCTAGCTTGAATTAATGATTTCGTCACTGAGCGGCCATCTCTAACAATACCGATAAATTTTGCAGATGGGAATAGTTTTTTTAAATCTAAAATACGAATTGTGTTATGTACAGATTTATTGATCAATAGTTCACTTTTCATTAACAAACACTGTTTTCTCAAAACTTTATGTAAAAATTGATAAACAGCAGGGGTGATACATTTTTCTTTCTGAAAGTCTGTTCTATCAAACAAATGGCGAGAATTATATTTTTCAAAACCATCTAAACTTTCTTCACACCATGGCCAAAGCCTGTTCCCCTCCGCCAAAGCTGTAAATCCTTTGACCTGTCCATATGTATGAGGTGATTGGATTTCTAATTTTTCACCATATATGTTTAATCCTATCCAATTTAATAAATAAGTTGCTTCAGGATATAAATCAGCCAGCCGGGATATGTATGCTATTTTTTGATTAAGGTAATAAATTATCCAACGATAGATCACTGTAGTACCTGATCTTGGTGGCCCCACTAAAAAAATAGGGTTTATATTAACAGACCGAAAATTAAGAAACGGCTCAATAAAAACATTTTCAAATGAGCCTAAAAAAGAATTTACAAGTCTTCTTTGTGTATGTGTCAGCATGCTATATTAACAAAATAAATATTTTTCAGGAATTCTGTATTCTTTCTTTTATAACTATTTAAATTTATTAAGCAATCAGGTATACATCTAAATGAATGATACACTCATATTTCTACACCTCCCCCGTACTGGCGGGACTACTTTAAGAGATATTTTATCCAGGCAGTACACTGCAGGTCAAACATTTGAAAACAAAACTCTAACAGATACGGATGATAATTTTAACGAAAGAAATATGGATGAAAAGTCAGGTTTTAAACTAATTAAAGGCCATGTTTACTTTGGTATTCACCAATACATGCCGCAATCCTGTTTATATTTCTCAATGATAAGAGATCCTATTGAACGCACAATATCAACTTATAACTATATCAAGAATCGTCCCAGTCATAAGTATAATATATTAGCAAATCAATTATCTTTAGGGGAATTCATAGAAAGCGGCCAAAATCTAATGGTTAATAACGGGCAAACCAGGTTAATCGCCGGAAGGCATACTGCTTTGGAAATTCCATTTAATGAAATGAATACAGACCATCTTGAACAGGCTAAAGCAAATATTGCCGAGCATTTCATTTTAGTCGGTTTAACTGATCGCTATAACGAAACGTTACTTATGCTGAAAAAACTATTAAAGTGGAAAACGCCTACTTATTCAATTGCCAATGCTATCAAAAGAGATGATAAAACAAAACAGATCGATGCACAACTCAAGGAATTGATTATTAAATATAACCAGTTGGATTTGCAGTTATATGATTATGTTTCTGCATTATTCGATGAGCAAATTGAAAAGCATCCCATTGTTCTTGATGAATTGGAAAAATTCGAATTAAAAAACAGGTTTGCTGGTAAATTTCACATTGGTGCTCGTTTAAAGAGAAAAATAAATAAATGGACTAAACATTAGTCCTTTCAAATACAATTTTTAAATGAATAATTCACCAATTTTGGTTACAGGATCACATCGTTCAGGAACAACATGGGTGGGCAATATTCTCAAACAGTCCTCAAACGTATATTATATTCATGAACCACTTACTCCAAACAGCATTACACGATCATTGTTTGAAACAGAGATATGGTACAAATATTACAATCCTCATCAAAATTATGAAGAAATAAAAAATGTGCTTAATGATTTATATAAAGGAAATTATCCATTATCGTCTGTGTTTGATTTCAAAACAAAATTACCCCATACAGACTATCGCAACCCCGGCGGCATAAATGATGGTCAATTCGACCTAAAATATACAAAATGGCGAGCAGCCGCATATTTGGATTCCATTAAATTGAAATTGAAGGGTGTTGCGGAAAATGACATAATTCCTTTGATTAAAGATCCAATTGCCTTAACTGCTGCTGAATGGTTATATCATATTTGGCATACAAAAAATGTTCTTTTGGTCAGGCATCCAGCTGCATTTGCCAGTAGTTTAAAACGGCTTGATTGGCGTTTTAATTTTGAGAACTTTACGCAACAATCGGATTTGATGGAGCGTTTTCTTGAACCATTTCGTTCTCAAATAGAAAACCCGCCCACTGATCAAATTGAAGAAGCAGCGTTAGCCTGGACATGTTTAACAACAATTATAGTAAAATACAGGGAATTATATCCTAATTGGATTTATCTGCGTCATGAGGATCTATCATTTGATCCATTCAATCAATACAAGACACTTTTTAAAAAACTCGACCTACCTTTTACAAAAAATGCTGAAGCAGCTATTAGATCAACAACAAGTTCAGCAAATTCCAGTGATGTAACTAATCAGGGAAAAGTTCACCAGTTAAAACGCGACAGCCGAGCTAATATAACCAACTGGAAAAAACGTTTAAGCAAACATGAAATTGAACAAATAAAAAGTATTACAAAAGATACCGCTGACCATTTCTATTCAGATGATGAGTGGTAAACTTATTTATACCTGAAATATTTAATTATTCCACCGATTGCCAAGAACGGTAAACTGACTAATTGTGTAAGCCATTGGTATGGATGAGCGTATTTAAACTGTATTTTAGCATTGGCAAGTACTTTCCTCTTGATTTTAGTTAGTGAAAAAGCACCGCCAATTGATGCGGATACTTTATGATATATTTTTGAATCAGGAACAAAAAGAACTTTTAGCCCATTGTTTTGAACGCGCATAGACAAGTCAGCATCTTCTCCATACATGCTAAATGATTCATCGAAGCCATTAAAATTTGAAAAATCATTAACACGCATGCAAAAACAGCAACCCGTAGCATAGTCAGTTATTTTTATTTTGTTGAACTTTTCAGCATCCACTTCACGAATTCCTTCATGGGTAATAAATCCTGTCCAATAGTTGATCTTTCCTCCTGCATACCAAATTTTCTCTTTTTCATCAGCATAATATATTTTTGGTACTGTTTGACCAATTGACTCATCTTTGAATGGATTTAAAAGTGGTTCAATAAAATCTGCATCTACAATTGTATCATTATTCAAAATAATAACAAATTCTGCACCACTACTTTTTGCATACTCAAAACCGCGGTTATTTCCTTTTGCATAGCCATAGTTTTGATCCAGGATAAGTAACTCAACATCAGGAAATTCAGTTTGCACATATGAAACTGATCCATCATTTGAACCATTATCCACCACTAGAACATTATAATCTGGATATTCAACTTTTTCCAACGATTCTAAACAGTCTTTTAATAATTCTTTACCATTCCAGTTGAGGACGATGACTGTTACTAAAGGGTTTTCAGGCATTGACTAATTCCTCAATCGTTGTCACCATTTCATCCCATGAAAACCGTTTTTTGTACTCCGCTATGTTTTTCACAAAAGACTCTTGGTCATCATGAAGAAAAAATGTTTTGATCGCCCCGGCAAAGTCCTCGGGATTAGGTTCTACACAATATCCGGTTTTCCCTTCATCAACAATCTCGGGTAAACCGCCCACATTGCTGACTATTACGGGTGTATTGTAATGGTAAGCGATCTGAACAATTCCACTTTGAGATGCAGTCCTGTAAGGCAGTACTACAACATCTGCTGCAGCAAAATATGTTCCCACTTCATTATCCGGAATAAAAGAAAAATTTGTTTGCACAGCTTTTACTAATTCGTTTTTCTGTATCAAATCCAGATATTTTTGCTCATTTTCATAACATTCACCAATGATGAGCAGCAGGAAATCATGCATTTCATTTTTCAGTTTTCCTATAGCTTTTATCAATATATCCAGTCCCTTGTAATCCCGGATCAACCCAAAGAACATCATTACATTTTTTGCAGATATATTCAACTGCGATCGAGCTTCATTTTTTGAAATATCATCTTTAAAAATGCTATATATGGGATGGGGACTGTACTTGTATTTGGCATTGGGTATGATACTCAACAATTCTTCTTCCACTTTTTTTGAAAGTACAATAAATGCATCTATATAATCAAAAAAACGCTTGGTAAGCTGCTGGTCCAAAGCCCTTTCTTCATGGGGGATTATATTATCACACATGGCAATAATATTTATGTCTGAATGTTTTTTAATGCGTTTGGCAACACCTGTAAACGCCGGTGCAAAGAACGGCATCCAATACCTGAAAAGCACCAGGTCGGGTTCCAAGTCAATGATCATGTCAGCTGTTTTTTTCCATGTTAAGGGATTGATAGAACTCAAACAGCGGGTATTTTGAAAATCCTGAGCAGCACTCCCTTGCTTATACTGCGTTTTCCCTGGAAAAAGCGTACTAGGGTATTGAGTAGTAAAATTAAAAGCATGGACCTGATGATGTTTTGACAAATGATGGGCAAGAGCAGAATTCAGATCAGCAATACCTCCTCTGAAAGGAGGTAAAGGACCAACAATAGCGATACGCATATTCGTCTAGTCGGATGTATGACTTGTGATTTGCTTCACCCTATCTTCTTTGCTCTGCTGACTGCGGGCAATCATTTCACCGAGTAAGCCCATGGAAATAAATTGAACTCCAATTACAATCAGCATCACTCCAAATACCAATAAAGCTATGTGTTTTTGAAACGGTTCGCCCAAAAAGTATTTTAAATAGAGTACATATAATTCTACCAGAAATCCAATTTTTGACAAAGCAATGCCAATCATACCGAATAAGTGTAGCGGTTGTTGTGTATAACGATTTAAAAACAAAATGGTTAAAAGATCGAAGAAGCCATGAAAAAGACGCGCGCCACCGTATTTTGTCACACCAAATTTGCGGGGGCGATGATTAACAACAATCTCAGACACTTTAAATTTCTTCTGGCCAGCCAAAGCTGGAATGTAGCGGTGGCGCCCGCCATAAATTTCAACCGTTTTTACAACTGATTGCCTGTAAATTTTTAACCCACAGTTAAAGTCGTGGATCTTTACACCTGTCATTAAACGTGTTATAAAATTGAAAAATTTCGATGGCCAGCGTTTCGTCCATGGATCATGACGTGTTTTTTTCCAACCGGAGACAAGGTCATATCCTTCTTCCAGTTTTGCAACGAGATTAGGTATTTCGGCGGGATCATCCTGTAAATCAGCATCCATCGTTATAACATAATCTCCCGAGGAAACTTTAAACCCTTCTGCCAAAGCAGCTGCCTTCCCATAATTACGGTAAAATTGAATAACCTTAATATAGTCGTCAGTATTGGCAAGTTCTTTCAATAATTCAATGGATCCATCAGAACTGCCGTCATCGATGAATAACAGCTCATAATTATTATTCCCGATTAAAACTGACGATAATTCATTATGCAGTTCTCGCAATGATTCTACTTCATTATAGACAGGAATGATGATTGTTATTGACTTCATGATTGTGCGTGCGGGGTTGATTCTGGTATTTGTTTTATTAAATGGGGATAGGCGCTTCCAAATTCTCTTGCATCAAACGTCATTTCAATCGATTGCCTTTCATTGTCCATCATGATAAAAACAGTCTGCAAGTTCGGGCCATTACTTGAAAATCTAATATCAATTGTGGAATCAGTCATGGAATTATTTTTGTGCATATTGTTTAAGTCTGTCGGCTCGACTCCCCAAAAAATGGATACTAGATCCTGTGGCTTAATTATTTCAAAAAAAGGAAAACGCAAATAAATGCTCTCAGTGGTAAAACGAATATTTTGCATTATATCCCAAGCTTCAACTGAATTGGGGCGTATAATCATCATCATAGTTTTCCTGCCCAGCAAATCTTTGAAATGAATAAATACATCCTCACCTGAACACGTATAACTGAAAGACAAACTACCGCTCATGGGCCCATGTGATATTAATTTTCCTTTTCCGCGACATACCGTGTACTCTTCTACCCATTGGCCAAAATCCATTTTAGGTTTTATGCTATATTCTGTCGACGCACAATTATTAAGTATTAACATTAATAAAAATCCAAAAGTAATTAGTTTATTCAGGGTAAGCCTTATTCTTGAGAGTATTATTATTTATATCAAATTCAAATGCTTTGCGATAATATTCAAGGGCATCTTTTTTACGGTTTGCACTCATCAATACGTCGCCTAAGTGTTCAAGGACCACTGCGTTGCTTGCTTCTAATTCGATGGAATTTTGAATATAATTCATTGCTTCATCTACTTTACCCAATTTGAATAAAATCCAACCATACGTATCTAAATAAGCTGCATTGCCGGGGACAAGATTAATTGCTTTCATTGCTATTTGCAGAGCAAATTCTAATTTTTCATCTCTTTCCACAAGGCTGTATGCATAATTATTAAATGCCTGAGCATCTGTACTGTCGCTGCTAATAAGCGATTCATATAAAGAATCTGATTCTGTCCACATGTGCATGGAATCACTAATGATCGCCAGGATATGGATAACATTTCGTGAATTGGGTGATATTTTTAAAGCACGGTTGAGATACACCAATGCTTCTTCATTTTTCTGCTGTTGATAGTAGGCATTGCCCAGGAGATATTGTATTGGATATTCCTGATCAAAAGTTTCTGCAACAGGTAATAATATTGCAACTCCATCTTGAAATTGATTTTTATTCATCACTGCCAAAGCACTATTTATATATCCGCGATGGTCTTCTGGATCCAGTGCTATTTGCTTTTCAGCAAACACAGTTGCAGAATCTGGTTGATCTAATTCAAGAAACACCGAAGCGATGAAATGCAAAATATTTGCATCCTGTTGGTCGACCATATAGGCTTTTTTGAAAAATTTCAGTGCTTGTGTAAGCTGCTGCTTTTGGTAAAAAATTACGCCTGATTGGAACAACCTATCCTTGTTTTGACCTTCAACATCCATGATTTTATTAATTATGACAGTTGCCTCATCGTAGCGTTCTTCCATAATGATAAGATCTGCATAAGCAGATAAATATTCTATATTGCGCTCATCAATTTTTACCAATTGTCCATAGATTTCCCGAGCTACCAATAATTTATTGGATCGCAATGCTATTTCGGATGCTTTTTCTAACGCTCTGAGCATAGCTTTATCAACATCATACGCTTGACGAAAAAGTTGAATAGCCTTATCCCACTGCAATCGGGCAGCCGCTAATTCAGCTTGGGCTATAACATGATCAGCTTCACCAGGTTCTATTTCGCGGAGGGAAATAAATTGACCTTCTGCTTTTTCATATTGATGTCGAATTATAAACTGTTCTGCCAGCATTTTTCTGGCATCAACATCTTTATTATCCAAAGTAATAGCTGAATTTAAATGATCCTCAGCTCGTTCTATTTTGCCCAACTTCCAAAAGGCTTCAGATAAAGATACATGAATAGAACCTGCTGTTGGATCGAGTCGCAACGCATCTTGTAATTCAATAATTGCCATGGGGTAATTGCTTTGGCTGATATACAATTGGGCATCCATAAAATGCTTCAACGCTTCGGGGTTAGGTTCTTGTTTAATCTCAACAGCTAGTGAAACTGATTGATCCACGACAGGTTCCGGCCGTTGAACACAACCAACCATAAAGATCATCGAGGCGAAAGTGAAATAATTGAATTTATTAATTATTGTCTTCATACAATAAAATTAAGAAGTAGTTTCAATCCCATTTGTACTTGAACTTTTTTCATCAAATACAGAAACCAAATTCCCTCCTTTTGCTTTCGCTTTATACATCGCATCATCTGCTTTGGTTATCAAATCATTCATATTATCCGAATCTTTTGGATATTCAGCCAAACCACAGCTGATGGTCATATTTACATCAATATTATCCATATTAAAATTAAAACCTGATATTCCTTCAATAATTCTTTGTGCTACAGGAATAATTTTGTCAATATTTGTATCAATAAGCAAAATTCCATATTCCTCGCCGCCATAACGCCCGACTACATCAATATTCCTGACTTTCTCTTTGATAATATTTGCAACTTCACGAATAACATAATCTCCGTATAAATGACCATATGTATCATTGATGCGTTTAAATTTATCCAAATCTAATATAGCCAAAACAACACTATGCTGATAACGACTAGACCTGCTTATTTCTTCATTAAACCTAACCATGAATGCTTTATGGTTTAATAAGTTAGTTAAACCGTCATGCATGGCATTGTCATGCATTTTCCAATATTGCTTTTGCCAGGATACGATTGAACCAAATGTCAGAGATAATAATTCTAAAACATTTTTATCAGAACTTATAAAATGATAGGATTTTTGTTTTTCTATTGCAATACAGTATTTAACACTATCATTGATTAAAACAGGAACAGCCAATATTGACTTAAAGTCATGTTTATCCAGATCGCCTTCTTCAAACCGTCCGGTTTCATAAAAATCTTCAGTAATATTACTGGATTCCACAGTTTCATCAGAGCGGAATCCGCGGCCATGAATACTTTTTGAAATTGAATAGATTTTTTCGGAATCAACATCTCCATTATACCCATCTTCCAAAATCACTTTATAATGCTTCCCATCGTCTTGAATGACCGAAATGGTCAATTTATCATAATTGAAAAATGACCTGCATAAATCACGAACTTTTTCATAAAGGCCGCGAACTTCAGATTGTATATCCATGGAATTCAACAAATTTGCAATTTGATAATGGAAATAATTATCCAATGATAATTTTTCAATATTATCCAGTTTTAGCATACTCAATGAAACAAATCGACCCAAGCTTGTTAACAAATTCCGGTCCCGCTCCT
Organism: uncultured bacterium; assembly: GCA_964582455.1. GTDB lineage: Bacteria > Fidelibacterota > Marinisomatia > Marinisomatales > TCS55 > UBA2126. The sequence continues at coordinate 7,760 of CAZORD010000016.1, read as the reverse complement.
CTATTGTAGAAAAATGATCAGCTTGAACCAATATACAGCCTACCGGTGCATTTTTATATAATACCCTTGCTCCCAGCACACATTCACTTCCCCTCCAGGCTTTTTCTACAAAAAGACTATCCCAATGACTGCGCACATCTGATTGCTGAAAAAGAATTGCTTCTTCCTGCAGAAGAATAGTTTGTATCATTTCATTTTCAGTAGAAATCAAATCTTCAAAACCGTCTTTTGTTGAAGATTGTATCGCTAAATTATCTCCGCTGCTATCCAACATAAAGAAAGCTGCTTTATAATTCTCATTAATAGCTATGACCATATTAAAAACCATATTCAACAGTTGTTCATATTGGTCGTGAATATCTTCATGGATATCTAAACCTCGACTTACAGATGTAATTTGTTGATTATCAGGCACTTCTTCTGGTTCATATACATCAGGTGCGGAAGTTGAAAATTGATATAATATAACTAAAAGCAAACCGAATGAAATAAAGCGCAGGGCTGTGTAGAGATCTCCTTGTGGGTCTGGGTAAACAAATAGCAAAAAGCACACTAATGCCAAGATGGCTGCTGTGATTAATCTGTTAACGTTCATCTGTAAATAAAATCCTCGCTGTGAGAAACTACATCTTCAGCGAGGATATCTGGAAGGTCTTTAAGTTTTGAGGAGAATTAAGGCCGTTTGTCTCCAACTAATTGTATACGGTCTTTGAAATTCGGCTTTACATCAATATCATCATCATTGAGTGTAGAATCTTCTTCAACTTCAGCCATCATATCTTGATTTTCCTGACCAGGCAAATTAGGTAATGGATCATGTTGTTGTTCAGCCATTGTTGGTGTAAACGTAGCCTGGTTACTATTATTAGGCATGAATTCAATTCCTAACATCACTACAGCGATAACAACTACCGCTGACAGGCCGGCCATTAATGGTGTATAACCTGCAAATGATCGTTTCGAAACAACAACAGATTTGGATTCTTTTTCAGCGTTAATACGTTTAGTTAGATTATTCATGAAATCTGCTGATGTAGAAATTTCAGGGGTCGATTTCATGGAAACCATAACTTGCTTAACAGCTTTAACCTGTTGCATAGCTTCAGGGTTTTCTTCCAGGTAAGCTTCGATTTGCTTACGCTGGTTCATTGAAAGGTTATTTTCGATATAATCGGATATTAAATCCTCAAATTGATAGCGGTCCATCTATATACTGTCCTCCAGTTTATCTGAATTCTTTAAGTTCTTGTTGTAGTTGTAGTCTTGCACGATTTATTCTCGATTTTACGGTTCCCAGTGGAACGTCGACGATTTTACTAATCTCTTCATAAGAAAGTTCCTGAATATCTCGTAAAATAACTACCGTCCTGAAATGGAGTGGTAATTCCTGAATTGCTTTCTGAATTTGTTTTTCAGCAAAATGCCCTTGAGCAGTTTCTCCCGTTTCCGGTTCCACTGAAGGAAGTTGATATTCTTGCTCTTCAAAGCCCATTTGACTCAAATTGGTTACTTTATGGCGCTTCTTTCTACGTAATTCTGTTTTAGCAAGATTGCCTGCGATTGTATATATCCAAGTTGAAAATTTGGCTATATTGCGGTAGAAATGGCGATGGGTAAACAATTTCATCATGGTATCCTGAACGATATCTTCAGCTTTTTCCATATCATTAACGAATCGGTATACAAATGTCATTAATCGATTTCGGTATCGGTTTACCAATTCCACATAAGCCTGTTCATCACCATCTTGAAATCGGGCAATGAGTTCTTCATCCGTATAACGAAAATCCTCAGTCATGTTCAATGAGTGTATTGAAGAGGAAGCGGGTGAGGAGTGATTCATCATTTTCACTGGTTGTTTTTATACTTCTATCAATATCGCCTAAAAGGGAGAGACTGTTTTCGATTTCATTTTTGGTATACTTTTTCGCATGGGCAGGTAGTTTATTCTTAACTCCATTGGTTAGTGGGATATAACCTCTGTAGGATTGAGAAGTTCCATTATTCAAATGGATAAATAACATTTCCTGGAAAAGTGCTGTCAGGCTCGGAAGTAAAGATATCATATCATTCCTGGAAATATAATCCTTGCCGGTTATAAGAGCCTTTGCAAGATACTTCTGCCCAACTGCATTTAAGAATTCCCATTTTTGGAATTCTCTATTCCAGCCGCTGAATTTGTGTACAAATTCAGGAGTGAGTAATTCCTTATCACCTAAGCCCAGGCAAATTTTTTCTACTTGATTCGCGATATGGTATACAGAATCTCCAGCCATATCCAATACAGCTTCGACAACACTTGGCGGCGCATCAATATTATGATCTTGAAAAAACTGTTTTGTCCATTTTCGCAGATCGTTTTCAAACGGTTTGCGTACATCAATTGGCGATAGTTCCTTCTGTAGCTTTTCTACTATTTTCAATTTCGAATAAAAATCATCCATTATAATTACAAGGAAATGATTAGGAATAGGATTTGAACAAAACTGTAAAAGTTCATCCTGAGCTTTTCCTTTTATTTGTTGTGGATTTCGCAAAATAAAATATTTTTTAGTGCTAAAAAGATCTGCCTGATTTATTCTATCCAAAATTTCTTGTGAACTTATATCATCGGGCATTAATAATTCACGATGAGAAGGATCATCTCCAAAAACACTTTTTTCTAATTTCTTTATAAAATATTCCTGCAGAAAATAATCATCACCCTTCAAAATGTATACTTGATTTAAGACTCCATTATCCAATTTTTGAAATGCGTCTTTTAAGTTTTGCTCTTTCATTTTTTCTTTTCCAAGAGGCTGAAAATAATAACTGCTATGAATGCAAAAACAAAACTGACCAGACGTTCGGTGACAGCTGATTGTAAAATGTCAATATTGGCCCAGATCACTGTTGTAAAAAACCCGGTTAAAAGTCCTGCAATAATGCCATTCCGTGTTGTTTTTTGCCACCACAGTGTTAATACTAATGCCGGTCCGAAGGCGGAGCCCAATCCACTCCAAGCATAACTGACCACACCAAAAATATTTTTTCCCTGTACCTCCGACATGATGGCTAATGCATATGCAAAAAGTCCAAGTATAACAATCATAATCCTGCTCAAGGAAACCAATTTTTTGTTTGACATTTCTCTACCAAGATATTGATGGATGAAATCTTCCGTAATGGCTGAAGTAGAGACCAGCAGCTGTGAATCTGCTGTTGACATCATAGCAGCAACGGCACCAGAGATAAATAACCCGGCTACAATTGCAGGCAGCAGCTCTTGAGCTAAAAGAGGCATGGCCTGTTCAACATCGATATTTGCAAAATAATCAGGCCCAAAGTAATTCAGCGCAACAAGTCCGATCAAAAAGGCACCTGTAATTCCGGGAAGTGCCCAGAGAATTGCAATTGTTCTTGCTCGTTTGACATCAGACGGCTTTTTAATGGCCATGAAACGAATAACCAAGTGCGGTTGCCCCAAATACCCCAATCCCCAGCTTAATCCACCCAATATGACAGCTAAACCGGCAAACCCTTCTTTACCCATTGTAAAAGAGGAATGTGTAGGTCCAGCATGGGATAAGCTTTGAGCGAGTGATACTTGGGAACTTTGCAGTTCAATAAAACCGGCAATTGGTAAAATGATTAATGTACCGATCATCAGAATACCTTGAAGCAAGTCAGTCCACGCCACCGCAAAAAATCCCCCCATGAGTGTATATGAAATGATAACTGCTGCACCAATAGAAATACCGGTTACAGCATCAATATCAAATAATGTTTTCAATACCTTGCCCGATGCATGGAATTGAGCGGAAACATAAAACGCGAAGAAAAACGCAATGATTAATGCGGAAAATAAGCGAATGATATTTGAATGATCTTTATAGCGGCGGTGTAAATATACGGGAATGGTTAATGCCTGGTATTTTTCAGTTTCAATGCGCAGTTTTTCAGCAATCAAAAACCACGATGCAATAATACCCACTGTAATTCCTATAACAGTCCAAACTTCGCCCAAACCCACAGCTATCGCCGCTCCAGGAAGTGCCAGTATCAGCCAGGCAGATTCACCCGATGCCCGTTCAGAAAACGCCGTTACCCAAGGCCCCAATTTCCTACCGGCAAGAAGGTAGTCTTCTTGCGTCTTATTGAGTTTGAAAGTCCAAATTCCTACAAAAATGAGAAAAATGAGGTAGAGTACGAAAATGATTCCAATCATGTCCATATTAGATAACCAATGTTAAAAGTCCCACGGTCAGACAATAAATCCCAAAATAATGAAATTTACCCTGCTCCAGCCAGCCGAGTAGCCATTTGAGTGCAAATACGCCTACTATAAAAGAACTCACAAGGCCTGCTATTGCCACTGTACCCGGTAATGAATTAACACCCGTCATCTCCATGGCTGTCAATAAACCAGCACCGCTGATTGCAGGAATCGCCAAGAGAAAAGAAAACCGTGCGGCCTCCTTTGCGGATAATCCTAAAAACAATGCTGTGCAAATGGTCATACCGCTGCGAGACACTCCGGGGATGATGGCCACTGCTTGTGCGCACCCAATCAAGACCGAAGAAAGAAATGAATGTTCATTATTTTTACTTTTTGCATAGGTTGATGCGTAAAGAACTAACCCTGTAAAAATGAGTGCGCTACCAACAGCAGGGACATTTTCGAATAAAGATGCAAACAAGTCCTTAAATCCTAATCCTATACCAACAGCTGGCAAAGTACCGATAAGAATAAACAGGATAAAAAGTTGTGTCTTTTTTGAATTCAATGAAAATAAGAGAGATTTTATATCTTCAAAAAAAACCACTAGCACGCTGGCGAGGGTTCCGAGGTGGACAAGGATCTCAAATTCATTTCCAGGCTGCTCGATACCTAGAATAGCCTGTCCCATGACCAAATGGCCAGAACTACTTATGGGTAAAAATTCCGTGATTCCTTGCAGCGAACCCAAGATAAGTGCGTCAACGATATTCATATTGAGATTATAATTTAATCTGATTATGTACCAGAGTTAAAATCATTGATTTACCAGGAAAAAAATATTGTTTTTCCACCTTCCCTTAAATTTCCTCCTCCTATGAGGAGGGATCTTGTAGGGTGGTGAATAAATACTGAAAAAATACAAATATTGAATTGTTTTACATCAAACATTGTTTTAAATAAGTAGCAAAGTCTGATCTAAACAAACATCATCAGATAGAGGAAAAGACTACACCCAGCCACAAACAGCAATCATTCTACCTGCATTTTTACCATCTCGACGATATGAATCGTATTTATCCGGCTGACAGCAAGTACATTCATCAAGATCAATAATATTTGCACTTTTAATTCCAGAATTAACTAGTTGGTTTTTCACCAAACCTTGTAAATCCAAAAATGATCTATCGCCACTTCCCTGAATCAGGAAATCATCTGAAAATTCTTCTGCTACACCTGGGCCAATTTGAAAGCAACATTGCTTAATCGAGGGTCCAATTAGTACAATAATTTCTTCATAATTTGTATTATGCTTCATGAATTCATTAATAGTTTTTGAGACAATTCCTTTAGCAGTCCCTCTCCAGCCGGCATGGATTAACCCAAAGATTTTTGAATTTTTATCTTGAACAAATAATGGAATACAATCTGCCACCTGAATGGATAAAACAACATCTGCTGATTTAGAAATTAATGCGTCAATATTAACTAATTTCCCTGGGGCTATACAAAATTGAACTTGATTACCATGAACTTGCTTTGGAACAACCAAATTTGAACTATTTAATCCAAGTGCTTCAGCAAGTTGTTTCCTATCCTCTGGGGTCGTGTAAGGAAACGAGCCAAGTGAAAATCCTGCTCGAAAATTTTCTTGAGCAAAATATGAACTTAAATCAAGAAATGAATCGCTGGGGACTGTCAATGAATCAGGGACGCTGCTGGATATGAAATTGCACTGTGTCAGCTACAAATGTACCGACTGGAATAAATGATCTATTTTCACATTTAAGAATTTGCATAATTGAATTACTGTGATCATCTGGAGAAAATGCAATTGCATAGACTAATCCATTATATTCTGTTTGCTCTAACTTTGAAATGAATTCTGTTCGATTTGTTATACCAGAAGTACAAATTGCTGTTAATAATCCGCTTACATCATAACCTAAAAGAAAATCATTATTTTCAATTTGACTTGGTGAATTAGCATCTCTGGAGACATTTTTATGTGATAAAATAGTCATTCCTTCCAGATGAGGACCGACATTATCCTGGGCAAGGATTTCAGGCTGATTCCAAGCAATATTCCCCACCAAACTTGTATTCAAATTGTACATAGGGAATTGTGTACTGATATAATTTAAATGTTCAGCATGAATAGGCATATAAAGCGCTTGAATTGTTGATAATACTACTTTGGAAGAATCTTTTATCTTTTCCTCATTTTCATCTTCTGCTATTGCGAAGAAATCTTCAGTATTCACATCAAACAATGCATCAAGGCTATCGAAAGACATACCCAGAAATTCATCGTATGGATTATCTGGTGGAATAAGGTTGAATGCAGTCTGACGTAGTGATTGGAACTGCTTTTTCAGGTTTTCCGGTCTACCCGTATACCATTCTACAACTACAACCGTATGATCCAGAGCATCCATTTCTTTCAGAAATGCATCAATAACACTGTGGCCATAATCATCTGCGGGAGCGATTATGGCGATACTATCCTTGGTCAAATATTCTGCTATCCATCGTGCAGCATGCTGTCCTTCATCAGTCCATCCAGCTTGCAGTTGAAATATATTATTTTTTAAACCTGAAAATGATAATCCACTGCCGCCAGGTACGATTAATGGTAAAGTTGAACTTTGCAGTACATTTGTAAGAGCCAGATCATCTCTAGCAGTAATTATTCCCAATAATTGTTTATTCTTTTCCAAGCGTTTGATTGCCCGTATCGCTTCTACTGCATCACTCTTGCTGTCTTCTATTTGAAAAGCGATATTTACAGGTTGCCCTGGCTTATTACTGGATTGATGCAATCCTCTTAAGAATGAATTACCAATTTCTGCATGTCTTCCAGTCAAAGGTAAAACAACACCAAAAGTAAACATCTCTAAGGCAGGCTGATATGAAGCCAAAAACATTTTTTCATATAGTTCATAATATGCTTCAGGTATAAAGACAGGATCTACTTTGTTTAAAGCAACAGCACAATCATCAGGATTACCTTTTTGGAGGTGTGTAAACGCTTGAGCAAGATTCATAATAATTTCATTGTCTTCTAAAGCAGTCAGTTGCTGTTCTGCAATTGCGCTTTCAGAAATGCCTATTTGAATTGTTTGTATTATCCGGGAATTAATTTTTTCAACAAATGAATCATCATTATTTATTTGCCTGGATCGCATATACATCCTGAAGGCACCATCCACATCACCTTCGGCTATTAAAATATCGCCTAAAACCATAAAGGCTTCCGATAAATACTCATGTTGGCCATATTGTGTAAGAATTGTTTTACCAAATGCTTTGGCTACATCAATATGATCCAAAGCTAAACTGGTTTTCATGGCTAAAAGATTCACCGGCAACTCATATTCCCCGGCGGGTTTTTTCAATATTCGCTGCAGGATTTTGTCCGCCGTGGCGTAGCGGCCGTCATCAAAATGCTCCAGTGCTTTATTGAATTGTTCGGCAATGATGCGCTGCTGAAGCCAGTTTTGGCTGAAGCCAACATTGAGCAAAAATAGTAGTGTAATTATAAGTCTCATTATTCCACCGT
>CAZORD010000015.1:0-41895 GCA_964582455.1 uncultured bacterium | reverse complement strand
CCCATATCCTGGATATGAAAAAATGAAGCCTTACCCATCTTGCGCAAAGCCATAATTCGACCGGCAACAGTGACATCTTTTTCTTCCAATTCTTTATAATTCGCTAACACCTCACCACTGGTATGGGATGGGTTAAAATTATGGGGATAGGGGTTTACACCCCGTTCGCGGAGGGTATCCAGCTTTTCCTGACGGAAACGAATAATTTCGTTTAAGCTTTTATGTTCGTCTGACATGGATATATTTATAGATTGAAGGGAGTTAATTTAAATACATCATCGGCTGTGACTAAATGATTCTTTTTAATCCTCGATTAAAATCATATACTTAATAAAATATAGTAGAATATTGGGAGAAATTTTATATGTATAAATGACAGATTAATGTAATTTTCGGGGCTATAGAAAACAGGATTTTATGTTTTTTGTAATGTAATAAATCAATTTGATAACAGGAGCTTTACATGTTTAAAAAATCATTGACTGCCGGTATTTATGCGTTCATTTTTATTATTGGCTGCAATCTGAATGCCCTTACGCCCTTCACTATCGAGTATGAAAAATATACGCTTGATAATGGCTTAACTGTTATTCTCCACGAGGATAAATCAGATCCAATTGTCGGCGTAGCGATTCAATATCACGTTGGATCCAACCGCGAAACACCAGGTAGGACAGGTTTTGCCCACTTGTTTGAACATATGCTGTTCCAGGAATCACAACATGTAGGCCAGGATCAATTCTTCAAAAAGATCCAGAATGCGGGCGGAACACTCAACGGCGGCACCAACAAGGATGGTACAGTCTATTTTGAAGTGGTGCCCAAAAATGCACTGGAAACCGTTTTGTGGATGGAATCAGACCGTATGGGCTGGCTTCTGCCCACAGTGACACAAGCTGCTTTTGAAAATCAACAGGAAGTCGTCCAGAATGAAAAACGTCAGCGTGTCGATAACCGTCCCTATGGGCATAATGATTATGTGCTTATCAAAAATATGTATCCCGCAGACCATCCCTATAACTGGACAACCATCGGTGAATTGGAAGATCTGCAAAATGCAACCTTGCAGGATGTTCGTGATTTTCACGAAAAATGGTACGGCCCCAATAATGCCACTATGGTAATTGCCGGGGACATTAAGAAACGAGAAGTCAAAAAGTTAGTTGAGAAATATTTTGGGGAAATTAAGTCCGGACCTGATAATGGTGATCCTGTACCAATGCCAATTCAACTTGCTGATACCAAAAAAGTATACCACGAAGATAATTTTGCTAAATCACCACGTTTAACAATGGCATTTCCAACTGTTGATGGAAAGCACGTAGATGCTCCTGCACTGGAATTAATGAGCCAACTTTTAGGAGATGGGAAAAAAGCACCCCTTTATAAAGTGATTGTTGAAGAAAAGAAACTGGCACCTAATTTTTATTCTTACAGCGGTACCCGGGAGATTGCCGGAACGTATAATATTGTTGTGACAGGTTTCCCCGAAACCAATCTCACCGATGTTGAATCTGCTGTTCATGAAGCATTTGCTCGTTTTGAAAATGACGGCTTCACTACAGCAGATCTTGAACGGTTAAAAGCCAAATATGAAACCGGTTTTTACGGTGGAATATCCTCCGTACTTGGTAAGGGGTTTCAACTGGCATATTATAATGAATACTACGGCTCGCCTGATGCAATGTCCAGTGAACTGCAAAAAGTTCTCGATGTCAATATGAACGATATAAATCGGGTGTATGAAACATATGTCAAAGGCCGGAATTATGTCATGACCAGTTTTGTACCGGAAGGTAAAGTGGAATTGGTTGCAGAAGGGTCAATTCTCTTCCCCGTTAAAGAAGAAGAAATTGTAGAAAATGTGGTCAAGGAAACTGGCGAAGGTGGTATGGATATAGCAGAGATACCCTCTATGTTCGACAGGTCAGTTGAACCGGTTGATGGTCCCCAGCCCAGATTAAACCTGCCCACGATTTGGCGACATAAATACAGTAATGGAATTACGCTTTACGGCTCAAAACATGACGAATTGCCATTAATCAATTTTGGTATTCAAATTGACGGCGGTATGCTATTGGACGACCCAAATAAAGTCGGTGTTGCAAACCTTATTACAGATATGTTGATGGAAGGGACAGCCAATAAAACACCCATTGAACTTGAAGAAGCGATTGACGCCCTGGGATCATCGATCTATATGTACACCGGTAAACAATCCATTGGAGTTGAAGTCACTACATTAAAACGAAATTTTGATGCTACCCTGGCACTGGTAGAAGAAATATTGTTTGAACCTCGCTGGGATGCAACAGAATTTGTGCGCATTAAAAGAGAAACGGCTGAATCAATAAAGCGTAGTGCTTCCGTACCGTCATCCATCGCATCCAAAGTGTATAATAAACTGATCTATGGGGATCACATTCTTGCAAATTCAACGAGCGGAACTGTTGCATCAGTAGAGTCCATCACCCTGGATGATTTGAAAAATTTCTACAAGGCTAATTTTTCAGCTGACTTGGCTACCATCAGCATTGTGGGTGATTTCAATCGCAATGTGGCTGTAAAAGCGTTTGATGGATTAGTAGACAGATGGGCAACAAAAGATGTGTCATTTACTGAATATGAATTGCCAGTTCCAGATGAAAATGCAAAAGTATATTTCATAGATGTTCCCGATGCCAAACAGTCCGAAATCCGCATCGGCTATCTTGGGTTAGCGTATACCGATCCCGACTACTACCCTGCCACGATAATGAATATGAAACTGGGCGGCAATTTTAGCAGCGATGTCAATTTGACATTACGTGAGGAAAAAGGGTTTACTTATGGCGCCCGCACAGGATTCAGCGGTTCAAAATTCCCGGGGAAATTCACTGCATCTTCTGGCGTGCGTTCTAATACAACCGAAGAGTCTGTCAATATTTTTAAGGACCTAATGACTGCTTACCGTGAACCGATCGATGAAGCAGACCTGGATTTCACCAAAAATGTCCTGCTGAAATCAAATGCCCGTCGTTTTGAGACGTTGGGTGCTTTGCGAGGTATGATTGATAATATTGCCACATACGATCTTCCCTTTGATTATATCAAGGATCGGGAAGAAATAGTTCGAAATATGACGGTTGAAAACCATAACGTATTGGCGAAAAAGCTTATTCGCCCTGACGAAATGATTTATTTGGTTGTGGGAGATGCAACTACACAATTGGATGGATTAAAATCCCTCGGTTTTGGTGATCCGATCCTGCTTGATGCTGATGGGAATCCTGTAGAATAAATTCAACCTTTTAGATATTCCATAAAAAAACCCCTCGAAAAGAGGGGTTTTTTTATAATTATTATTTTTTGTATTACCTTGACATTTATGCAGGTGGTTACTCCTGCGCTGCACGCCGAAACAGCAAAGCCGATCCGATAAACAGCATGGCAAAGAAGGCACTGATCACGAATACACCGAATACACCCGGTGCCCAGGATGTAACAGGAGGCGGCCAGATAAGGAGTGCAATTACGGGGACTAGCATTTGAATGAGTGCCGCCGCAAATAATGTACATGCCATTCCGTGAGGCTTAAAGCGTGCCATAAGGGAACCGATGAATCCGACAGCAAATACTGCTCCATACATCAAGTTGGCGGGCTGTCCCTCGTTCCCGATAATACCAACAGCACCATTCACCCAAAAGAGGAGGAATGCTCCTGCAAGTCCAACGCCAAAAGCGGCTCTGTACACAGTTTTCTCCGACCTTCTCGCTACAAGCTCATACACAAGACCAGTGCCAAACAAGAGGACGCCGGCGATAATGAAATCGGTCAGATCCCAGACCACTTCATCGGTGAACTGCATCGCCAACAAAGGCAGTAGCAAAATGAATCCTGTTGCGAGGGCAATGCGGATGGCAGCTTTGTATACGGTATTTCGGATGAGCTCCATTCTATATCACACGGCGAACGGTTGCTGTTGACAAGTCACCTGTATTTGGCGTACCTGTTTGCTCGATTAGAAGAATGTGAGCTTCATCTTCCGCGACGGGTTGATGTTCTACACCTTTGGGTACGACAAACATCTCCCCTGGGCCTAGAGTGACATTGCCTTTGCGCATTCTTATCGTGATTCGGCCTTCGAGCACTAAAAAAAAATCGTCTGTTTCGTCGTGTTTATGCCAAATAAACTCACCTTTCACCTTAATGACCATGATGTCATGACCGTTGAACTGGCTAACTGTTCTAGGTTGCCAATGTTCGCTGAAAGTTTCCAGCTTTTCTGCAAGATTAACTGCTTCCATGCTCAGTTCCTTTTTGTCTTGTTTCAGAGCCCTGAGGCTTAAATAGTGATTATACTAAACATTTATACAATTGTTCATCACTTCTTATTTCAATTTACTCATCAAAAATGCCCGGATAAAATTATCAAGAGCGCCATCCATCACTGCCGATACATTCCCCGTTTCTTCTTTTGTGCGGTGATCTTTGACCATATTGTAAGGGTGGAACACATAAGACCGGATCTGACTCCCCCAGCTGATATCCATTTTAGAATCTTCCAATTCCTGATTGTCTTCTTTTTGCTTTTCCACTTCTAATTGATAAAGACGCGCTTTTAACACTTTCATTGCCGTTGCTTTATTTTTATGCTGGGAACGTTCATTCTGGCATTGCGCAACTATTCCCGTGGGAATATGTGTAATTCGTATGGCGGAATCGGTTTTATTTACATGCTGGCCACCGGCTCCGCTCGCGCGGTATGTATCAATGCGTAAATCGTTTTGATCAATTTCAATTTCAATCTCTTCATCACTGGACGGATAAACAAACACGGAGGCAAAGGATGTATGGCGGCGGCTGTTGGAATCGAAAGGCGATATGCGCACCAAACGGTGGATACCCGCTTCCGCTTTTAGCAGTCCGTAAGCGAAATCTCCTTTTACTTCCATAGTTACATCTTTTAATCCTGCTTCATCACCGGGTTGATAATCCATCACATTTTTCTTGAATCCTTTTTGCTCCACCCAGCGGGTATACATACGATAAAGCATTTCTGCCCAATCCTGGCTTTCGGTCCCGCCGGCGCCCGGGTGAATGGTCACAATGGCGTCTTGACTATCCTGTTCATCCCCCAGGATCATTTGAAGCTCCACATCCTCTATAATCTTGGTGTAGGATTTTAGTTCTTCGTTGACTTCCTCCAGTTCTGCATCGCCGCTTTCGGCGAATTCCAATAGTACTTCTACGTCACCATGGCGTTTTTCAAGATCGGACCACAGGGTGAGTTCTTTTTCTATAAGGGATATTTTTTTGAGGATGACTTGTGCGGCTGCATTGTCATTCCAAAAATCTGGCAACGCAGACTTTAGGCGAAGTTTTTCTACTTCGGTTGACTTGGACTCCAGGTCAAAGGTGCCTCCGTAGTTCGTGGTGTTTGGCTTCTGCTGTGGCGAAACCATCTTTCAAGACTGTCAATTCCATGATTTAATTTATTACAAATTTCGTTTTAAAATGCAGTAGCAAGTCCAAACATTATGGCGATCCCGCCCAGCAAAGCAAGCAATTGCAAAATGGATATTTTTACTTCCGTATTGTGATGCAGTTCCGGGATGAGGTCTGAACCGGCAATATAAATAAAGCCCCCGGCAGTCATGGGCAAAAAATAAAGCACAACACCTTCCATTGTTACACCGATCATTAACGCCAACACCACTCCAATCACAGATGTTAGCGCAGACGCAAAATTGAATAGGAGCGCTTTTTTTACGGTCAGGCCGCCATGAATCAATATTCCGAAATCACCGATCTCTTGGGGAATTTCGTGGAGCAGGACCGCCACTGTGGTGGCCATGCCCAGGGGAATGCTCACCGCGTAGGAAACGCCAATCAAGATACCATCAATAAAATTATGCATGGCATCACCAAAAATATTCATGGGCACCACAGGATGCACGTGATCAGCGGTGGTCTCCAGGTGGCAATGTCGCCAGCGAAAGAATTTTTCCAAAATAAAAAAGAGGATGATACCGGCGAGAACTGATGCGGAAACAGCCATGGGGTTTAAATCGGAAGCAAACGCTTCCGGGAGTAAATGGATAAAGGCGCCGCCCAGCAAACTACCCACGGCGAAGCTCACCAAAAAAAGTAAAATGCGTTTTAGAAATGTTTGGGAAAGGGATAGCGTAGCCACGCCTGCCAGAGAAACCAGGCTGACAATAAGCACGCTCACCAGGGCATAATGCCAGGTTTCAGCTGTAATGGAATTCATTATTCCCCGGAGGAAATGAACAACTCTTCATTCAGGTAGCGCCGCAGTTCCATCTCGTCCATGCCGATATTCACAAAGCGCCCGTTTTCCGCAACAGAAATACGCTGATTTTCTTCCGAAATCACTATAGCGATAGCATCTGTCTCTTCTGTAATACCGAGCGCTGCTCGATGACGAGTGCCCATAGCTGGGTCCACAGTTGTACTTTCCGTCAACGGTAAAATGCAGGCAGCAGCTTCAATGATTTCGTTCTGGATAATCACAGCGCCATCATGAAGAGGTGACTTTGGATTAAAAATAGATAGCAGTAAAGGCGCCGATACCTCCGCCTTGAGCTGAGTTCCAGCTTCCTTATAAGCACGCATGCCTGTTTCCCGCTGGATGACAATGAACGCACCCCATGTGTTCTCAATTAATTGATTGATAGCATTCACCATTTCTTCGATGGATTTGGATGTGCCCATGCGGAAGATAGTTTGGAAAAAGCGGGTTTGCCCTACATAAATAAGCAAGCGGCGCAACTCCGGCTGGAACAGGATTACAAACGCCACCACCCAAACCGTCTGGAATTGGTTCACCAACCACGACGAAGCGCTGAAACCGATGGCGTTGAACAAAAATGATGCAATAAGTAATATAATAAGACCTACAAGCATCTGCCCTGCACGAGTTTCCCTGAAATATTGATAGATCTTATAAAACAGCCAGCTGACCAGGATAAGGTCAATGACGTCAATCAACGTAACTGTAAGAAAACCGATTTTGAATAGATCCATTAAGCAATTCCCCTGATATGATCCGCAATTGTCACCACACGTTTCATTTCCTTAACGTCATGCACCCGAACAATTTTGGCGCCGTTTAAGATGGATGCCGTCACAGCCGCGGAGGTTCCTTCCACCCTTTCTTCCACCGGAAGGTCAAGCGTAAACCCAATAAAGGATTTCCTGGAAGGACCGGATAATACTGGAAAACCAAGGCCTGATATTTGTTTTAATTCCCGCAGCAATTCAAAATTATCCTGTAATCTTTTTCCAAAGCCAATGCCAGGGTCAAGGATAATATGTACCTTTTTGATACCATGTTCATGGCAAAACTCCACACGTTCCTGAAAATAAGCAACTATTTCCTGCATAAGATCATCATAGTGGGGATCCTGCTGCATATTCCGTGGTGTTCCCCAAATATGCATGATGACTACCGGTACATTGTGTTTTTTCACAATGTTCACCATGTCTTTGTCAAACTGCAGCCCGCTGATATCATTAACAATGTCCGCTCCGGCAGCCAATGCCTTTTCAGCCACATCCGCTTTATAACTATCTATAGAAATGCACACATTGGAATTTGATCTTATTCCTTCAATGATTGGTATCACACGTTCCAATTCATCTTCCAATAAAACAGGTTCTGAACCCGGTCGAGTTGATTCTCCGCCAATGTCAATAATGTCAGCTCCTGACTTTTCCATTTCACGCGCATGTTTAATTGCAATATCTTTATCGATGAATTGACCTCCGTCGCTGAATGAATCCGTAGTTACATTCAAGATTCCCATAATCAATGTAGACGCATTGGGAGTGTGTATATTTTTCCAATTAGATGGCAGTGACATATGTCCAAAAACCCATTTATCACCCTGTCACAGCGGGGTCATTTGGGAATAAATAATTTGACTTATCCTTCGTCGGGTTTAGAAGGTGATTCTTTTATATTTTTTTCTGACTGCTTTGCAGATTCAGTATTTTTCACCTGTGGTTTTTTACGTTTTTTAGGACGCCTTTTTTGGGGATGGCCATTTTTGGAACGCGTCAGCTTCTTTCCATCCAAAATTCGATTGATGTCTTTGCTGTCCAGGGTTTCATATTTTAAGAGTCCATCAGCCATTGTATGCAGAATCGCTATATTCTCCTCTAATAATGTGGCAGCTGCACGCTGCGCCTTACGAATGATGCGCACCACTTCTTCATCGATCAACCGTGCGGTGGATTCACTAAAATCACGATGGCTTTGGATCTCACGACCTAAAAAGACTTCTTCATTCTTCTTGCCGAATGTCATTGGGCCGATTACATCGCTCATGCCCCACTCGCATACCATTTTTCGGGCAATATTTGATGCTTTTTCAATATCATCCCCGGCTCCAGTTGTTAATTCATTAAAAATGAGTTGTTCTGCGGCGCGACCACCCAGGAGAATTGCCAAACGGCCTTCGATATACTCCTGGGAATAGTTGTGTTTCTCATCAATAGGTATTTGCGCTGTTAAACCAAGTGCTTGTCCACGGGGTATAATGGTAACTTTATGGATGGGATCAGCGCCGGGAGTCATGGTTGCAACCAGTGTATGGCCGGATTCGTGGTAAGCTGTAACCTTTTTTTCCTCATCTGAAATGATAACACTCTTGCGCTGGATGCCCATCATGACCTTATCCTTGGCTTCCTCAAAATCTTCCATATCCACAGATTTCTTGCGTTTCCGGGCCGCCAGTAGTGCGGCTTCGTTCACTAAGTTTGCTAAGTCAGCTCCGACTAAACCGGGCGTCCCGCGTGCTAATTCTTCCAAGTTCATTTTGCGTTTATTTAATACAATTTTTTTAGTATGGACCTTTAATATTCCCAGGCGGCCTTTAATATCAGGAACATCTACGACTATCTGGCGGTCAAAACGACCGGGGCGCAGCAGTGCTGGATCAAGGACATCCGGCCTATTTGTTGCAGCTAGGACGATAACCATTTGATCGGAATCAAAGCCGTCCATTTCCACTAATAATTGATTCAATGTCTGTTCACGTTCATCATGTCCGCCCCCAAGCCCGGCACCTCGCTGTCGACCGACTGCATCAAGCTCATCTATAAATACAATACAAGGAGTACTTTTCTTCCCCTGTTCAAAAAGATCCCGTACACGAGATGCACCTACACCCACAAACATTTCCACAAATTCCGCACCGCTCAAGCTGAAAAAGGGTACGTCTGCTTCACCGGCAACCGCCCGAGCTAAAAGTGTTTTACCTGTCCCAGGAGGGCCAATCAACAATGCACCTTTGGGAATCTTGGCGCCTAATTTTTGAAAGCGTTTTGGTTTTTTCAGAAAATCGATTACTTCTTTCAATTCTTCCTTTGCCTCTACACAACCGGCTACATCATCAAAGGTAATCTTGGGCATATCCGATGTCCAAATCTTGGCCCGGCTTTTGCCGAAATTGAATATACCGCGCATGCCGCCGCCACCACCCTGCATACGGCGTATAAAAAAGATCCAGATACCAATAAGCAGCAACCAAGGCAGCATATTGAGGAAATAGCCGGTCCAGTCTATGGATTTGGCCTTAAAACTATAAATAACACCATAAGTATCCCACTCCGTCATCACATCTTTATCCACAAAAGGTATATTAACGTGAAACTTGGTGACGTTTTCTAAAACTGTTACATCTGATTGAATGGATTGTGGTGTCGCAAATTCTCCGTAAAAAACATTTTCAATAATTTCAGCACTTTGAATCTGGCGTGTCTCCAGGTATTCTCTATATTGAAAATACTGGATTTCTATTGATTGTTCATTAGACGTGAGCAAACCTGACATGAATATGGCCAACATGAGGATCATCACCCATATCAAAGATGTTTTTCCAGCACGTTTCCACTGGAATTCGATATTCTTTTTATCACCTTTTTCACCTTTTGAAGGTTTTGGGCGATTCTGGGAATTTTGATTCTTATTTTTTTGCAAATTCAATTTTTTATCTTCTAAAAACACTTTATTCCTCTTCAATTCGATAAATGGCCGGTAAATGGCGCATTTTCTGGTCATAATCCAACCCGTATCCTACAACAAAATCAGGTGCAATTTCAAACCCTACGATGTCGATTGGAAAATCAAGATTTGCAACATCCGGCTTTAATAATAATGTTACAATTGTCAATGATGACGGACCAGCTTCCTGCATCCTGTCTTTAATAAATTTAATTGTCAATCCAGAATCGATAATATCTTCTACAATTACAACGTGCCTGCCCGTTATGTCTGCAGATATATCTTTGAGCAAACGAACTGTACCTGTGGACTTATCGCCCTTATAACTGGCCAGTTTGATAAAATCCATTTCACAGTCTATATTCAATGACCGAATTAAATCAGCCATAAAAATGAAACTGCCATTCAAAATGCCGATTAGAATCGGTACTTCATCCTTAAATCTTTCAGACAAATCACCAGCTATTTCAGCAATTCTTTGTTGAATTTCTTTATCAGAAATAACAGAACTCAATTCATAACCGTGGAAATGCATGTTTAGCCTACAATTTGGTAAAATGAAAGTTCCGCAAAATGAGTTGTACCAGGAGTAACCTTCACTTTTTCACTGATGCGCTGGCCGCACACCCAAAACACTTCATCATTGTCTGCAAGCACGAATTGAGACTGTTTTGAAAAACGATCCATTTTTATATCCGTCAAATAATCACTTACTTTTTTATGTCCATTCATACCCAACGGCTGAAAATAATCACCCTCTTCCCAGGGACGAAGCTCGATGCATTGTGAAAGCGTTTCAGCATCAATTGTTTCAACATTTTGACTATCGTTAGGTTTATACATTTGAGTTGCTTGCCATTTGAAAGAAAAATTATCCGTTTGAATTTTTTCACCTTCTTGAACATCAAAATGTGTATGGCAAGACAAGGATCTTTTCTGAATAATCAGTGTGTCTCTATTTTTAAGAATTTCATAATGTCCCACTTTTACTATGGATCCTGTATGCCCGTGTGTAATCAAATGGTTGATATTTTCCCAATCATGCTTGCGCCACTGCAGGCCATCATCTTTCAACACATATTTTACCAAATGTACTTTTAATGATTCCGGTTCATCAGAGAATTCATTGAGTTTAATAATGATATTTCTATTTTCAGCATGTTCAACAACCTGTTTTGAAACAGACTCCAGTGTAAAATCAATAATTTCAGAAACTTCATTTATATTTGCCGATAAGTCTCTAACAGCAGAATTCAATTTTGGAAATTGACGTTGCCAGTTTGGAATCACTTTATGGCGCAGGAAATTTCGGGGATGTGCAATATCCATATTAGTACTATCATTATTATACGGTACATCATATTTTATTGCATATTCTTCTATTTCAGCTTTGGAAAAGGGTAACAACGGCCGGACAATATTTTCCTTTATCTCGCGAATGCCTTTTAATCCATCTATTCCAGTACCTTCAGCAATATGCATTAAAACAGTTTCTACTTGATCATTGCCGTGATGAGCTGTCAAAATACTATCAGCATTAATTTCCTGCAGGACATCATTAAAATGAGCGTAGCGTTCTGCACGCGCCCAGGCTTCAACGCTTTGTTTTTTTGTCCTTGTTTCTGGATCTAGGTCAACTCTATAAAAACCAATTGCTGCCTTCTCACAAAATGACTTGACCAAACGAGCATCTTCCTCTGCATCAGCTCGTAAATGATGCTGGATATGAACTGCGGATAATTTCAATTCGAATTCACTACGCAATTCTGCTAATACATGAGTCAAAACCATGGAATCAACACCACCGGACACAGCGACCAGAATATGATCGCCTGCCGTGATTAATTTTGCTTCATGAATATGTTCTTTAAATTGATTAAAAAAGCTCATACAAATTCTTTAACAACATTTACGACTTGCTTGGCAGACTGCATGATGTAAAAATGAATACAAGGCACATTGGCTTCATACAACTCCTTGGTTTGCTCAATCGCCCACTGCACGCCGATTTTACTTACTTCATTATTCGTTTTAGCAGCTTCCACTTGTTCAACAAGATCAGCCGGCAGATCAACATAAAAGAATTCCGGAATCAGTTTTAAATGCCTCTTGACAGTTAAAATCTTCAAACCGGGAATGATCGGAATTTCTATACCGACAGCTCGTGCTTTTTCTACAAAATCAAAATAGGACTTATTGTTGTAAAACATCTGTGTAACGATATAATCTGCCCCATTATCTACTTTTTCTTTCAAATTTTTCAGATCAGTGTCCATATCCACAGCTTCAAAATGTTTTTCCGGGTAACAGCCTACACCGATACAAAAATCAGTCGCGCTGGCATCCAGTAATTCGTCAAGGTATTTACCATTATTCATTTTCTGGATTTGGCTTACCAACTCAGACGCATAATGATTAATAGTTTTTCCATTGGTATTCATTGTTCGCCGCAGGTCATCACCGCGAACTGCCAATACATTATGAATTCCAAGGTAATTTAATTCGATCAACGCGTCTTCAGTTTCTTCACGTGTAAAACCATTACAAAGAATATGGGGTACCGTTTCTACATCGAACCGGTTTTTTATAGCTGCGCTTAAACCGATCGTACCCGGGCGTTTACGCCGGATGTGGTGTTCCAACTTTCCATTGGGAGTATCGATATATTCCACTTCTGCAGATCGGCTGGTCAAGTCAATAAAAGGTGGATTATAGGGCATCAATTCTTCAACCATACTGAATATTTTTTCAGCGTTGCCCCCACGCAAAGGCGGCATAATCTCATAGCTGAAGAGCGGTTTGTCCGTTTGTTTCAAGAAGTTTATAACTTTCATAACCTAGAATTTAGCTGTTTTTCTAAAGGAATTAAAAAGGGGTTTTCATTCAATTCAATTTCCATAGTTGTATTAGGGCCATGGCCGGAATGTATCGTATGTGTTGAATCTATTTTTTCCATCATTTTCAACAGAGATTGCTCTAAAGTAGCCCAATGACCGCCCGGCAAATCTGTCCTGCCTACTGACCCCCTGAAAAGTGTATCACCAACAAATACATGATCTTTAATAAAATAGGTAGTTCCTCCCGGTGTGTGCCCGGGAGTAAATAATGGTATAAATGATAAATTTCCAAATGTGAGTGGTGATTCATCTGCTATCCAAGAATCGACAGTGGGTGTTTCACCAGGTGTCATATTGAAAAACCGGCATGTTTCTTCATAGGTATCTAATACCATTGCTTCATCTTTGTGCAAATAGAACGGTATATCCCACTCCTGCTGCAATGCTGAAACTGCACCAATATGATCCAAATGGGCATGTGTATTAATAATCGCCAACGGTTTACAATCGTGCTCTTTGATCATAGCTATGATTGCAAGTGCTTCGTCACCGGGATCGATGCACACACCTTCCCGGGTATCAGAATCGAGTACTAAATAGGAATTTTCCTGAAAAGGCCCTGTAATGACCGCATGAACTTGAATGCTCAAATATCAGAATAAAAGAGTTCTGACAAGCATTGGATCTTATCATCAAACGCGTGCGGAAACAAAAATCGTTCAGCAGCCGCAATACTGCTTAAAATTGAATTGCCGTCTTGTGGCGTAAAACAAAATCCGGTTATTTCATGTTCATTACGGACATTCAGCGTTTGTTCAACAACCACCGTTTCGTTCAAAATTCTGCCATAGTGGCCATGATCTCGCCCAAAGGAAAACACTGTACTGGTCATGTCTTTTTGCGTCATGGCTACTAATGGATTTGCACGCAACTTATCAATAACTGTTTGCAGCGTGGTGGGTTCTTTCACTTTCAGGTTAAACCAAAGAATATGCATATACTGGCTGTTATTTTTCATTGCAGATGAAAAGAGATTCAAATCAAGATTCTTGGTATTGAAAAGATCAGCGGCGTCCTCAGCATGATGTGAACCATATTGTTCTGAATTGTGGCTGCCGACTTGGGGTGATGGAATAAAACCCCCCGGTTGGCTAATATCGTTAGCCCGGCGAATACAGACAAATGTACCTGCCACTAAATTATCCGGTGCATACCCTTGCAGCGCTAATGTATTAGTTATACATGAAAGATTATGCGTATTGCAGGAAACAATCTGAATAAATTGATCATCTGCAGTAATCACTTCATCATTGATGCCACGGGCATATTTTTTACCAAATCCATTCTCGCTGCCTTGAGCCAGAAATCCTTTTACATCCCCGGCAAATTTCTTGTAATACTGTTTTTTATTCTTATGCCCTATACCTTTTGGAGTACAATCAATTATAACTGAAGCTCGTTTTATCGCTTCTACCGTTATAAAATCCGGATCCATACCCAAATCCTTGAAATCCTTTGATCTACCTGCATTGACTGTTAAACGAGCACCACGGCGCTGGAGGTCAAACACTTTTGACCTGTCGCCCAATAACGGGGTGTTTTTATGAAATGTTACTTCATCAATACCTAAATGACTTTTATAGTCTGTCAAAAGCCCAATGAGAGGTTCACCAATGGTACCTGTTCCTATCACATGAACTATTTTACGCTTCATGCTTGATTTCCTTAATGTTCTGAATTGCTGGTTAATTCTTTTTCAATTTTAATTTGTGCTGCAAACCATACAATCAATGTGATAAATACAATGCCGTAAGCGGCGAGGCAGTAACCTAGAAAATTATACATTATTTGATTTTATTTGATGACTGAAATTCAGAACTCTCACTCGAAATCGCAACATGAGTATATATAAAAATGTAAAAGTAGTTAATGAGAAAAGAAAGGGTTTTAAAATATCTTTTGGCTGCTGTACCATTTCCACTTGGGGATGCAATTGAAACTGGGGTGCCCAGAACTTTACGGAATAAAAAATGAGCGGAACATCAATGAACGCCAGTATGCCCAATACCGCTGCATAGCGGGCAACCCTTTCCGGGTGGCCGCCAAATTTCCGTAACATAAAATAGCCCACATAGATCAGAAATAAGATTAACGTCGTCGTTAAGCGTGGTTCCCAGACCCAAGGTTTACCCCAGATTGGAGTTGCCCAAATCGGACCAGTGATCAATACAAGTATTACAAACAGGGTTCCTATTTCGGCTGCTGCCAACCCTACTCGATCCCAAAAAGTATCTTTTTTAAGGAGAAATAATATCCCTGCCAACATAACAATGAAATAAGATAAAAAGCCTGTCCAGGCTATGGGTACATGGAGGTAAAAAATCTTCTGGGCCCAATGCTGTTCCGGTACTATGGGTGTAATAACAAAAATAATATAAAGATTCAGCACCATCAAAATGGTGGTAACGATGACTAATCCACACGTAAGTCGATCTTGAAAAAGTAAAGACATTATTCTTCTGTTATATGGTCGAAAAAGATATATCCCGCAAGACCGAATATTACAACATAGGTTGCCATGATCATCACCCAAAATTGCCAATGGCTGAATGGTAAAATTTGGTACCATCCAGTTGTCGCTTTGACGCTGGCGATGAGTAGCGGTGTAATGAGTGGAAAAAGTAAGACTGGTAATAATACAGCGCTCATTTTTGCACGCATGGCCAATCCGGAAACGATGACACCAACAGCCACAATTCCCAAATTTCCTAATAGGACAATCCCAATTCCTGGTAAAAATGATACCGGTAACGACAACCCTAAAAATAAGAAAAATGGCAAAATGATTAATAATTCTGTAACCGAAAGAAACATGATACCGCTCACCCACTTGGCTAAATAAAGTGTACCCCGATCAATAGGCGCCGCAATTAAACTGGCAAAAGCATCAAAGTCTTTTTCCTGGCCAAACAACCGATGCAGACCCAACGTTGAACTCAATACAACTAATGACCAGAATAAACCAGGAGCAATTTCATGATTTATTTTTGGATCGCCGCTTAATGAAAATGAATATATCAACAATACACTCATACCAAAAGCCAGCATCGATAAAATGACTTCTTTATTCCGCAGCTCGACAAATAATTCTTTTTTGAGCAGTGTCGTAAACATGCTAATTCATTAATTCAGTTATTTTACTTGCCAGATCTGGAATTGAAGCAGGTTCATTCAGCACGATAGAATGTTGATCTAAAATCATAACTCGCGATGATAATTCCAATGCACGATCAATATCATGATCCACAAATAAAATACTCCGCTTACCATTTTGCCAATCCTGCATTTTATTTTTGACAAACTCCCGGCCAGCAATATCCAACCCATTAAAGGGTTCATCAATCAATAACATTGACCAATCAATTAATTCTATCAATGCAAGTTTCAACCGCTGGAGCATCCCCTGGGAATAGACTTTTACCGGTTCATTGACAGCGTCTATTAAATCAAAATCCTGCAAAACTAAATTAATTTTATCAGTTTCAGGCCGGTTGCCATGAAAAGCACTGAAATAGTATAGATTTTCACCTGCAGTTAATGATGGATACAATCCGGGAGCGTGACCACAATAATAGATTCCTTGTCGATTGACCTCCATACCATCTAATATATCGTTTCCATTAAATTTTATTTGTCCTTCTTCCGGAGTGGAAATTTTTGCCAGAATACGCAGCAATGTTGATTTACCTGCTCCATTTTTACCGATTAAAGCAGTTGTTTCCCCGGTCGATACAGAAAAATGGATATTCTTTAAAACGGGCTTATAATGAAAAGATTTGGAAATATTTGATACGGTAAGCAATGAAAAAACTCAAATCTATTTATTTAATAACATTAGTATTGCTGAGACTTCTTTTTTCAAATCATCTCGTGCATGACGATAATCCTCATCCTGTATATTGCCCAGATGGTAATCCATATCCAGTTCCTTAATCTGTCGATACAGAATTATTTTACGCTGTTTCAACAATGCTGAACGGCTTGAGGTATCAACAATATCCGGAACCTGTTCAAGGAACAAAGGCTGAATTACAAATGCAGCCACTACACAAAAAATCAAAAAGGATACAAGCATGCTGATCATAGTTTTTCCTTTTTCGGCGGCCACAGTGCAACGAGAGTACCCAACACAAAAATAAAGCTGCCGAACCAAACCCAATTTACCAGCGGATTAATCATGATCTTCAGATACGCCACACCATTTTCTATGTCAACACTGTTAAAAATGGAATAAATATCCTGTTTCATCGTGGAATAAATATCAAGCTCACTATGGGGCTGGCGGCGTTCAGGATCAGGATTAAGATGAAAATAAATGCGTTTCTCCGGATGCAACATGACAATTTCTTTTCCAGATGCATCTGATACGTGAAGATCGGCAATCCAGGCATAATGGTTGGGACGCTCTTCTTCCCGAATATTTTGCAGTACAAAGGTATAACCACTTAAATGGTTAGTCTCATCTTTCTTAAGTCCAAATTCCTTTTCACTGTCAAATGCGTGCCCTGTAAAACCAATAAACATGAATACAATTCCTACATGGACGATGTAGCCACCATAGCGGCTGCGGTTTTTGCGTAATAATCGCCAGAACGCAGTTACGGGGTTTTCTTTATGTACTGTTATCCGGGAACGGATGCCCCTAGCAAACTCTAGACTAATGGTTGTCAAAACAAAAACTGAAAGGCTGAATGAAATCAGTACATAGCCCCTGATATTGATTATGTACAGAACCAATGCCATAACTAAACCAGCTATTACGGGTGTAGTAAAATTGCGTATAAAACTCTGTTTTGATGTTTTCCGCCAGACTAATAATGGACCAATGCCTGTTAAACATAATAGCACCAATCCAATAGGTATATTTATCTGATTGAAAAATGGAGCGCCCACTGTGATTTTAGTTCCCCGTACAGCTTCAGAGATAACAGGAAAAAGTGTTCCCCATAAAACAGCAAAACACATGACTATAAAGACCACATTGTTAAACAAAAAACCGCTTTCCCGGGATGAAAATGATTCAATTCTTTTTTTAGAACGCAGCAACTGCATGCGCTGTGACATGAGGCCGAAAGATACCACTAAAATGAAAAAAACAAAGCCCAGAAAAATGGGACCAAGGGATGAAGCTGTGAAGGAATGCACGGAAGACATCACGCCGCTGCGGGTAAGAAAAGTACCGAAGATGCAAAGCGTAAAAGTGATAATGATCAAGACCATATTCCATACTTTAAGCATGTCCTTTTTTTCCTGGATCATGACAGAATGGAGCAATGCTGTTCCTGCGAGCCAAGGCATGAAAGATGCATTTTCGACTGGATCCCACGCCCAGTAACCGCCCCAGCCTAATTCTTGGTAAGCCCACCAGCCGCCGAGCATAACTCCGATACTTAACATAAGCCACACAAAGAGCAGCCATTGCCGAACGGTACGCATCCAAAGCGCATTCATTTCTCGTTGTGCCATGGCAGCGACAGAAAATGCAAAAGGAACAGTAAATCCGACATAACCAAGATACAACATAGGCGGATGGATGGCCATGGTGGCATTTTGCAGTAAGGGGTTCAAGCCCAAACCATTGACCACAACAAAATCCGCTTCTGTTGGAGCAAATGGGTTGGTAATAAAATTAACGAGTATCAGGAAAAATAATTGTACAGTCACTAATACCATCATGACCCAAGGCATCAGTTTTAAATGTGACCGCTGATTTTGCAAGATGGCGATTATAGAATATATTGATAAAATAAAAAGCCAGAATAATAATGAACCGGACTGGCCAGCCCAAAGAGCAGTAAACTTATAGATCAGGGGCGTTTCCTGGCTGGTGTAATGAGCGACATAATCCACGTCAAAATTGCTGGTCATCAGCAATTGGACTAGGATGAGTGTGGCAAAAAAGCTTAAGAGGGATACACCCAGTGCAGCTCTTTGACCAGAAAGAAACAACCTGCCATCTCCAGAACGTAAATAGAGTAAGTGAAAAATGATGGTAATGATAGCGAGGCCCAGGGCAAGGTTGAGAGCCAATCCGCCAATGACAGGTATCATGTATCTAATTCGTTTAAATTATAACTGTCTGCATCCCTCAAATCACCTTCATAACGGGAAGCGCATTTAGTCTGCAGGATGTCTGCTTCGAATATGCCGTTAGCATATTTTCCCTCAATCATCACTTCAGCACCATTTTTAAATAGATCTGGGCGGACGCCAACGAAATGGACTGGTATCACCGCGACGCCCTCTTGCAGATTAAATTTACATGACAAATAATTGTTATCATCTAATTTGATAGATTCATCAGCCACCAACCCGCCTAAACGAATTCGATCCGTTTGTTCTTCAGCAAGTAGTTGCTGAACCGATAAAAATTTAACCAGTGATTGTTCGCTGTCCGGATTTACTGACGCCCACCATATCCAAAAAACAACAAGAAGAATAACACCGGAAATCGCTACAAAAAATTTATTTTTCGGAACCATCTAAAACACCGCCGCTTCCTGCCATTCCCCAAATTCAGCTTTTAAGGAAACAACAATTTCACCCATCGTAGCATACGCTTTCGCAGCTGCAATAATCGGCTCCAATAAATTTGTTCCATTGGTGCAGGCTTCCTGTATTTTTGAAAGTGCTTGCTGAACTGCATCCTCATCCCGTTCAGAACGCAAAAGATTGAGGGCATCAAGCTGTTTTTGACCTACATCATCGCCAATTTCCAGGATGGGTATATCGATTTTTTCATTTTCTTTCACAAATTCATTCACGCCCACGACAATACGTCGTTTCGCATCTACTTTACGCTGGTATTCAGATGCAGCATAGGCGATCTCACGCTGGAAAAAACCTTTTTCAATAGCTGGTATTACACCGCCCATTTCTTCAATTTTTAAAAAGTATTCTTCAGCTTCTTTTTCCAATTGGTCTGTCAATTCCTCCACAAACCAAGAACCACCTAAGGGATCTGCTACATTGGCAATACCTGTTTCAAAGGCAATCAGTTGCTGGGTACGCAGGGCAATTTCAGCTGCTTTTCTTGAAGGTAACGCAAGTGTTTCATCCATTGAATTCGTATGCAGGGATTGGGTACCGCCTAATACAGCTGCCATGGCCTGGAACGCCGTTCGAGCAATATTAATTTCCGGCTGCTGTGCTGTAAGGGAACACCCTGCCGTTTGTGTATGGAAGCGCAATTTCCAGGATCTTGGACTTTTGGCACCATATTGTTCTTTCATGTGGCGAGCCCAAATTCTCCGTGCTGCACGGTATTTTGCAATTTCTTCAAAAAAATCCAGGTGGGAGTTAAAGAAAAAAGAAAGGCGCGGTGCAAAATCATCTATATCCAACCCAGCTTTCATACCGTATTCAACATATGTGAATCCATCAGCAAGCGTAAATGCAAGTTCCTGGGCAGCTGTTGAGCCCGCCTCCCGGATATGATAACCACTGATAGAAATGGTATTGAATTTGGGTAAATGTTCCGTGCAATATGTCATCATGTCGGTGATGACACGCATGGAAGGTTCTGGAGGGAAGATCCACTCTTTTTGAGCGATGAATTCCTTCAATATGTCATTTTGCAGAGTACCGCGCAGATTTTCCAGCGGGACTCCCTGTTTTTCTGCCACAGCAATATAAAAGGCCAGTAAAATGACTGCTGGGCCATTAATTGTTTGGGAAACAGATAGATCACCCAGATTGATGCCTTTAAACAGGCGTTCCATATCTTTAAGGGAAGCAACACTTACGCCGCACTTGCCCACTTCTCCAACTGCATAAGGATGATCGGGATCATAACCCATGAGTGTGGGCATATCATAAGCCACTGAAAGCCCTGTTTGGCCATGGCTCAATAAATAATGATAGCGTTCATTGGTTTCTTCAGGAGTACCAAAACCGGCGAACTGGCGCATGGTCCACAGCTTACCGCGATACATATTTGCATGGATGCCCCGCGTATAAGGATATTGACCTGGGAAGCCCAGCTTTTCCATATAACTATTTTCACCAACATCAGGAAAATATAGCTGATCGAGGGATTCACCACTCAAGGTGTCAAAATTATAATTCCTGCTACGTGCATCAGCCGCTTCGTTTTTCCAAACATTAGCGGCATCGTTGAATAAATCGAGTTGTTTGCTCATAATTGATATAATGTGTGTCCGGAAATTACCGCAATATTCAGATTATTATAAAAATTAATCAACCTTTTCTTTTCTTCTCTAAAACTGTTAATAACCCTTCTATAATCATCCAGCCTATCAACGCTATCAAAAATATATCTAATCCAAATAGAAAAGGGTCTGTTTCAAAAAATTGTCCTGCTTTAATGAATAATGATGAAATCGTAATCAGCATAATAAATATCATAGGAATCAATAATGGTAGAATGGGTTTCTTACGCTGCCAGAAGTAAAGTGTTAAAACCATGAGTGTAAGCGCTGCCAGCATTTGATTGCTGGCACCGAATATGGGCCATAATACCCAACCAGTTTGCTGCACAACCCCTGATGCAGGATCTGCTACATTGGTGAACACCAGCAGCATGGCTGGAATAATGGCTGTCAAGGTAGCGACCACTCTATTCTTTAAGATGGTAATTCTCAATGCACTACCTAATTCTGCTAAAATAAAACGCTGAATGCGGGTAGCTGTATCCAACGTTGTCGCCGCAAACGAAATGACCAATACGGCCATTAATGTTTTTGCCAGAGCTGATGAAATACCCAGGGATTCGATCAGGGCACCGCCGCCCAAGACAAAAGCTGCAGCCTTATTGCCGCTGGCATGAGCCCAAGAATCATAATATACAGACCAATTCAGATCAGCCACTGGACCTACTGCCGGGAGAGAGCACCGTGTAACTAATGATATTCCAGCAACAGCAGCAATGGTTGAAGCCAAGGCCAGCGTTCCTTCCCCGATCATCCCTCCATAGCCCACTAAACGAGCATCAGCAAGTTTATCCAATTGTTTAGAGGATGTTCCCGATGATACTAAGCCATGAAAACCACTTATAGCGCCGCAAGCAATGGTGACAAACAATAAGGGAAACATAGACGGCCCCTCGGCAGTCAAACGCAACGCGGGTGCGTCAATAACCGGTTGAGCAATAAAAACTCCTAAATAAAGAAGCCCGAGGCCGACAATGAGTTGATGACTGTTAATAAAATCTCTTGGCTGCAAGAGGATCCACACTGGTAACAGGCTGGCAATTCCAGAATACAAAAATAATAAAACAACCCAAGTGTTTGTCGCCTGGGATTTAGTCAGGCCCATGGTTTCAAAACTGATGGGAGTTTCCGTGCCCACCCAAACAAAATAGTACAACAGTCCCAGGGCGAACAATGAAGGCAGCAGTGCATCAGTCCCTTTTTTATAGATAAGCCAGCCTACTCCAACTGCTAATATAATTTCAATATTGATGGGCAGTACAGATGTGGGAATAGCGACAAATAAATCAGCAATTACCATGGCAAAAACAGCTAACACCAACCAAACCAACAACACGACAAAAATGAGAAACAGTACGCGCACACGACCATTAATAATTCCCGCTGAAATATCGGCAATACTTTTGCCCTTTTCTTTCACACTCATGACCAGGGCACCGAAATCATGGACAGTACCCATAAAAACAGTACCTAACACCACCCATAGTATTGCGGGAAGCCAGCCCCAATATGCCGCTACACATGGACCGATGATCGGTGCTGCTCCCGCGATCGAGGTAAAATGGTGTCCGAAAAGAATATGTTTTTTAGTGGGTAAAAAATCGATGTCATCCCGGAATTCGTGGGCAGGAGTCTTGAAATCTTCTTCAAGGCCATAGATGCGTTTACTCAACCAGGTGGAATAATAACGAAAGCCCAGGTAAAAGGCTAGAAAGCCAAGGAGGGCAAGAAAAACTGAATTCACTGAATCAAATAGAGACGGCTTTGTGGATCATAAGTTTGGAAACAGCAGAGACTAGCCCGTCAGTATCCAAGCCTAATTCTTGCAAAAGCAGGTTCCGGGAGCCATGCTCAATATATGCATCGGGCAAGCCCATTTGTTTCGTACAACCTTTATAACCATTTTCAGAAAGCCAGGAAATAACGCCATCTCCAAATCCACCTTTTATAACACCCTCTTCAATTGTAACCACTGCCTTGAATTTTTCCACGGCTGTCTGCAGGTACGCTTCATCCATGGGTTTAATAAACTGGCAGTTAACCACTTCGCAGGATATACCTTTTGCTGCCAATTGTTCTGCTGCACAAAGGGCATCATACACCATTGGACCAATGGCCATGATCACTGCTTCAGAACCGTGTCTTTCGACTTCCCAGCTTCCGATAGGCAGCAATTCTGCTTGGCCATTTTCATCAAATTCCACCGAACTTGCCTTAGGATATCGAATGGCAAATGGCTGATCAGTAACATCCAGAGCAGTATAAAGCAGGTTACGAAAATCATTGCCGTTTTTCGGCGCCGCAACAATCATATCCTGGATACATCTTAAATACGCAATATCCAGGGCGCCGTGATGGGTCGGACCGTCTTCCCCGGCAATTCCAGCTCTATCCATACAGAAAATAACGGGTAAATGCTGGATGGCCGTATCATGAATAATGTGGTCATAAGCGCGTTGTAAAAATGTGGAATAAATTGCACAAATGGGCCGCATCCCCTCCGTTGCCAAACCGGCAGCAAACGTAACACCATGTCCTTCAGCGATACCTACATCGTAATAGCGATCAGGAAATTCTTTTTCAAATGGTACTAACCCAGTCCCCTCACGCATGGCAGCCGTTATACAAACAACTTCTTTATTGTTCCGGGCTACTTCACGGGACAAGTGCCCAAAGACAGTCTGGAAAGGTGGCGGCCCGGATACAACAGGTTGCGGCTGGCCATTCGTACTGGGTGTTGGTGTCGCCTTAACACCGTGATACCCAACAGGATCTTTTTCTGCGACCTCCATCCCTTTACCTTTTTTTGTAATAACATGTAAGAGTACTGGAGTTTTAATATTTTTAATGTTCTCTAATGTATGAACAAGTTCATCCACATCATGGCCGTCGATAGGCCCAAAATAACGAAATCCCAATTCATCAAAAATTATTCCCGGAACAATGAGATTCTTTAACCCTTCCTCAATCTTTTTAATAAATGTCCTAGTTAATTTTCTACCGATAGGAAGGCTGCCGGTCAGTCTCCAGATCTCGTCCCTGACACGGTTATAAAGAGGATTAGTAATAATATGGGTTAAGTGTGTCCGAATCGCACCCACATTGGGACTAATGGACATTTCGTTATCATTCAATATGACCAGTAGTTGTTTACGTAAATGCCCGGCATTATTCAAACCCTCGAATGCTAGCCCCCCCGTCATGGCACCATCACCAATTACAGCACATACACGAAAATCATCGCCATGATGATCACGGGCAACGGCAATCCCCAACGCGGCGGAAATGGATGTTGACGCATGGCCGGCACCGAACACATCATACTCACTTTCTGTCCGCTTCAGAAAACCACTCAAGCCCTTGTATTGACGTATCGTTTTTAATTCTTCAAACCTGCCGGTGAGGATTTTATGGGCATAGCCCTGGTGACCGACATCCCAGACTAATTTATCTATCGGTGTATTGAAAACATGATGGAGCGCCACAGTCAGTTCAACAACACCCAGAGTCGGTGCCAAATGGCCGCCAATTTTTGTTACAACATCAATCGTATAATGCCGCACTTCATCGCAGAGCTGGTGCAGTTGATTGGATTCAAAATCCCGAATATCCGCAGGAGATTTTATGTTGGGCAGTAATTCAAGCTGCATGGAATGATTCCTTTTGCTCTATTGCCTCATTGATATAGAAAGCTGATTTGTGAAAAATATTTATTCCGTTTAATTCTGGATGAAAAGAAAGGGCAATGTGCTTGCCTTGTTTTACTGCGCAGGGCGCGCCATTGTAATCAGCAAGTACTTCAACATCTTTACCTATTTTTGAAATTCTGGGTGCGCGGATGAATGTTGCAGGTATTAATTCCTCATGTCCATTGATCCGTACGGACAATTCATCCACGAATGAATGGACCTGGCGACCATAAGCATTGCGATCAACTTCAATATCCATGATTCCCAAGGATTCTACAAGAGTATGTTCTACTTTATTTGCCATCATGATCAACCCTGCACATGTTCCTAATATAGGATTATCTTTAGCAAATGTTTGGATAGTTTGATAAAAATTATTTTTCTGCATCAGGTGTGTTAATGTCGTTGATTCTCCGCCGGGAAGAATCAATCCATCCAATTCTTTTAATTCTTCAGAATAGCGAACAAAAGTATAATCTAATCCTAG
Organism: uncultured bacterium; assembly: GCA_964582455.1. Lineage (GTDB taxonomy): Bacteria > Fidelibacterota > Marinisomatia > Marinisomatales > TCS55 > UBA2126. The sequence goes on along the minus strand of CAZORD010000015.1, from coordinate 16,638 downwards.
TTCAATCAAGATTTGACTATGCTTTTCATAATCACCCTGTAACGCTAAAATACCAATTTTCATATTTTTACTCATTTATAACCTTTCGAAGGTTTTGAACCTTGGAAAGGTTTGTCCCAGTTACCAACCCCGTTCCTGCAGTCGTTCCTCTTCAGGGATCTTGGCAATATCGAGACCTGCCATAGCTTTTTTCAAACCGTGAGAAATGGATGCCAGCTTTTCAGCATCTTCAAAAAATGTTACCGCTTCAACAATGGCTTTTGCTCGCGAAGAAGGATCTTCGCTCATAAAAATTCCAGAACCAACAAAAACAGTTTCTGCGCCTAATTGCATCATTAAAGAAGCATCTGCCGGAGTTGCAATACCCCCGGCCGCAAAATTTGGAACAGGAAGTCTTCCCAACTTGCTCACTTGCTGTATTAAGCTAAATGGTGCACCCAAATCTTTAGCTCGAGCCATGAGTTGGTCTTGATTCATTACAGTCAATTCCTTGATCTCGCCAGTGACTTTGCGCATATGCCGGACTGCTTCAACAATATTACCGCTGCCGGCTTCACCTTTCGTGCGAATCAGGGCAGCCCCTTCACCAATCCTGCGCAATGCTTCTCCCAAATCCCTGCATCCGCAAACAAAAGGAACTTTGAAATCATGTTTCCAAATGTGATTATGTTCATCAGCAGGAGTCAATACTTCACTTTCATCAATAAAATCCACTTCCAGCGCTTCAAGAATTTGAGCCTCTGCAAAATGACCAATGCGTACCTTCGCCATCACAGGAATGGAAACTTCTTTCTGGATATCCTTGATCATTTTGGGATCACTCATGCGGGAAATACCGCCTTCTTTCCTGATCAACGCCGGTATACGTTCCAGCGCCATGACAGCAACAGCGCCGGCATCTTCTGCTATACGCGCTTGTTCGGGGTTCATTACGTCCATGATGACGCCGCCTTTGAGCATTTCCGCGAGGCCAACCTTTACTTCATAATTTGATTTACTCATAAACCAATTCCTCTTCAAGATGTTTACTAAAACTTTTAATTTTTGCTGTTACGTCTTCGATAATATTATCTGGAGTTGATGCGCCTGCTGTGATGCCCACGACGTCAGGTTCTTTAAACCAATGCTTTTCCAGATCATCCACACAGGTTACCTGGTAGGATCGTTTATTACGTTCAAGGGCTAATTGTGTCAAACGTTTTGAATTTGCGCTGGTAAACGAACCGATAACGATCATTACATCACATTTTTCAGATAAATCCTTTAATTGCTGCTGGTTTCTTTTGGTGGGAAAACAGATCGTATTCACAAACCGCAAGTCAAACACTTTGGTCATTAAGACATTGATAATTTCCTGAACATTCTCAATCGTTTGTGTTGATTGGCTGACGATTCCAGCTTTTTTCATTTTGCGCAGTTGACTTGCTTCATCAGGTGTAGCTACAATGATCGGTTCATTGGTCTGGCTGGCAATACCGACTACTTCATCATGGCCATGATCTCCAATAATGATGATCTTGCGGCCTTCTTTTTCCAGCTTTACAACTTCATCATGAATTTCCTTCACCAGGGGACATGTAGCATCAATGATATTTTTTCCTTTTTCTTGAGCATCACTCCACACATGTGTAGCCGTTCCATGGGCACGGAATAAAATTGGCTTGTCATTAGGCACATCATCCAAATTGCGTACTACTTTTGCTCCTGCGTCATCTAGATCTTTTACGACATTTTCGTTATGCACGATATGGCCCAGCATATATACATCACCATATTCTTCAGCTGTTTCATAGGCCAGGTTTACTGCATCGCGAACCCCAAAACAATAACCGGCATCCTTTGCAATTAGGATCTTCATGCTGCTTGTTTTTCCAGGGATGCTTTTGTTTCTGAAATCACTTGAGGTATAATTGTCTCTTTATTTCCTGCAATGACTGCTCCGGCAGCATACTTATGACCGCCGCCGCCAAAATGTTTGGCGACATCATTGATCACATATTTCCCTTTTGATCGGAAATTTATTCTGCAAACATCATTGCCATTTTCAAAAACCATCACAGCGACTTCCACTCCTTTGATCGTGCGGATAAAATCAGTAAATCCATTTACATCCTTTGAATCAGCATCGGCGGCAGCCAGCATTTTTTGATCAATTGAAAACCAGGCCAATTTGCCGCCGCTTTCAAAGGTAACATTATCAATGACCCTTGCCAATAAACGGATACTGCTCTGGGGTTTTGTTTCATATACGCGTTGATATATCTTGCTTGTTTCTACACCAGTATTCAAGCACTCGATAGCAATTTCATGGCATTTTGCGTTAGTATTCGAATACCTGAAAGAACCGGTATCAGTCATGACTGCTGTATAAATTCCTGCACATATTTTTTTAGTTAACGGTTTTTCACGATACTCTTTCAGATAATCGAAGACCATTGCTCCGGTTGCAGCCGCATGTGTATCAACAACATTTAATGTAAAGGGATGATCTTTGGGGTGGGGATGATGATCAATATTCATTGTTTTAATATCATATTTGTCAATGGCATCTTTAATACCGCGGAGGCGTTTGAAAGCACCAACATCAAAGATAATTGCCAGGTCGCAGTCTTGCAGCCATTCATCATGTTCTGCTGCTGTGTACATTTCAATCATACTGTCATGGTTTAGAAAATCATATTCTTCCGGAAGCTGTGAACAATTTATAATGCGACAATCTTTACCTTCTTCACGCAAATGGTGGTACATAGCAACAGCTGAACCTAGACCATCACCGTCAGGGTTTTCGTGCGAAGTCAGTAAAATCTGATCAGACGCAGCGATCATTTCGTTTATGTGTTGCCAATCTATCATAAATATATTTTTATGGAATATAGAATTTAGCCGAATTCAGGCGTAAAACACACGCACGAAAGCGTTATTCACGCGTCCATTGTTTTTCATCAACACCCTCGGCCCGCTGAAGTTTTCGAGCCAATACAAAAAATACATCCGATAATCGATTAATATACTGCAGCCATTGGTCCTGCAGCGGTTCATTTTTATGTAATCCCACTAATTTCCGCTCTGTTTTCCGGGCCATTGTCCTGACTAAATGCAGCCGGGCGCTGGCTTCACTTCCTCCCGGTAACACAAATTCCTTGAGGGGCGGCAGTTCACTATTCCACGTATCAACCTGCTTTTCCAAAGCAACTATACATGCTTCATCGACTGTTTCAATGACTGTCCCAGGCATGGATAAGCTGCCGCCAATATTGAAGAGATCATTTTGGATCTTTTCCAAAAATGTAACTGTACCATTATCCATTATCGCCACTTTGGCAAAACCGATAAATGAATTCAATTCATCGATCGTACCAATGCAATCGATACGCGGATCATCCTTGGAAACACGGCTGCCGTCACCAAGCCCTGTTTCACCTTGGTCACCCGTTTTTGTTACAACCTTGGAAATTCTCATAAAAAGAAAATGTACATAACAATAAAATACAGAGGAAACAGGATGGGGATTGCATACTTTACCAAATATCCAAAAAAGCTGGGCATCTCAATACCGGATGATTCGGAGATTGACTTTACCATAAAGTTAGGCGCATTGCCGATATACGTATTGGCGCCCATAAAAACAGCTCCGGCAGAAATGGCGACCAACGTGTTGTATTGCGTAGTCATTAATGTAGCTGCATCACCGCCTGCTGTATTAAAAAATACCAGGTACGTTGGTGCATTATCAAGAAAACTGGATAAAATACCCGTGAGCCAAAAGTACATATAATTAACCGGTTCGCCATCTGCTGAAACAGAATCGATAACGGTTGCCAAGGCGCCATGTGTACCCGCTTTCAGGATAGCAATAGCCGGAATGATCGTCACAAATATACCTGCAAACAGTTTGGCTACTTCCACAATGGGAAACCATGTGTACTCATTGGCTACACGAATGGATTCTGGGGTCAATTTCCAGCTGGTAAAAACCAAAATTAAAAGCAGTAAATCGCGAGCCATGTGCTGCAATTCTATTTCAACGTGATAAACAGTAAAGTGGATTTGTGGCTGCCAGAAACCGCTTAAGAGAACCGATCCAAGCACTCCACACAATAACAGAAGATTGAATGAACCTTCCAAGCCAAGCTTATGGATTTCACCATCATCCTCCATTGGCTTTTCCTGGTTGAATAAATAACTATCAATTATAAAGTAGATAATGGCCAGACTGACTACCATAAATAACATCGGTTTAAATAATGCAGTTGTAGTCCAGAAAAAACTGACACCCTTCAAAAAACCAAGAAACAACGGCGGATCACCTAAGGGAGTTAATGATCCTCCAATATTAGCAACCAGGAAAATGAAAAATACAATTGTATGAACTTTATACTGTCGTTTGCTATTGGCTCGGATTAAAGGTCTGATCAACAACATGGCAGCACCCGTCGTCCCCATCCAGCTCGCAAAAAATGTACCAACCAAAATAATCGCCAAATTAGTCATCGGTTTGCCAACGAGTGTTCCTGTTAACCGCACTCCCCCTGAAATTGTAAACAATGCCAATAATAGAATCATAAAAGGGATATACTCTAAAAAAGAAACATGAATTAATTCATAAAACGTAATTGAAAATCCCTGCTTGATAATAAAGGGAATAATAAAAACAGCTGCCCAGAAAAATGAAATTTTACCAAAATTGCGATGCCAGAAACTGGGAGCTATTAATGGGAAAATAGCAATTGACAACAAAACACCAATAAAGGGTATGACCCAGGTAATGGACAGATCTTCACCTTGCAAACCAAAAGCATGATGGGCAGATTCCCCACCAAATAAGTGCGATCCAAAGATCGTACAAAAAGCAATAATAAGTCTCATTATGGAATTGGGTATTTTCATTGCAATATACTATTTGAATATAAGGTCGGGATTTTAATACGAATTAATATGTAAGTGAAGTACTTCTGGATAAGCTGGATGTAAAACTAATAAACTGTGTAATTTTAATCATGGAGATCATGCTTGAAATTATCGTTATCGGACTTGCCATTTTTGGTTTGTCCATTGGTATCACTTTAAATAATAAACCATTACAGGGATCATGTGGAGGCGATGCAGAAAAATGCGAAAATACAAATACAAGTTCGACTAGTATTTGAACGCATAGATCGAATCTTCAACTTTTGCTCCTGTTGAAAGTGCGATGAGCCTCGTTCCATCTCCATTATCTAATACCCATATTGCCTTTATCTCTGGATTTTCATCTACCTTTTCCAAACCGGTTTTATAATCCATGACCATCAACGCTGTTGCCCATGCATCTGCCAACATACAGGAATTAGAAAGAACTGTGACAGATAAGACATTGGTTTGGATCAGATATCCCATTTTGGGGTGGATTGTATGCCCCAGGAGTTCCCCATTCACATCAACATAATTCCGGTAATTACCTGAAGTTGCTACGGCACCGCCGTCAGAAAAAACAACGGCTGCAAATTGATGATCCGGCTTATTCCCGCCAGCCGGGTTTTCGATTCCAATGGACCAATATTTATTTTGTTGATTTTTTCCGGAACATTTTACCTCACCTCCGATCTCAACAAAAATTTCCTTAAATCCCCTTGTTTCAAGATAATTGAATACTTCATCAACACCATATCCTTTTGCGATTGCATTTAGATCTAATTTGGTTAGCGGATCCGTTTTGTGGATTAATTGATTTTCCGCAAAAACTTTTTCATATCCTGTGTGAATTAAAACAGATTCAATTTCTTCATTGCTTGGAAAACCTGATTTTGGATTGGGACCAAATCCCCAAATCCGCATTAGATCAAAAACAGTAATATCGAATAATCCATCCGTTTGTTCTGATATTAAAAGTGCATTTTTCACGACGAAATAAAATGATTCAGAAACCGGAAATTGATCGGTGGATTGAATCCTATTGAATTTTGATATTTCGCTAGATGGATCCCAAGTTGACATTTGTTTGTTAACTGACCACAAAACAGAATCGATTCCTTTTTCCAATGATTGAAAATCAATTCTCATTGCATCTGGAATAATTTTAATTGAATAGGTTGTTCCCATCGTTCGACCTGAAAACTGAATTACTTCTCGCGGTGAAGAGCAGCCTATCCAAAAGAACAAAAAGCCCAACAAGAGTCGGGCATGAAAAAAATCGTATTTGAAGGAAAGATTATTTAAGACTGTCATATAAAATCATTATTTCCTATGCACTCAACTTAATAAGACAATTTTCATAGGCATTATTATCAAATGATCTAATAACCAACCTTTGTTACATTCGCTATAATTTCCAAAAGAAAATCGGGAAAAATTCCAAAAGCAAGAACAACGACTACTAAGAAACTTAAAAGTCCAAGTGCTACTATTCCATAAGCGGGCTGCAAAGGATCAGCTTCTTTTTGCATATACATATTTACCACCAGTCGGAGATAATAATACACTGAGATCAATGTATTTAAAACACCTATAATCACAAGCCATATGTATCCCTGCTCTATTGCTGCAGAAAAAATACCATACTTGGCAACGAAACCAGCTGTTGGCGGGAAACCAGCCAATGATAACATGAAAATTGTCATTGCTGCAGAAAGCCACGGAAACTGTACTGACATTCCCCGATAATCATTGAACTGCAGTCCTTTTTCCTCCTTCTCAGCTGCAGCAACGATAGCAAAGGCACCCAGGTTTACAACAGAGTATATAACTAAATAAAAGAGAATTGCTGAAATACTTGTCTTATTGAGAACCAGAATACCCATCAATAAAAAACCTGCATGGGAAACACTGGAAAAAGCAAGCATTCGCTTTACATTGTTCTGCACCAATGCAGAAACATTCCCTACGGTCATGGTTAGAGCAGCCAAAATCCAGAAAATAACCTGCCATTGATAATGGATTTCCACAAAAGCTTTATTAAACAATATCAGTAAAGCTCCAAATCCTGCAACTTTGGGTGCTGTACATAAAAACCCGGTTACCGTGGTCGGCGCACCCTGATAAACATCGGGAGACCACATATGGAAAGGTGCCAATGCAACTTTGAATGCAAAGCCAATCAGCAGTAAACCAATACCAAGAAACAAATATGTATCAGACAAGATGGTATTGTTCGTAATCGCAGCAACAATACCATTATAGTTCGTTGTGCCCGTAGCTCCAAAGGTAAGCGCTGCACCGAAAAGAAAGAAACCAGTGGCAAAGGCACCAAGTAACAGATACTTCATTCCTGATTCATTACTGAACTGATTTTGACGCAGAAATCCAACCAAAATATATAATGAGAGTGAAAGGAGTTCTAACCCAAGAAAAACGATTATCAAGTCATTGGCTTTCGTCATCAACATCATGCCTATAACCGCAAAAAGAATAAGTGCGGGGTATTCTCCACGGGAAGCACTCCCTCTTTTCTCCAAGTATTCTTGTGAGAAAATCAGCGTTACAAGCCCAATGGAAATATAGAGAAAATCAAAAAAAACTGAAAACCTGCTAATGACCAGCATCCCTCCAAAAAGAAACTGTTTATCACCACCAATATTAGCAGCTGTGCCGATAGCCAAAAATAAACCTATAGCTGCAACAAGTAAAATAATTCCGGTGCGGGAAACACGGAACATTTCCAACGTCAGAATAGATAATGCTGTAATAGTCAGAATTATCTCAGGGGCAATACCAATAAAATCAGCTGATGTAAAAAATTGACCTAGATCCATTAAATCACCTGAAGAGTTCATAATAAACAACCATTAAATAGGTGCTTGAAAAAATCATTATAAAAACTGTTTAGACCCATTGAAACAATGCCTTAATGTATAAAGCGATTGAATTAACAGATTCATAAAAGTTAAAACTTTCAAGTTGTACAGAGTTATGAACCTGCTCAAGCAGGTGTTCGACGGAAACATGCATATAACTTAAAAGCATGTTCGGTTGGAGGCCGATCAATAATACAAGTAAAACAAGGGGGGCAAGTGTTGCAATTTCCCTTGAATCCAGATCAAACAGTGAGGACTGCGTAGTGGGATTTATTTCATTAAGAGCAACCCGGTAATACAACCAGACCATATAACAAACACCCAGAACTACACCAAGTATAGAAAGGGCCGCAATGATCATATTTGCTTTGAAAGCACCGCTAATGATTAGGAATTCCCCAACAAAAGCGTTCATGCCCGGCAAACCAATCGCAGCCAGAGTAAAAATTGTAAAAAATACAATATACACGGGGACGGTCTTTGAAAGTCCTCCGTAATCTTCAATCATCCTTGAATTAGTTCGCTCATAAATCATCCCGATACACAGGAACAGTGCGCCTGTTATAACACCATGATTTATCATCTGGAGGATTCCACCCTCGATGCCGTTCTGGTTTAAAGTAAATATACCTAGTGTCACAAATCCCATATGGCTGACACTGGAGTAAGCAATGAGTCGTTTCATGTCCTTCTGCATCAATGTGACATAGGCACCGTAGATTATCGCGGTAACAGACAGAACAAGCAGTGGAATAAAAAGTACCTTTACTGCATGGGGAAACATGGGTAAAGAAAACCTTAAAAAACCGTACGCGCCCATTTTAAGCAGAATACCTGCAAGGATAACGCTTCCGGCTGTGGGCGCTTCTGTATGTGCGTCTGGGAGCCAGGTATGAATTGGAAACATGGGCATTTTCACTGCAAATGCAGCAAAAAAGGCCAGAAACAGCCATAATTGTAGTCTGGCGGGATAGCTCACCCTGGAAAGTTCTAATATATCAAACGTCTTGCCACCTGCATAGTAGAGTACAATTATTCCGACCAGCATAAGAACGCTGCCAGCCAGCATAAAAAGAACAAATTTCACCGCGGCGTATATCCTTCTTGATCCACCCCACACACCTATCAGAAGGAACATCGGTATGAGTGTGAGCTCCCAAAAGATATAAAAAAGGAAGACATTAAGTGAAACAAAAATTCCAAGCATTGCAGTTTCCATTATCAAAATGGAAATATAAAACGCTTTTGTTTTTGTCTGAATCGCCTTCCACGATACTGATACACAAAGTATGCTTAAAACTGCGACAAGAATTATGAATAATACACTGATACCATCTACTCCTACCTTGTAGTTTATATTCCATGACGGTATCCATGGATAGATTTCAGCAAACTGCATTTTGTAGGTTGTCTTATCAAAATATTTGTAAATAGGCAGCGAAACAAAAAATGTTGCAACCGTAGTGACCAGAGCAAACCATTTGATTAGCGTCTTTCTTCTGATGAGAAGTATAATGAACGCCCCTGCCAGCGGTAGAAAAATGGTTACTGTCAGTATCGGATAATCAAGATTGTTAATAATAATACCTTCCATCTCTCACCTATCTACGATAACACCATTACGATCACAATCAATGCAATGAATCCTGCGACCATTAGCATTGCATAATGTTGAATCTGACCACTTTGTGCATCCTGCATCTTTCTGCTCCATAACAAGGTCAATTTGCTTATTCCATTTATAGTACCATCAACAATAACGGTATCTATTATTTTAAGAATCTTGGCGACGCCTAATATTGGTTTCTGAATAATAAATTCATAAATCTCACCAATGAAGTTATACTCAATATTGACCAGCGGTTTTGTAACCCACCTAAAAGCTTTTGCCCCTTTGCGGGGAAACCAGTCCGTATCCAAACTGATAGTATCTTCACACCAAAGCTTTTTAAGAAGTAGGAAAAAGCCTAGTTGTGTGAAAAGCAGTACCTGCAAGGTTTCCCAAGTATGATATGCTGTATAAGGTTCAAAATGAACGGGATAGGGCAGTAATGCATAAAGAGATTTATAAAATACCCCAAGTCCTACGCAGAAAAGTGAACCTATTATCATGGCCAGCTCCATGTTCCAGGGTGGTTCTTTAGCCTTAATACCTTGATCTTTACCAAACCAGATAAAATAGGGCACCTTGAGACCGGTGTGCAGGAATGTCCCAGCAGAAGCGAGCATTAGTGCCATAAATGCCCAAGTCAAATGTGCTTCTCCGAAAGCAGCAACTGTAATGGATTTACTTACAAAACCGCTGAAAAATGGAAATGCGGATATAGAAAGACCACCGATTATTGTATAAATCATCGTTCGCGGCATGGTTTTATATAAACCGCCCAGTTCTGTCAATTTTGCTGTACCTGCCACATACAAAACAGAACCTGTCCCCATAAATAAAAGGGACTTGTAAAGAATGTGACAAAAGGCATGGGCTACAACCCCGTTTATAGCCATCTGAGTTCCCAGACCAACACCCGCTACCATATAACCCACTTGGCTGATAATATGATATGCAAGAAGCCTGCGGGCGTCATTCTCGAGTACCGCATAGACGACTCCGTAAATAGCCATAATAACACCCAGAATAATTAACATTTCAGAGCCGGCACAGACCCGGATCAGTGCATATACTGCGGTTTTAGTCGTAAAGGCACTCATGAAAACGGCACCTGTAACCGTAGCGGCGGGGTAGGCATCAGGAAGCCATGCGCCAAACGGAGGAACAGCAGCATTAACAATAAATCCTATTACAATGAGAAATGATGCCAAACTCTGGAGATCTGTGGGCCACCAACCATGAAAGGGTAAATACTTGATTGATAAATCACCACTTATCGAATATTGTAATATTATTCCAGCCAACAATATCAGGCCGCCGGCAACATGCCATAAAAGATATCTAAATCCGGAATTAACGGAAGCTGGCGATTTTCGAAACCATACAAGAAATACCGAAGAAAAGGCCATCACTTCCCAGAATAGGAATAAAGTGAGAAAATCACCTGCAAATGTTACACCAAGAGATCCGCCAACGTAGTAAAAAGCAGCAAAATGTTCTCCATCATTCTTTACATGAATAGAATAGATTACGCCTATCACACCCATGATAGTGAATATATAAGCAAAGACCTTACTCAGTTTATCCACATCTCCAAAAGTCAATTTCCAGCTAAGAAATTCATAGACACCATATGTACCATGAGGCATATTGACTACCGCAAAAAAGGCCATAAGAGCAACAAAAAGCATATAACCCTGCTTGATTCTTCCCTTAAAGAGGGGGATAAATAGTCCTCCCAGAAGATAAATTGCGGAGGGATGTAAAAATTGAATGTTAAAAATCTCACTCATCATAATAACTCTCGTCCTGCATAAGCCCGAGGTGACCTATCCATTTGGATATAATAATAATGAGCACACAAGCGATAAAGCCGAATAAAGACCAGAATCCAGGTATTTTATCTCCAAAGAAATGAACCTCATGGCGAGGAATAATAAAATCTACTACAATGAGTAAAACCAGTGCGCCGTAGGCGAGTCTTTTGGCTGCCTTTGTCCTGAGCGCTTCTACTATATCTAATAATTTCATTTGGTTACCATTTCAGCTATTTGCACTATAAAGTCAGGATATAGCCCCAGCACAACACTTACTATCGCAGTTAACGTTAGCGGAACCACTAGAAACGGGTTTTCTTTTAGTTCCTTATGTTCAGATAAATCTAGATTTTCGGAATTTGGATTTTCCTCTTTAAAAAATGCCCTATACAGAATTGGAACAAAGTATGCCGCATTAAGAAACGAGCTCACCAGCAGCACGATAAGTACAACTAAATTTTGTCTTTCCAAAGAACCGATAACAAGATACCATTTTGTAATAAAGCCAGACACAGGCGGGATCCCGATCATGCTCAAAGTAGCAATTGCAAAAGCAGCCATGGTCCAGGGCATTTTTTTCCCGATACCGTTTAACTGGCTAACTTTAGTCTTATAAGATGAAACATAAATTGAACCGGCACAGAAAAAGAGGGTAATCTTTGAAAAGGCGTGATTTGTAATATGAATTATACCCCCTACCATTGCACTTGGAGTAAGCAGAGCAGCACCCAAAATAATATAAGAAAGCTGGCTGATGGTTGAAAATGCCAGCCGCGCCTTCAGGTTATCTCTGCTCAGGGCAAGGAGAGATGCTGTAATGATGGTGAACGAGGCAAAGGTGATTACGAATACATCTACACCAATATCCATCATCAAGTCTGCACCAAAGACAAAAAATATAATGCGAAGTACAGTAAAAACACCTGTTTTGACTACTGCAACAGCATGGAGCAGTGCGCTGACTGGCGTGGGTGCAACCATTGCGGCTGGAAGCCAACTGTGTAAAGGCATTACAGCACTCTTGGCAAACCCAAAAAAGAAAAGCACAAATATTATATATAGCAATTCGGGATTTACTGATTGAACAATTGCCGGAAAGATTCCATCTTTAGAAAACTCGAGTGTACCTGTCAGGTTATAGGTAAGAATTATAGCTGCGACTAAAAAAGCCTTGGCCGCTCCGAGCAGATAAATAGCATATTTTCTGCCACCCGCCTTCGCTTCGGGAGTACCCTTGTGAGCTACAAGTGGATAAGTAATGATCGTTAAAATTTCATAGAAAAGAAACATGGTAAACAGGTTCGCTGAGAATGCAACACCGATTGTAGCGGAAAGCGATACTGCAAAACAGGCAAAATAACGTGTCTGCGAGTGCTCATTAGTAGACCGCATATACCCAATTGAATAAAAAGAAGTTGCAATCCAAAGTAAGGAAGCACCCATTGCGAACAAAAGACCAAATGCATCAACCCTGAAACCAATCTCAATGCCGGGCAGGATTGTGAACAGGGAATAGGAAATTATCGTTTTATCATAAACAACAGCGGGTATCATGGACAGTACAATAACCAGTTTTAACACACCTGCAAAAATAGACCACGCTTCTCTGAAGTTTGGGTTTTTCCTTGTGGCAACAATGAAAAACGCACCTACAGTAGATACAAGAACAGCCAGTAAAGGTTTTATGGATACAATGGTTTCCATAGGTATTTGTTAATTCTTCATCAAATTGATTTCATCAATATTCACTGTCTGACGATTTCGGTAGAGAGCGATAATGATCGCTAGGCCCACTGCCACCTCAGCTGCAGCCAATGTCATTACTAGAAAAACAAAAACTTGGCCATCTACACTGTTATAGTAACGAGAGAAACCGACCAGTGCCAGATTAACCGCGTTCAGCATCAGTTCGATAGACATAAAAATTGTTATAGCATTACGCCGTAACAGAACACCTAACACACCAATTGAAAAAAGAATCATGCTTAAAGCAATGACATGTTCGAGAGGTACGACCATCAGATCTTCCTTTTAGCCAAGTACACAGTTCCGATCAATGCAACGAGAAGCAATAATGAAGCAACTTCAAAGGGTAGTAAATATTTCGTAAAAAGTGCTTCTCCGAGCGAATAAATACCTCCAGCTGAAAATTTCTCAACCGGCTGATGCAATACCCCAGGTTCATTCAACATGATCAGGAAAATCCCGAAAAAGAAAAGAACAACCATCAGCAGGGATAAAGCGCGCTGTAATTGTTTAAAGTGTGGTAGAGCATCCTCGCGTCCTAAGTTGAGGAGCATAATAACAAATAAGAAAAGAACCATAATTGCGCCAGCATAGATGAATACCTCGAGGACAGCGAGAAAATAAGCCTCCAACAGTAGATAAAGAACCGCAAGAGCGAAAAAACAGAGTACGAGCATTATGGCACTGTAGACAGCATTCCTATTCATTACCACAAAGATCGCTGCTCCTACGGCTATTGAGGCAGTTAGATAAAATAGGATTGAGAGCGACATATTATTCTGGAGTTAGATCTGTCCGCTTTCTATGTCTCGGACTCTTTGTTATCGTTTTTTCGTGAATAATAGTTTTTGTCTTTGGTTAATTCATAAACCTCTAATAATCCGTCTTTATCGATTATGAGGCCTTCCCTCGTATAATCAGAAAAATCATAAATCTCCGTTAACTCAATTGCCTCCTCTGGACATGCCATTTCACAAAAGCCGCAGAAAATGCAGCGCAGCAAATCAATATCAAACCGAACTGGGTATCTTTCATTGCCCTCATCCCATGGCGCAGGACCAGGAATTATGTGAATGCAATCTGCGGGACAGGCGGCAGAACACATTTCACAGGCTACGCACTTAATCCGACCTTCCGGAAACTTATTCAAGCGGTGGAGACCACGGTATCCTTCAGGTGGAATATGATGTTCATCTGGATATTGAACCGTTACTTTTCTCCTGAAGAAATGTTTGATCGTCACCATCAGCCCCTTTACTAAGGCAGGGATATAGAGCTTATCCCAAAATGTTGGTTCGTATGATTTAATAATCGTTGCCATTATATCAATGCAGTTATAGTGAGATACCCAGCCGTAATAAATATGTTCAAAAGTGCTATTGGAAGCATAACCTTCCATCCGAGTTTCATCAATTGATCATAGCGGAAACGTGGAAAAGTCCATCGTACCCATATAAAAAGAAATAGGAAAAAACCCATCTTTAGTATAAAAGACGAGACAGATAACACCGTCCCCCATATACCCAATGAAGTTTCATTAATTAAGGGAACATCCCAACCACCGAAAAACAAGGTCACTGTTAAGGCCGCAGCGGTGATCATGTTGGCATACTCAGCCATAAAGAACATGGAAAATTTTATACTGCTGTATTCAGTATGATACCCTCCCACTAATTCCTGTTCCGCTTCTGAAAGATCGAAAGGAAGCCGATTGGTCTCTGCATAAACAGCTATCAAAAAAATGATAAAAGCCAAGGGTTGCTTAAATACGTTCCATGAAAGAAGATATCCCTGTTGATCAGCAATAATATCATTTAGTTTCAATGATCCCGATAGTAAAATAATACTCACTACGGCGAGTCCCATAGCTAATTCATAACTGATAAGCTGCGCCGCTGAACGAAGTCCACCAAGAAGGGAATATTTGCTATTTGAAGACCACCCTGCTAATACAATACCATAGACACCAATGCTGGTAAGAGCAAGAACATAAAGAATTCCAACATTCACATCAGCTACTTGCAGGGGAATCTGCCTACCAAACAGTGTTATATCTGACCCAAATGGAATTACCGCAAATGTCATCAAAGCGGGTATCAGTAGGATAGCTGGAGCAAGAATAAAGATTGGTTTATCAACGCCTGCCGGGATGATATCCTCTTTCATAAGAAATTTGATGCCATCCGCAATAGGCTGAAGAAGTCCCTGTGGCCCAACGCGGTTTGGTCCTAGCCGACCCTGTATAAAAGCAGACACTCGTCTTTCTGCATAGATCATTATTAGCACAGTAAACAAAGTTGCTGCGAATACAAGCAACACCTTTACACAAATAATAATAAAGCCCAAAAGGTCCATTAGCCGTCGGCCTTCCCATTTAATGACATACCATGTGGCCCTAACCGAAAGAAAGACAGATCTTTATAAGCTGGAAACTTTTCACCCATTTTTTTCAATACTTGCCCTAAATCCGTTAGAGATTCTTCATCTTTGCCCAGCGTTTTTATTACCATCATTATTATTTCCCAATCAGCACGGGATTCACCCTTTGCTGGCAGCGAAGGGCGCAACCATTGTACTCTACCATTGTCGTTTGTAATTGTACCCTCTCGCTCAAACGGGGCTAAACCTGGAAGCACAATATTTGCTAGCTTGGTTATATCTGTCATGGCATAGCTCTGTACAATAATAAAATCCATATTTACCATGATTTCTTTCCAGGTATCATCCAATTCCCTATCAACACCATCATCCAAAATGTATAAACCACGAATGGCTTGTTTTTCAATTGCTGATGGTAAATCTTCTGTTATAACTCCGCAAATATCATACATACCCATTCGATTTGGTGAACGATCAGCGCTTATCCGAAAGCCTGATGGATACGTAATTTCTTCACCAGTAATCGGTGGTAGTGTACCCAAAGTATTATTAAAAATTTGTCCCAATAAAAAATTTGTTTCATTGGTGTGAAATGGCGAAACAATGCCCATAGTTTTGCCATTGGCTTTTGCAATCAAATCCGCTGACTGCTGAATTGCTGTCTCCCAAGGGAGTGTTTTAATAGATTCACCATCACGCACCATGGGTTGAGTAACCCGCTCGATTTCCTCATAACGGTGGAAACCGTAGCGTCCTATGTCACACATAAAATAACCATTCACATCAGGGTTTTCTCTTGCTGTTAGCCGTAAAACCTGATCCTTCTGGGAGAAAATATCCACATTGCACCCGACACTGCAATCCTGGCACATAGAAGGTTGTTCTTTAAGGTTCCAGATACGATTCTTATGAATATAGTCTGTACTTAAAAGTGCACCAACAGGACATATATCTGCCACATTACCCGCTAATAGATTATCAAGCGGTCTATCTTCCAGTGCTGCTATTTTTGAATTATATCCACGTGCTTCAACAAATAGTTCACTAGTACCTGATATTTCCTGGGTGAAACGAACACAACGACTGCATAAAATACAGCGGTTGTGATTGATGACAATCTGGGAGCCAAGATATTCATTTGGACGAACCCTTTTATTTTCATCGAAACGGCTGTGGGCATTACCAAATTTAAAAGAGTAGTCCTGGAGATAACATTCCCCGGCCTGGTCGCATACTGGACAATCGAGGGGATGGTTTAAAAGCAGGAATTCCAGTATATTTTTTCTCTCTTGGACCACGAGATCATTCTGCGTATCCACCA
>CAZORD010000014.1:0-46106 GCA_964582455.1 uncultured bacterium | reverse complement strand
AAAATGTACAGGAGGCAGACCAGTCCAAATAATGTGCCGGCAGCCAGGCAAAATGATTTTGAATTCATGGTCCTGTTTTCTTTATTTTTTGCTTTTTGGCTTTATCACCTTTTTTGGTTTCACCATATTTCTTACGTAAAGATTTCAGTTTGTCCTTATACGTACTGCGCAATGATTTCTTTTCTTTCTTATGCGTTACCTTTAGCGCCTCCACATCCAGCAGATACGCATTTTTTAAGGCATCAATCTCTTTCTGTAGGTCCGGATTCTCTACCTTAATATCCAGGAATTTTGTCTCTTTAGAATGCTCTTTCACGATATCCTGGGCAAATACTGAACTGGTGAATAAAATAAGGGATAATGCTATGATTGTTCTCATGATGACTCCGTTATTGACAATAATATATGGTGAATAATTATAAATAAAAACCCTGCAAATTCAGGGTGTGTTGATATTTGTCTACTTTAAAATCGAAAATTCAATCCGGCAAAAGGTAATACTCCAGTATCGCCACCATCTTCATCAGCAGTTCCACCCAATAACATCAAACCCATACCTCCCAACTTTACTTGAGCCCTTTTTGTAAAGTCGTATTCTATGGTAAAAGAAGCAGTTGGCATAAAACCCATAAATCCAAAATGGGCCACATACTGACCGCACAAGACAGAAGATACAGATAGTTTGGATCTCTTATAATAATGCTGCCATCCAACTGAACCTGTGAATGCCATTAGCATTGTACCACCACCAATAAAATATTCATCCATTTCAGTTTGCCTGAAATTATACGTATACCCGATAAGGCTGAAGCCCGTCCTGTCATCAAATATTCCAATGGAAACGTGGTGTTTATTCATCGTAACCACATCACCAATATCAAGATCATCCGCCTGTCCCCAAGCCAATCCGCTCACCAAAATAATTGTAAACCATTTATTCATCTGTATATCCAGATCTCATTTCTTATTTAAAAACCCCGCAAATACGGGGTTTTCTTAACTCATCTTTTTAGAAATGCGCTTAATTTAGTAATATCATTTTTTTGGTTTGATGAAGTTCGCCGGTACGTATTTGATATAAATATATTCCAGAACTGACTGGCTTGCCATGGTCATCAGTTGCATCCCATGTTACAGACTTCAACCCTGCATCTTGAGCTGAATTGACCAGTGTTTTCACTTTTCTGCCCAACATGTCGTATATAATAACGTTCACATATGCATCATGAGGAAGATCATAACGTATAGTCGTAATTGGATTGAACGGATTTGGATAGTTTTTATGCAAAATAACGTCTTTAGGAATGGTGGTTTCAGTCTGATTATGCAAAGGGAAGACCTGTTCCCGGGAATAGGAAAACCCTCCCCCGCTGTTACCACCAGAATAAGATAGAAATACGACATCATAGTATTCATCATATTGTGGCAAATATAGAGAAACGGTATCGTTTATCAGTGCTTGCGTATTTCCGCCATGCATTGATACAAAATTAGTATACTCTCCAGGCTCAACATATATTGTATTGGTGTCTGCCCAAAGAGTATTGAGCGGTGAACCATTCGAACCAGAGTAACCTGACTCTTGTGCGATATTGAATATACTTTGATTGTGTTTTCGTGTGATCCTCACACTATCAGCGATCCGATCTTGATTTTCCGGTAAGGTCCAATCTGCCGAATCTGCTTTTGTAAATACTACTGTCTGGGCCAATAATACATTTTCAGCGAAGAACGAAATTAATGCAATTACAATGATATGTTTCATATTCGTGTTCTCATCTAGATTATTTCAACAGCACCATTTTCCTGGTTTGTATAAAATCACCAGCCTGGATCTTATATAGATAGACACCAGCAGCAGCCTGATTTCCATGATCAGTTGTTGCATCCCAGATAATAGATCTGAATCCAGCTTCTTGATAGCTGTCAACAAGCAGTCTTACCTGTCTGCCTAACATGTCATAGATAGTGACATTCACTTTTTCATTTTGAGGTAGATCGTATCTTATGCTTGTTACTGGGTTGAAAGGATTCGGAAAATTTTGATGAAGAGCAAACTCTTTGGGGAACAAGGATTCATCATGAATGTTCACACTTGCCACAGTTAAACTCACAGGGATAATGACCGTGCTTTCATCTGGATCGTTGCTTGTTAAATAAATATCCGCACTATAATCACCTTCTTCCAAGGATGATGCATCAAGTACAAGAGTCAGATCAGTAGATCCATCTGACGGGATAGTTCCGGATTCAGGATCCATTGTTAACCATGTAGACGAGATTGAGAAATCAACACTTTCATTTTGACCGAATTGACCACCGGTGGCAATTAGATCACCATCTAAATATAGGTTATACTCTCCTTCACCATACCCGCAACAAATACCGTCACTCCACTGATCATAGATCGTCCACACATAATCGCCAGGACCCAATTCATACTCCCATGTATATAGTGTTTCTTGATTCGTCAAACTACCTGCTGCGATAGAAGCGATCGTTTGTCCTGAACTGGTTCTTAAACTCCATGAAGTTTCACCTGGATATTCATCCGTCAAGATATTTATTTCAAATTGGACATCTGTTACATCTTCACGAATAGTCGTAAATAAAATTTCGCCAACAAAATCCAGATCGCTACCCCCATCATTGTCAATTGTTAGAGTATCCAAAACAGATTCACCTGGAGCTAATGCAATGATAAATGATTCTTGTTCAGTGTTTATATCTGGCGCAACTAGCAAAGTGGACGTTACTTGTAAAGTAATAGATGGCTCATCAGGATCATTGGATTCGATTGTCACATTCGCGCTGAAATCACCCACTTCATCTACGTTTAACACCAGTTGGACTGAATCACTTTGTAATGCATCAATTTCAAATGATGTTACTGTTACAGACAAATTTTCACTATCTGTCGTAATATTTTGAACTTCCAAAACATCTGTACCCGTGTTTTCGATCATTAAGTAAAGATCATGTGAAAAACCGACATAAGAAACACCAAAGTCAATTTCACTGTCTTGCATGTGGATATCCGGAATACCCGTCACATCCATATGGGCTTCGGATATGTATTCCGGAGTTAAAGGATCATTGTTATAGAAGATGATATCAGCATAATAATCTCCACCGATTAGACCGGTTGCATTATACGTGGTCGTAACATTCTGACTTCCACCGGCCGGTACCACTCCAGATAGCGTATCTACTGAAAGCCATCCGGGTGAAAAATCAAAATTAATAAGGGAAGTGGGCCAATCTGGTACTATGTCCACACTTGTCTCGCTTAGATTATCTACAATCATACCAAAATTAATGCCATCAACATTATACGTTGTATATGTTCCATCAAAATAGATGGAAGCTGCACCAAGAATTACCTCATTACCATATGGTTCTACACTGTTAATTGTCAAAGTATCAACATCATAGCTAACCCAATCACCATAGGATGGGTCATATTCAAAATGCACTAACTTAGCCCAATTATCATGATATCTTACAATCATCCCTTCTGCACCAATGTTCCACCAAGGAATCATTTCCGACATTGGTCTACCGGTATTTGGGTCCTGATCAGCATCAATATAAATAAACATGGTTGCAATTCCAGATGTATTTTCCCATCCAACATAACTTTCCCATTTTATTAATAATTCTTCGTTAGTCATATCTGCATATACGTTACCAACATCAATTGTAAGATCTGTTTCATCTTCATCAGTATACACTAATTGCCATGAACGACTCGAGTTCCTGGTTTGTCTATCTTCTTCATTACTTACTTCTGATTCAACTTTATTTTCAGGACTATTTAATTTCTGTAAAGATCTATGAAGCCTTTCACGTGTTTCAGGTTCCAAAATATCATAGTTCCCTTCAAAAGGTATGGGGTTTTTTAGTGAATTATCTTGAACAGTAGCTGGTCTGCGGAGTTGTTGATCATTCTGCACATACAGATCGATCTCATATATAAGATCGCTGGAACCATTATTTGAAACTGTGAGTACATGGTCCAACGTATCACCCACATCTAAATCGACCGTCTGTTCACCAGAAACATCAATTTCGGGTGGTTCAACCGCATTCGCATAAATAGGAATAGTTATTGTACTCTCATCAGGGTCATCTGATGTAATTGTAATTGTACCGCTATCCGTACCTACGTCTGTGGTTACATATGTTACATCCAGAATAGTCCACTCGCCATGATCAATACTGGTCCAAGCTGGTGAAACCGAGAATGCAGTATTATCTACCGAAATGTTACTTACATTAAGATCATCTGAACCATCATTACCCAATCTAATTTCCATCGTCCCGCCATAATTCCCTGCACCGGCATAATTCACATAAATTTCTCCAAAATCCGCTGTATCCGGATCTACCCATATGTCTGCTGCACCTGTAATGCTTAAATGGATGGGGACCAGTATTTCCGCATTATTCGGGTCATTACTTGTGATAACAATATCGGCGTAATAGTCACCGCTCGGCAAACCGCTGGCATCTAACGAAATAGTCAATTCTGTTGTTGTATCTGCAGATACAGATCCTGATTCTTGGGATAGAGAAATGGCATCAAATCCTCTTGTCCTGGTATATGAAAATCCGCCACCGTTTCCTCCTTCAGTCCAGCTGTGAAACTGCATCTCATAGTAAATATCATCCTCAATAATATGCATGACCATGGGCTGATTGTTCGGTATTAGATCACCATTTAACTCAGTACCCACATCATGACCCAATGCCATTACAAAGCTCTCAAATGTCAATGATCCAATATTATCTAAAGATCCCACTGACCATTCTGTACCGTCCGGGCCATGTGGATGCCAACAGCACATTTCGTTGAAAGCGTTAAAAAGAGCATTGAAATCACCCCGTGTGATCCAAAGATCATCTGTGACCCTGTCCTGATTTTGAGGTAATTCCCAATCTCCATAATTATTTTTTGTGAATGTGACGGAATCAATGGTTGTCCAATCAATTTCCATTTCCCAGTGCAAAATACTAGTACCGGAATTAGAGATCGTAAGGGTATGGGTCTCTGTCTCACCTGTGATTAGAGAAGATGAAAGAGAATCTGGATCTATAGAAATAGCCGATTGACCATTCAGTGTATGAAATATGGATGCTGAAAAGATCAAGTAAAGGAAAATTAATTTATGATTTTTCATCTCAAGTAGTTCCTATTTTGGATTATGATTATAATTTTTATTTATAAATGATTGCTTAAAATATATGCACGAATTTAGTTATAATCACATCACAAACAAAATAACCTCGCTTTCGCAAGGTTATTAGCGGAGAGGGAGGGATTCGAACCCTCGAACCAGGTTATCCCCGATTACCTACTTAGCAGGCAGGCGCCTTCAGCCAGCTCGGCCACCTCTCCAAGTGTTTTGTTGTTATGATTTTACGGCGAAGAAATTAGCCAACGTGTCAAGCACGGACAAACTGTTTCCCGCTCAATTGGATCACAGCTCCTTTCAATTCCATACCTAATAATAATGTCAGTGTTTTTGTCAAATTCACGCCGGATGTGGAAACTATATCATCAATATGCTGGGGTTGATGATTGAGATGCTTTAATAGTGTTCGTTCATCATCTGTCAAATGGAGATCTATCGTTTCCTGCAGCGGTTGGCGTGGTTTGAACAAGCGCCGCTGGATCTGCTCTATGACCTGCTGCCCACGTTCTAATGGAAACGCACCATTGCGAATCAGCCTGTTCGTGCCTTTGCTCTGGGCATCCGTTGCCCTGCCGGGAACTGCAAATACATCCCGGTTCTGGTCAACTGCATTGAATGCCGTTAATATTGCACCGCTCTTATGCCCTGCTTCCACAATCACCGTTGCGTGGGATAAGCCGCTGATGATGCGGTTACGCTGGGGAAAGTTACTGCCATCCGGTTTTGTGCCTAATTTGAATTCAGATATAACGGTTCCCCGCTCACAAATATCCTGAAACAATTTCCTGTTTTCCGCTGGGTAAACCACATCGATCCCACTGCCCAATACAGCAATTGTTCGAGTGCCATTTTTAACAGTTTCTTTATGGGCGATGGTGTCAATACCTCTGGCCAAACCGCTTACAACTGTTATACCGGAATTATTTAGGACTTTTGCGATAGCTTTCGCCATGCTCCTGCCGTAAGGGGTGAATTTTCGTGTGCCCACAATCGCGACGGAATCTTCCTCTTTTTTCAGCGGTTGACCTTTTGTATATAAAATAACAGGCGGATCAAATATCTTCTTCAGCAGCATGGGGTAATCATCATCCCAAATAGTATAAATAGTTAAACCTGATTTTTCTGCTTTTTCAACTTCCTCATTACCCAATCCAAAATCTTTGTATTTCAAAATATTATCTGCAAGGCCAATATCTATACCGGAGCGTTGGCATAATTCCTTTTTTGATGCATTAAAAACATTATCTCCATTTTCAAAATGAGCCAGGAGATTGCGGACTCTTTGCGGCCCAAGTTTGGGGACATTTAAAAGGTTGATTAATTGTATTAAGCTAGTCTGATGCATGGAGTAATTCTGTAATGCGGGATATTAATTGATCTAATCCGCTATTTGTTACGGATGAAATATCGAGATATTTTTCAAAAGATATCCAGTTCTTTTCAGTTTCCTCATTCAAAAGATCCATTTTTGTCCTGATGATCAATTGCGGTTTTTTATCCATGTCGGGATTATACGTTTTTAGCTCAGATGACAATGTTTCAAAAACAGCTTGCGGGTTTTCTTCCGTACAATCGATCATAAACAATAATACTTTTGTCCGTTCAACATGTTTAAGAAATTGATGTCCCAATCCCTTTCCTTTAGCTGCACCCTTGATTAATCCGGGAATATCCGCCATGACAAAGGATTTATAATCGCCGTATTTAACTATCCCTAAATTTGGTTCCAGAGTGGTGAATGGATAATCGGCTATTTTAGGCCGGGCAGCAGAAACGACAGATAATAATGTCGATTTACCGGCATTAGGTAAACCAACCAAGCCCACATCCGCCAATACTTTTAATTCCAGGGTAAAGGTCTTGGATTCACCATCCAATCCCGGCTGGGCATAGCGGGGAGTCTGCCTTGTAGATGATTTAAAGCGTGCGTTGCCCTTGCCGCCCTTTCCTCCTTCTAATGCAACATAAGTCTGCTGATCATCAACCAGGTCTGCGACAACATTTTTTGTTTCTATTTCATTAATAATGGTTCCTAATGGAACACGAATAATGGCATCAGCACCATTTTTACCGGTTTTCTGGTTGGAAGCACCTGGCTGGCCTTTTCCTGCTGAATACGTTTTTTTATAACGGATATCCTGGAGTGTATGTAATTGCTTATCGGCAATGAAGACCACATCGCCTCCTGTACCGCCATCGCCACCATCCGGTCCGCCTTTGGGAATAAATTTCTCCCGACGGAATGTGACAGCTCCCTGGCCGCCTTTTCCTGACAAGCATTTGATAACTGTATAATCAATAAACATGATAATAAAATTTAAAACCAAAAAGGTGCGCACCTGGCGCACCTTTTATGCACAAAATGTAATTGAGTTTACATATTACTGATGATTGCTTCAGCAAACCCTGATGTAGACAATTTGGTAGCGCCATCCATTTGTCTCTCCAGGTCATACGTTACTTTCTTTTGACGAATCGTTTCACGGATAGCATCAATGATCAAACTGCCCGCTTCGTGCCAGCCCATGTGATCCAGCATCATTACAGCGGAAAGAATGAGTGAACCTGGGTTAACCTTATCCTGGTTTGTATATTTAGGCGCCGTTCCATGGGTCGCTTCAAATAAGGCCACTTCATCTGAAATATTTGCTCCCGGTGCCATACCTAGGCCGCCAACCTGGGCAGCGCAAGCATCGGATAAATAATCACCGTTTAGATTCGATGTAGCAATGACGTTATATTCTTCAGGACGCAGTAAAATCTGCTGAAACATGGCATCGGCTATCCTATCCTTAACAACAACTTTATCGCGCACCATTCCAGAATATTCATCCCAAAAAACTTCTTCAGTTATAGCAGAATCCGGAAATTCATCTTTGGCTAATTCATAACCCCAATCGCGAAATGCACCTTCGGTGTATTTCATAATATTGCCTTTATGCATCAGAGTTACATTTTCCCTGTTATTATTAATTGCGTATTGGATCGCTTTTCTGACCAATCGCTTTGTACCAAACGGACTGATTGGCTTAATGCCAATCCCTGAATTTTCCCTGATATCTTTATTATATTCTTCTTTGATCATTTTTATAATTCTGTTCGCAATATCAGATCCGCTTTCCCATTCAATCCCTGCATATACATCTTCAGTATTTTCTCGGAAAATAACAACGTTAAGCGCACCGGGTTTTGATAAAGGGCTGGGAACACCTTCAAAATGCCTGACAGGCCTAATACATGCATACAGGTCCAATATCTGCCTTAATGAAACATTTAAACTGCGGATACCGCCGCCAACCGGTGTTGTTAACGGACCTTTGATAGCGACGTGATAATCGTTAATTGCTTCCGGTGTTTCATCCGGCAGCCATTTACCAAATTCATTATAAGATTTTTCACCGGAAAAAATTTCCATCCAGTGAATAGTACGTTTTCCCTTATACGCTTTTTTAATAGCGGCATTAATTACCATTTCTGTCGCATGCCAGATATCCGGGCCAATACCATCGCCTTCAATATAGGGAATGATCGGATTATCTGGAATCACAAGCTGATCGTTTTTAATAGTTATTTTTTTACCGGCAGTTGGTATAGTGTAATGAAATTTTTCAACCATCAATCTTTATCTTTCTTTACAGTTTTAACAGGTTCTTTTTTCTTTGTTTCTGGTTTTTCCTTTTTGGGTTTTTTATTATCCTTATAATCAGTTAAGTAAAAACCCGACCCTTTGAATATCAGTCCTGTGCCTCCGCTGACCAAACGACGCACGGCGCCCCTGCAAAGAGGGCACCTTTTTCTAGGTGCATCCTGCATAGCCTGGAACAGCTCAAAGGCATGTCCGCACTTTTTGCATATGTAGTCATATGTAGGCATGATGTTTTGTTTAGATTAAGTTAAAATGGACTGAATCAGACTGGAAATTTACAAAAATTCAGCCATTCAATTTTGATTGTAATTGCTCCAGAACATACCCTGGAACGTATTCAGATATATCACCCTTCAATTTCGCGATATCCTTTAATACAGATGAATTCAAATGGATATATTTTTCACTGGGCATCATAAATATTGTTGTGATCTCCGGCGCCATATTATAATTCATCATGGCCATTTGAAATTCGTATTCAAAATCACTGACATGGCGCAAACCCCTGATAATCGCCAAGGCTGAATTTTCCTTGGCATACTCCACTGTCAGATTTTTCGTGGACTCCACTTTTATATTGGACAAATGGCCAGTTGATTTGGTGATCATTTCCATGCGCTCCTCCACATTGAATAATGGATTTTTATCCGGGTTATTGGCAACCACAAAGATCAGTTCATCAAATAGTTTAGATGCACGTTCAGCAATATCCAAGTGTCCGTTGGTAATGGGATCAAAAGTGCCGGGGTAAATTATTTTTTTCATATTTTCCAGAAATTTAGTTGTGTATCTCCATAAGTCCTTACATCATCACTAGCAGGTAATTCAACACCGGTCCTTGATTCCAGGATGAATGTGCCTGCAGGTGTAATACGCTTACATCCTAATTTAATCAGTTCCGGTAACTCATTGCACCCATAAGGCGGATCAGTAAAAATGATGTCATAATCACCGCATGATTTCATAAAATTCAAAGCATTCTGCTTTTGAACAGAAAAAATACCCTCATCAAATTTTTGAATATTTTCATTTAACAATTTTGTGGTAGTATTATCAATCTCAATAAATGTCACATCAATAGCTCCCCTGCTGGCGGCTTCAAAACCGATTATACCACTCCCGGCATAGAGATCAAGAAAAGAGAATCCGTCCAGCGGCCCGAGAATATCAAAGAGACTTTTGCGGATGCGGGATTGGGTTGGGCGATATGAAGTTGACGAAACCGTCTTGATCGAGCGGCCCTTAAAACGGCCGGCCAGGATGCGCATCATTCACCCGTGCGTTCAAAGATAGAAATATAAAATACGGACTGTGAATCACCCGTTTCAGGATCCGTTTTAACTACAACTTTTCTCAATGCAATATTATGATCCAGTTTCAATAGCGCTGAAAAAGCAGTTTTCATTTTTTCTTCGCTGTTTGCTTTTACAACAAAAGGAATTTGTGTGAATCTTCCTTTATCAATTGCTTGGTGCCTTTCAACAGATACATCCAAATTTGAAAAAGCTGCCTGAAATGATTCAGCACTGTCCATATTATTTGATAACATTGCCGTTGACATGGGCAGTAAAAAATCATAGAAATGTTTAAATCCTCCACAGCAATCAATGCCCTGGACATTATAATTGATCATTGCACCCAATGATGCTAAATCAAAATCCAATTCCTCACCATTCACAATTTCCAGCTGCAAGTCCCGCTCACTTGTTGAAAGAAACGTAATATTGTTATATGGAAATGTTTCAAAAACATATTGAATGCCATTCATAATAGATCTTGAATATTGCATTATTTCCACGAGTGGATCAGGATAGTCTTGTTGTTGCATTAAGCCAAGTGTTGAAGGAGTTGATGTGACTGATCTTGCATGATCTTTATCATCAATACCAGGTTTAGATTTATTTTCCTCCATTTTCAAATATACTGACATTGCAAAAGATAAAACGATTATAGCTGTCGTTATAAATACGACAATATTTTGTAGATCTATTGGCTTTTGTTTTTTCTTCTTTTTGTGTTTTGGGGATACTTTTTTTCCTGGCTCACCAGTTTCAATTTGTTTCGTTTTTTCTTCTGTTACTTCGGTTTCTTCTATTTTTTCAATTAAACCAGCTGCTGAAAATAAATTCATTTTTGACCTGTTGAATGTGTCATCTACCAACATACTCTGGATCGCCAGCAAATGATACGGCATTTTATCAAAGTCACTTGAATTTTCAATATTGGCTTTATGAAAAGGTTTAATATGCTGCAGTTTGTTGTCTATCCAATGATCCTGTTTCTTAACGGATAATTTATCCAAAGAATAAACAGGGCTTAAATTTTTTCGAGGTGAATTTTTATGGATTGTTAATATTTTTTCCAAATCAGATTTAAACCCAAATGATTTGGATACTTTCCACTCCCCTTTTACAGAACGAATACTCCCAGCATATAATTTCTTCTGCTTAACAACAAACAGGTCATAGCCAATCCCGGCATCGCAGATCACTCCAAATCTTCGTTTTATAGATCCTGTAAAAACCATCGATTCTGTCCCCAGCCAAACCGGTTCAGCGCCATATTCACTTATGGTTAATTTTATATCTGAAATGAGTAAAGTCGGAAGATGAACCACATGCTTTATGTTATCCTGAATGTTTTCAGCATATGTAAGGTAATCGAGCCCTTTTTCTCCCAGTCGCTGATCCTTTTGCCAAAGTATAAAATCCCAACTATCATCCGTTCCCATCCCGGCATCTACTTCAGTAAAATCATGATGAGCCCAGTAATCAGGAATGGTCACATACGCATCATGGCCATCCAATTGTACTTCATTGGCAAGAGCCTTAAATGATTGTTCCAATATTGCATTGAATACTTTATCATTACCGCGGGCATTATCCAAATCCCCCGTAAGGGGAATTTGAGAAATGTGCGTAAGCATGGGTTTATCATCACCTTGTGACCAAATAGAACACAGGAGTGACGATTCGTTAAATGAGAGATATATCACAGCGAGAGCCTAACAACACTAGTCCCAACTGCGTAAACCGTCGTTAATATATCCGTGGTTTTGTGCTTTAAATGAAAATATTAAATAACGGCGTTCCATGTAAAGGTCAGTAATAGGGCTGGCTACACGAACAGTGCTTTGATCATTTGCGACAGTTATCTTGTACAGTTCATTTGTTAATGAACAATAAAGCATTGATGTATCAGGCTGGTATGAATCATAATAATTGATCAATTCAGACCGTTCTTTTGATTCGGTTGCTATCAACGATACAAAATTTGGATTCTCTTTGAATTCAGGTAACTTTTTATGCTGGATAAATATGGTATCGTTCCTGCCTAAATCTTCTAAAAACATTACAATAGTATGCGTTGTATCCATAATTGTATCGCGTCGTATTTTAGGAAAACCAAATGTTGTGTCAAAATCAACATCAAATCCTTTGGGAATATCTACAGCCACATCTTTGCCATTAACAGACAGAACCCGTTCACCAAGATACGTTGAATCAGCCATAACAGAATCCCGGACAGCATTGACCAGGTTTATTGCCCATAGCCCATCTACATTAAATGAATCTGTCAACGTGCTGTAAAAAGATTCAACGTCAAAAATATTCTGCATATAAAACCGGTTTTGATCTTTAATACGGTCTTCTTCTTCCCAAATAGCTTTAGGTACATATATTGTAATTATCATAAAAATGAAACCCAGTACAATAAAAAGTTCCAGGAAGTCAGAACGAAACTGGCGTTTGCTTAATTTTTTTTCCATACTAGTTTATTTGAACAAATGGTTTGAGTTGATCCAATATTTTAGGCCCGATACCTTTAATATTTAACAAATCTTCTATTGTTTTAAATGAACCAAAATCTTCCCGATACCTAATAATTCTCTCAGCTGTAACAGGACCGATTTTAGGCAATGTTAACAATTCGCTCTTGGAGGCTGTATTGATATCCAGCGATTTTACGGAAATCTGGGCTTTAATGTCATCGCTTTTTGATGATATTTTATTAGAATTATTCAATGTGGACACTTCAAGATCTGCACTCATTGACTTGAATTCTGTTATCTCATTTTCTATTTGCATCGTATAATCTTCTTGAAAAAATGTTTTGCGCATCAGCCCAACACCCAGACCTATTGCTGTTGAAATAATCAAGAATTGAAAAACTAACCGTTCTTTTTGAGTAAATACTGTCATTACAGCTTAATTTTGCGATAGGGTTCTTTTACGCTATTTTCTTTTGCTTCCAATTCTTCAAATATAGATTTCTGTTTTTTATTTAAACCAGATGGTGTTTCCACATGGATCTGCACCAATTGATCACCTCTGGAAGATCCACGTAAAATAGGAAATCCCTTTTTACGCATACGGAGAATTTGTCCGGATTGGATTCCTGCTGGGATTTTTAAACTGACTTTACCACCCTCAATCATTGGTACTTCAATGGATGTACCTAAGGCTGCCATGCTATAAGAGATGACTGCTTCTAAAAATACATTTTCACTATCACGGATAAAATGGGGATGGTTTTCTTCTTCAAAATATACAACAAGGTCTCCTGCCTGATGTCCCGACTCACCTTTATTCCCTTGTCCATCCAAACGCATATAATTACCGGCTTCAACACCAGCTGGGACTTTTACTTTTACTGAAACACTTTTTCTCACCAGTCCGTTACTACAGCTTTTGCACGGTTTAGTGATCACTTGCCCCGATCCCTTACAAATTGGACATACCCGTTCAACGACTGATTGAAAAATAAATGATTGGGACATTTGGCGTACACGCCCTGCTCCACCACACTGCTGGCATGTAGTTGGTTTTACACCCGGCGCCGCACCGCTTCCCTGGCATGATACACAATGTTCCAGGCGTTTAATTTTTATTGTTTTCTCAACACCGGTAACAATTTCGCTGTATTTGAGTGTAATACTTGCCCGCAGGTCTTTTCCCCGGTGCACTGCTTGCCCGCTTCTGCCGCCGCCAAAAAAATTACCAAAAATATCATTGTTAAAAATATCACCAAACTGACTGAAAATGTCATCCATGGACATATGATGAAATCCGCCGCTGAATCCTTGTGCCTGGTCACCTATGCCAACTCCGGCGTGGCCAAATTGATCATACTGTTGTCGTTTCCGATTATCGCTTAATACACTGTATGCTTCAGCAGCTTCCTTGAATTTTGTTTCAGCATTCTTATCCCCGGAATTTTTATCAGGATGATATTTTAATGCGACTTTGCGGTACGCTTTCTTTATTTCGTCATTGGAAGCGCTTTTACTGACACCCAGGATTTCATACAAATCTTTCATGATTTATTGACAACGACCTTAGCGTGACGGATAATGCGGTCTTTGTATTTATAACCCTTTTCAAAAACTTCCAGGATCTCGTTTTCGTTTTTACTCTCCACTTCTTTAACCATTAGAGCATCATGTAATTCAGAATCTAGAATATCACCCACTTCACAAAAAGGCTCAATCCCTCGTTCTTCAAACAGTTTATGGATCTTTTGCAATATTAAATCCATGCCTTGCTTGATAGACTCTGAACTGTTTTTATGCTCCGGGTGGTCAACCGCATCTTTCATACGATCCAGATCATCAGCCAGGGAAAGCATATTCTTGATTACATCTTCACCTTCATAACGAATAAGGTTGATGATCTCTTTATCCTTGCGCTTGCGAAAATTATCAAATTCAGCTTTTAGACGGATATACTTATCTTCTACTGCACTTAATTTCAGTGTTAATTCTTCAATATTTTTTACCAGCTGTTCTTCTTTGCTGATAAGTTTTTTCTTTGGTTCAGCTTTCTTTTTTTTCTTTTTTTCTGTTTTAACAGACACGATTCATGATCTCCGTAAAATTGTTCAAAATTCTTAAGACATTAGCATAAGGAATGCGAGTGGGTCCAATAATACCGATTTGGCCCTGGAATGTTGAACCGCCAAATACATTTGATACTATTGAGCAGTCATTATATATCGCTTCCCGGTTCTCGTTGCCGATAAATAAGTAATTATTCTGTTTATTCATATACGTCTTGAAATATTGAGTCACATTTTCATTGTCGATGGCTACCAACGTTTTTTGCAGAATATTGACTTGCTGATATTCGGGTTGATCCAATAATTCCTTATTTGAAGATGTAAAGACCAGCTGACTGTCCGGAATGATAAAATGTTCTTTTGGATGATGGAGCAGGATTTGGACAATTTCATGATCTGCCAGGGGCGAATCCTGCATGCGTTCGGCTATGGAATTTTGAATCTCTTGCAACGTGAGCCCCAATAATTTTTCTTTCAGCAGCATAGTGATATTCTGCATTTCATTTTCTTTAATGGACAACCTCAAGTTCAGTACAATTGAACGTACAACGCCTGACTTCATTCCTAATACAACCATAACACGGTCAGAGGAAAGCTGTACCAATTCAATTTCATTGAGTATGCTGCGTTCGTATTGCAGGATCATGGCAACGCCAAACAAATGGCTGATTTTTGAAAGCATCACAGCCGTGGTTTGTAATAAATCATCAACACTGTTCGTAGATTGAGATAGTTTATTTTTTATACTATTATAATTATCAAGTGATGTTTCAGTTTGTTTCATTAAATGATCGACATAATAACGGTAACCCGGATCTGTAGGAACTCGTCCCGAAGATGTATGCGTATGCATTAATAAATTCTTTTTTTCCAGCTTGGCCATTGTATTACGTAAAGTAGCAGGACTGCAGTCAAAATGATACTTTTTCTTAAGCACATTCGAACCGATGGGCGCATGATCCATAATGTAATCTTCAACAACTGCTTTAAGAACCTGCTGCTCCCGAGGAGTGATTTCTGATTTTTTTAAATACATAATTAATTTAGAATTTAGACTATTTCCAATTTTGAATACAAGATGCTATTCAGAGGAGAAATTACTTTAAGAATTTGGAAATTGCTCTACTGCTTCCAAACAGGCTGATGACCATAGCAATAAGAAATAACCAGCTTAAAAACATCCATTGCACATTAACCGTAAAAGTTGTCATTTGCCTTAATAATTCATTTGCCCCATACACAGTTCCATAAAGTAATCCCGAAGCTAAAATTGTACCTATAATTCCTTGAAAAACTCCTTCTAAAATAAACGGCATGCGAATAAATGTATTTGTAGCTCCGATAATTCTTAAAGCCTTGATCAAGTCTTTATTCGCATAAATCGTTAGCTTGATTGTGTTGGAAATGATCATGACTGTCACAAGTATAATAGCAAAAGCTATCCCGGATAAACCCAACAGTCCCTTTTCATAAAATCCTTCAATTCTCCTGATAAGACGTCCTTGATGGTTGACCGTATCTACCCCTTCAATGTTCTTTATCTGCTCAATAATGGGTGTTATTTTCAAATAACCATCATATTTGCGCTTTATATTCACTACACAACTTGCAGGTAAAGGATTATAATCAAGGAATTCTGTTAAATCATTACCAAACTGTGATTCATAAACTTTTAGAGCTTCTTCCTTCGAAATCAGTGTTGTAGTGTAAACACCCTCTATCATCCTTATTTTCTGCACATATTGGCTGGCTTGTTCATTGGTTACTGTATCATTGAAAAATACTTCAATCTTGTATTTTGACCTCATATATTCAATCAACTTATGGGTATTCTGTTCTGCTATAAATAATATGCCAATTGTGGAAAGTGATAGAAAAACTGAAAAAACAGCCGTAAACACTGTCAATTTATGCCGCCATAGGTTTTTTAACCCTTCTCCAAGTAAAAATAGGAATTTATCCATTATGTGGCGCGCAGCTTTCCACCGTGTATTTCTACAATCCGATGATTACGGCTTTTGATCAAGCTGTAATTATGAGAAGCCATAAATACTGTCGTGCCCTCACTATTAATTTCTTCAAGTAATTTTATCAAATCAAATGATGTTACCGGGTCAAGATTGCCCGTTGGCTCATCTGCTAAAATGATTTCCGGGTCTTTAATCAATGCTCTGGCTAAACAGGCGCGTTGCTGTTCTCCTCCTGACAATTCTTGCGGATAGTGATCTTCCAAACCAGATAGTCCAACTTCTTCAAGGGCTGCCTCTACAGCATCTACAATCTCATCTTGGTTACGGCCTAGCACATGTAATGGCAAGGCGACATTTTCAAACAAGTTGCGATCATCCAATAAATGATAATTCTGGGAAACCATACCAATGGTTCTCCGCAAAGCCGGAATCTTTCTTTTTTTGATAGAATCAGAATCAAATTTTCCGATTGTAACTCTTCCACTATCGGGAAAAATATCCATATGTAATAATCTCAATAGTGATGTTTTACCTGAACCTGTAGGACCTATAAGAAATACAAATTCGCCATCATCAATTGTGAGATCGATATTCGCCAGGCTAAAGCCTTTACGGTATGTAAAGGATACATTTTTAAGTTGAATCATTATGTCAATCTAAAATCGAAATTTATGAGGTAACAACGCCTGACTGTACCTATTTAAATAATAGTATAATAAATGATAAATAGCCAATGAACAGAATTGCGGATGTTACTTTTGATATAGGTTGTTTCATCAATGCGATGGGAAAAAGGACAAAACCAAATGCAAGCATGAATGGAATTTCAAAATGCATAATCTCTTTGGGGATCTGTAAGGGATATAAAAAACTGACCACACCAATAACGGATAAAATATTAAATAAGTTCGAACCGATAATGTTTCCCACTGAAATTCCGTGTTCTTTATGATAAGATGCTACAACTGAAGTAGCCAATTCCGGCAATGATGTACCCAGGGCTACAACAGACATGCCGATAACAACATTACTTACGCCGAGTAATGCAGCCAGTGAAACAGCTCCTTCAACAAAAAGCTTAGATCCGAAATATAGAAAAAAGGAGCCTAATAAAAGATAAAAAATGCATTTTGTTACAGCATCTTTACCTTCTGCATTTTTTTCAACACGATGACGAGGATGAGTAATGGCGTACCACGTATAGCCAACAATACCTCCAAATAAAATTGCACCTTCATAGCGTTGAATTAATCCATCAGCACAAAAATAAGTAAACACGAATGCAGCAAGCATATAAATCATCAGATCCTTGCGTATGTTTACATACATAATGGTAACTGGAAAAATGAACGCACTCAATCCCAGTACTAAACCGACATTGGCGATATTTGAACCAACAATATTACCGATGGCAATAGACGAAGCGTCATTAACCGCTGCTGCCAAACTCACAACCATTTCCGGAAGTGACGTACCGAAAGCAATGATAGTTAAACCAATCACCAGCGGAGATAAACCCATGCGTGTTGCCAAATGGCTCCCACCGCGTACAATCCATTCTGCACCGTAATAAAGAAGTAATCCCCCCAGGATTAATAACGTAATACTTAAAGTCATAGTGAAAAAAGATTATGGGCGTTGATATATTCCCAGACTGGCTGTGTCACCATATAACGAATAGTTTTATCTTCTTTCCAGCGGCTGCGGATTGTGGTTGATGAAATTTCAAAACGAGGTATATTGGCAAACTGAATCTGTTTTAACACCCATCTAGGGATAGAACTGGGCCTGAATCCAGGACGAATGGCAACCAGTACTTGGCATTCCTGCAAAATCTCCTCTGCTTTATCCCATTCATGTAAACTCATGAGCGAATCACTGCCGATTAAATAAAATAATTCATTTGATTTCAGGCTTTCAGTTTTCTTGAATTCCTTGATCGTTTCTATCGTAAAAGATACGCCCCCTCTTTTTAATTCAATTTCAGAAATATCAAAATTAGGGTTGCCGGACACAGCCATTTTTAACATGGAAAGGCGATGGTCAACTGTTGAATAATCATCCTTAAACGGTGGTTGGTTCGCTAATACAAAAATGATTTTTTCAAAATTTTCTGCTTCGGCAACTGTCTGTGCAACCAGCAAATGGCCTATATGTGGTGGGTCAAAGGTTCCCCCGAAAAGGCAAACTTTTTTCATGGCCAATAATTAATTCTTATCCGTTTTGTTAATTAGTTTTTCAGCTGCAGCTAACAAATCACCATTGGTAATCAATTTTCTATTGGCTGCCAAATAATCTGTTGCTTTATCAAAATCACCCGATAAAGTATGGCATTTTACAATCTGGAAATGGGCATCATCCACCCATTCAGTATCATAATATGTTGTCAGCAAATCTTCATAAGTAATTATCGCTGATTCATACTCTTCCATTTTAATATACAAACGGGCTGATTCGTACAACTTTGTTGCCAGCTTATTGCGCATTTCCGTAATGGTTTCTAGCGCTTCTTCGTGGTATTCAGAATTGGGATAATCATCGAGGAATTCCTGTAATTTGCTTAATGCTCTTTCAGTTGAAGATTGTTCGTGGTAATATTTCGGTGATTGTTCAACATAACATTGACAAATGCGCCAGCGTGCTTTTTGAACGAATTCGCTAAAGCCCATGCGCCGAATCAAACGGTCATATTCAGAGATGGCTAAAACATATTCCTTATTCAAAAAATAAGATTCACCCAAATAGTACTGTGCATCATCTCCTAAATCGGTGTGCAAACCCCGAATAGCCACATTATTGAAATCTTCTTGCGCCCGCAAATAGCGTTTCTTTTCGAGAAAATTCATGGCGCGGTCGTATTGCACCTGCAGGTCTTCATCCACCGGTTTAGTGGATGAACAGGATGTTATAATAAGTGCCGTAAAAAGAATTATAAAATTAAGTTTTTTCATTTATCTACCATTTATAAGAAACGGCAATACCGCCAATTCCGTATTTCGTGTGTGGATCATAATATAACCCCACATCTGTTTTAGATTGTTCAGCCTTTTTCCTGGCTTGGCGCTGGTTTGTGATAACTGCTTCAATGCCGCTGATCACGTGGTTAAACATGATTGCCGTAACAGCATAATTGGCCATTTTCAAATATTGATTACTTCTATCGCGATCATCATTATAATCATTTTTATTGGGCGTCATTAAAATGATCTCAATGGTATCCTCAACTGTTTTCTCTTCAACATACCACTCCAGGATATCATCCCAGCCGCCGACAAACTGATCATATTTGCCGATATTTTCATAAAAATGCTGATCCTGCAAAACAGTCACTTCATCAGTATACACCCATTCAGGATGCACAGCTAATGAATCTGAAGATACAAATTCGCCAAATTCTTCTGCTAAAAAACCCGATAGGTGCAAATATAGTTTATGGGTACCATCCAATTTGAAATCAGGAAATTCAATCGGATTTATTACTGGAGTTAGGTGCGTACTTTCCACCCAGCCTTTTAATGACCAGTGATTGTCACCAAAATTTTCATATTGATTGCGTATATCTTCAGCCTGCTTATTCCACTGTACCCAACCGATTAGCGATACCGCTTCAACACCAGCAAAGATCGCTGATTTCCAAAGCGGATCACCATTTTTATATTGTCCCAATCCGGGCAGAATTAGTGAATACAGCATCGGTTTGGCGGGATAATTCACAAATTGCACTGAATCCTGCTCAACATTATCTGTCGTATCAGGCAATATAAACTCAATCGTATTCAAATTAAGTTCCGGCTGAAAACGATCATCATATAAAAAGAGATCGTCCGCTGCCAAGTGAGTTAATAAAAGTGTTAAGCTAATAATTCTAGTCATATTAAAAGCCGAATAAGAGTTTGAAGTAATAACGGTCTTCGTGACCGTATGTGAATGTTTCATCATTTACTGTTTTATCAAATTCATCGAGTCCGCGGTGTAATTCAAACTCTATAGCGGTCGGGAAATTATAAAAGGAAAAGCCATTAAACCGCCATTGAATTCCACTGGAGTGTAATAAATCTTTTTGATCAAAATTACCTGTCCAGGCATTACCCGTTTGATAGACAAAGCCCAAAACGCTGTTCTGCAGTATGAACCAGCCCAATTGAATATGCTTTTGTGTAAACAAAGGAATTCGAAATGTTATATCATTGATCATTTGCCTGGTTCCTTCAATACTGTAAAAAGGATAACCCTTCATACCGATCATTCCGCCGCCAAAAAAATTAAAGAACGGATCCACTTTATCATTTGTTAACCAGCCCAATTGTGTTCCTAATGACACTGTCCAGCGCTTTGTAAACGGAATGGAAAAATGGTACGCTCCATTCAAATTAATGCGCCATGTATCGTTATCATCAAATTCAGCTAACAGTGTACCGGCATCCGATAAGTTCAACCCAGTTATAAAATCATTCTGCTCATGCAATGCTGAAAAATGTATTTTATATCCTTTTGCAGGATTAATGTCCGCATCTGCCAGTTTTTTCACATTATTCAGCTGCCATTTCATGCCATTCACCCAGCCCTTGTAATAATCATATGCAATCCCGGCCTGGAGATTTTCACTGGGAATCGATTCATTAATAAATGCACGGTACACTTGCCAAGTTGAGAATAATTCGATCTGGGTTACTCCAAATAACGGAAAGCGCAAACCGGCATTGAATTGAGTTAAACGGAATTTGAGATTATCATCGAGTTCATAGGATGAATAAAAATTTGTTTGCTGTATGTTCCGTGTAAGATAAAAAACTTCAGCAAATAATGTTGGGTAGAAGCGATTAAATTCAAAAATAAAAAACAAGTCCACATCATTAACAGAATTCACAGTTGCGCCGCCAAAAATACTTAAGCGCTCCAATACTTCATTGGAAAAAAAATAGAATCCCGGTTTCACTGTTTCATAGTCCAACATGATTCGAGGCAAGATAAACATGGTCGTAAAATCATCTGCATATGATCCGGCATCATTTTTAATCTTCTGTACTATAGGTTCAGTATGGCCGCTATTGATCATAAAATGATCATTCCCATAGCCAACGTGATCTTCTTCGACTTTATTGGGATTCTTTAGAATTGCAATTTTGTATTGTCCATTTTCATATAATGAATACACAATTTCACCGTTATCATTTAAATTAGGCATAAATGCGCCACCAGTTACATTGGTTACATAGTGATCATCACCGATGCGCAGATTATAGATTCCCGAACGGTCGTCAGAATGAACCAATTGTCCATTTGAAAATGATGCATCGCGTTCATCCCAAAATTCACTATTCATCATCACGTTTAGAGATGTATCAGTCAATGAATAAGCATACACATCCCGATAATGATGCTGAGTACGGTTAAAGATCAATCGGTTGTTTTCATTATCATAACTCAAGCCGCGCAAAATCGAATGGTCATCGAAATCTGTTAATTGAGATACTTTCGTTGATTTCAAATCGATGAGATAAATATTCTGACTGCCGTCATGGGATGATAAAAATGCCAGGGAACTATCACTGGAAATAAAAACAGGGTTATATGCCCGTTGATGTTTTGTAATGCGCTTTTCCTTCTTTTTATCCAGGTCATAAACATAAATATCAAAGAAACGTGAACCGTGTTTATTAGGGATCGTGGGCTTTTTGGTATAATAAATATATTTCCCGGATGGATGCCATGACGGTGCGAACAATGCTCCGTCATCTAATTTTTCACTTTCCTGATTCTCTAAATCGTATAAAAATAAATCTGTCTGCCCGAAATAATCATTCTCTTTATTGGATATATAGGCGATCTGTTCGCCATTAGGTGACCATTTGGGATGAAGATTGGTTGTGCCCTTTTCAATCAACACTTCACCTTTAATTTCATTTAATTTTATGGATTGAGTTGATTTATTATATTGATGCTCAATCGATTCTTTGAAATCCTTATATAACTGAAAACCCCTTACACCTGTTGCCTTTTCAATTGCTTTATCGATTGAAAATTGAAGTGGATTTGAAAGTTCTGTCATGATCTGCTTTAGAGAATTTGCACCATAATTTTCAGCAATAAACCTGCATAGGGCAAAACCCGAATTATATGTGGATTCATTACCGATGCCCTTTTTCCCAAATGTATTCATTTCCGTGAATGATAATAAGTTGTCATTTAATGCTCTGTCGCGGAGTATCATATCGCGATGGGAATCCCAATGATCCCAATTTGCTCCCGCAAACATATACTGGGCGGAACCTTCTGCGAGCCACGGCGGCACTACAGTTCCCGGCAATGGATAGCTCACCAATTTTTGGGGAAAGCCGTAAAGGACATCCTGGCGTTTCTCATCTTCATAATCCATCCACTGAAAATACGCCCCGGGGAATTTCATGCCTACTTTCATGGCTTTTTGCAGCGATACGATATGGGCGAATTCATGGGTGATTACATTCTGGAGCCAGCGGTGACTACCTCGCAATTCAAAGTCTAGGGGTGACGCCCAGATAATGATCTTATTGTCGTAATAATATGCGGCTCCATTTGAAATATCATCCACGTCGGTAAAAATGATGTCGGTCTTGGTTTGCGGTTCGTAATCATAAAGTCCCGTTATGTGAGGAAATATTTGTTCTGCAACGTAGGCACCTTCACGAGCTGTGCTTTCCGTGCCCTCATAAAAGTGGATCTGGAAATGCTCTGTATCAAACGTCTGCCAATCAATTTCCGGATGGTTGTATCGAAATTGACCAAATAGTGTGGCCGTTAGCACAGTCATTGAGCACATGAATTTTATGCGCTGCATAAACTATTTTATAACCCCGATCTTCAAAATCTCTGATTCACTTTTTGTACCGCTTGTGGCTGTAATATTCGCGAAGTAAACACCCGATTCAACATTTTTAGTATTCCATAATAGTTCGTGAATACTCCCTGGTGTAACAGTATCTAATGTCAGCTTCTTAATAAAATACCCGGCAAAATCATAGATCATAATTTCCACTTTTTCTGCTGATTCTACAGCGATCCTTATTTTCACTGATTGATCATAAACCGGGTTTGGATAAGCGTAAGTTTTATCTTTATCTATCAATGCAGATTCAGGGGTACGCTTGGAAATATTTAAATGCAGTGTTCTTGTATTTCCAAAATCGTGGTGAGTGGACGTCCACTCGTTGCCAACATTCTCACTCACTTCATCAAAAAGCCAAATAGCGGATTCGGTCACGATAGCATTCCGCCCTTCATATTCACTCAAACAAACTATTTTTCCATAATTCGATAAACGATATTCAAGTTCACCCTGCCAATTTATAATTATGACCTCATCATAAATATTTTGTACTACAATTTCAGGATGTTCATCACCAATTAGATCTTTGATTAATGGTGCTTCGTGATTTATCATTGTATCCAGTGGAAATCCGGAAACAGTAACTCCGTTTAAATGTTTTGCATCAAGATATATAACAGACGATGGAACATCCGCAATTAAACGTAATTCGTAAACATATTCTGCGCTTCCATCTAGATCCAAATCACCCATAGATGCAGGTCCTTGGACACTATCTATTGAACCATCACTATTTTGCACATAAGCTTTTAAAAAGAAATCATCTGAAGACTTTTTATATTGATGGTTCCCTAAAGAATCATTCACAAATAATGCATTTATAAAATTCAATGTATCAAGAGAAACAAGTTCAACATTATTTTGACCAATATTTATTTCAAAATAACTAACATACGTATTTGAACTATCTTTTTCAAAAGCAATCAATCTATCTGTTCCATTAAAATTGCCAACAGACATATCATAGATATCTCTTGAGGTGGAATAAAAATAAAATTTGTTTGAAATGTCTCCTTCTTGAGTAACCCATAAACTATCTTTCCCACCGATAATTTCCATTACACCATCACCGTCAAAATCATGAACAAGGCTTAAATGCAGAGACGTATCCGGAAACCCATCCTCCAGCATGGCATTCGTGACCGAAAATGACATTGTATCCTTGGACAGTCCAATATTGCTGATGCTTAAATAAGTTGATGCGCCGTCATTGCTTTTCGTGTTGGGATAGGTAAATGGTCCAAATTCCAACGGTTGCCCCTCTTGATTGGGATAAAGTGCCTCGTATTCAGGATTGCCCTGGAACCACATATCCCCAAAATAGCCGCCTGTGGGGTCTGCAAAGAGGAAAATGTTGGGATAACCGATATCCTGCGCCCCATCGGCTTCTTCAAGGTCTACACCGCGATTTTCACGGTCGCTATTGATCCCATAGCCAGAAATACCCGCAGAGACACGATCCTCATCAATATGCCAGATTAACAACCCTGAAGCTGGGAGACCGATGTCATAGTCCGCGATGGATGTAATTACACCATTCGTATCTTTCTCAATATTAACAGAATCGAACAATACTTCCACAAAGGGCGGATAGCGATCTTTTCCACTTTGTTCATACATGAGATATCGAGCTGAATCAACGGAAACATTGCCCCGAAACCAATTGGTTCTATTTTCAATTAAAAAATATTCGCTGGAATTGATATCCAGTTGAATGAGATTATCCTCTGAACGACTGGCTAAGTGCACAGTTGTACCAGGTTTGACAATGGTTGGTTCTTCCCAACCGGCATATTTTCTAGTCCAGGCATCAGGTGGTGCAGGCACCATGCCCCTGCCGTTGTTCGACCCTTGATCCATAAGCCCAAAAACACCAATTCCGCTTTGACCTGATTCCGTATCCCATAAGGGCGGTAATCCAACAGCAAAACCCATCATGAGTGCAAATGTGCCCGTGAGGCCAAATTGATATTCACAAGGTGTATCTGAATTAGCAAACATG
Organism: uncultured bacterium; assembly: GCA_964582455.1. Lineage (GTDB taxonomy): Bacteria > Fidelibacterota > Marinisomatia > Marinisomatales > TCS55 > UBA2126. Next base: position 20,587 of record CAZORD010000014.1, on the reverse strand, counting down.
GTTTCAGCGATGTCATAGAGCAGATGATTTTGCGTTTCAGGAATAATAATGCCGTGTTCAATAATTGAATTACCGATTATAACCGAACCACCATTATAATCAGCAAGCATATCAGAATCTATATATGTGGATGGAATATCCTCGGGTGTGGGGTCTAAAAATGGTAATGAAAAGTCCTGGCCGATCCCCGCATGGACAATAACAATAAGATCATCGCTGGAAAATTCTAATCCATCCACCGCATTTGCCAATTCAAGGGCTTCAATGAAAAGTTCAATGATCCGTTCTTCATGCAAGTTATCTTGACTATATGGATGGTAATATTCCATCGTGTTAGCCAACTGGTAACTGGCTTTATCGCTTTCAGGATAAATTACTGAATTCTCTAAATCAATTCCAAACTTATCATAGGATACAGATCGGAAATAATTATCCACTGCATTTAATTGTGATTCAAAATAGGATTTATCGTGGGGTAATGGATCAATCGTATATTCATTACACATATCAAAATCTGATGTAAATAAAAAATCACCATTTCCAGTGGTTCCAACCAACTCATCTGTTTGAAAGGAAACACGGATAATTTTTATCACCCTATCTCCAGTTATTTCTGCAGATACTGTTGAACACATTATCAAAATAATGAAAAGAATTAATGTGTGTTTCATTTTGGAAAAGTTGTTAAGAAAGAATAATGGAATTTAAAATTCCATATTCAGGGAAAAACGCATGGTATTTGCGAGAGGATGGTCCGGCTCACCTGATGTGTAGCCAAAATCAAAGCCATAATTAGCGAAACGTAAGCCGACGCCAAATGTGGGATTCATGATTTTACCGGTTTTATCATAATAATATCCGGCCCGTAGAGCAAAATATTTTCCATACCAGTATTCCATACCGATATTATGGACGAGTTTATCCAATTCATTCATGATTGTGCGTTCCTTGGCACTACCCACTTCTTTTTGTCCATATTCGTTATAGGCGCCCCAGCCAGCATCGCCCGGCTCGCCTTCCGTGGCAATGATTTCATCTTCAGTAACATCAATTTTCCCATTACCATTTTTATCATCCCAATAGTAACCACCAATGACTCGATCACGATCATCATTTGAACTGGCCATATCCATATCGCCGCCTATCAGCCAGTCATCTACCCATGAGGTAAAAATACCAATATAGATCGGATCTGAATGAGCTGTTTCCTGTTGACCGTCTATATTGAAATCAGCATTTTTATCAGATTTGTGGCCATTTTTATCAAAACCTCCTACATAACCATCACCGTCCCAATCCATATCAGGATAAGCTGCAACCAGCAGTTTATCTACATCATAAACAAGATGCAGTTTATTGAATTCTGAATTGATAATAGCGTAGTTAAAACCAAGCGTAAAATTAGTGGGTTGCGGATCCGCTTGCGCCGGATCAATAAAAGAAACCTTTGGGCCAATATTCGTAATGGTTAATCCAATAGTTAAGTCTGGAGTCAAAAATTCTTTTCGTAAGTATCCTATATCAAATCCAAAATCTGTAGACGTGCCTTTGCCTTTTTCACCTCCAGCGCCAAATTCAGTCAAATGCTGGTAGGATACTTTGGCATTGATACCTAAAGAAGATTTTGGTGTTAACATCGAGCTATAGGATAAAGAAAGCGCCATCATATAACTGGTAAAAGTACCCAAATAATCTTCCGGTGATTCACCCATACGAATTTGCTCACCCAAATTTAAATAAATCAGATGTCCGCCAAGGGTACCTAGATAAGGAAAATGTTTGCGATAAGCGAAAAATTCATAATACATATCATCGGCCAGATTGGGCAGCCAATTGACATGCATTAGCGCCATTTCCGATCCTTTAAGAAAAGCCAAACCAGCCGGATTCCAGAAACTGGCGTAAGCATCATTGGCAACAGCTACTTGGGCTTCACCCATCCCTCCGGCACGGGCGCCCGGGGATATAAGTAAAAAGATAGCTCCTGCCTCACTTTGCCCATATAAAGGGCGTGAAAATGTTAAAAAGGCCATGGCCACAACCATGATCAATCGTTTCATTAGTTTATTCTCCTGTAATTGACGGGATTGCCCGTCACGTTATGCATATAAAATAATAACGATTTTGCTTCGATTTTGCTCCTTTTTAACGCCGGCGAATATATCCCGCGTATCTGCCTATAGTCAAGAAATGATTAATATGTGTGATTGTTCCCACTTTCAGTTTAATAAACCAAGAGAAATTATGGGTATATATGTAATGAGCAACACTACAATAAAACGAACTACAAAAAATGGTAATGTAGCCTTATATATTGTCGGCATATCTTTATTAAAGCGATACGCTGATAGAAAGAGGTTTATACCTACTGGAGGTGTTAAAAACCCCAGCTCGAGGTTTGCTATAAAAATAACGGCTAAATGAACCGGGTCAATACCGAAATGCAGACCCAAGGGCATAATGAGCGGAACGATCACAATAATAGCTGAAAAAATATCCATCAGACATCCAATAACTAACAGAAGGATATTCAGCATTAACAAAAATACAAATTTCGAGGTAATGGTCGCTTTAACCCAGCTGAGCAATTGACTGGGAATTTGTGCATCTACGAGATAACTCGTCAATCCCATGGCGACACCCAGTATGATTAATACTCCTCCAATTAACGTTGCACAATCCAAAACAATACGGGGGAATTCACTAATCTTGAGATCTTTATACACAAATACTTCAATAACAAATGTATAAAACACCATTAAGGCTGCTGTTTCCACGAGTGTTGTATACCCACCAAAAATACCTAATAACACTAAAAATGGAATTAACATTTCCCATTTGGCGGCCCATAAAGCAACACCAATATTTTTCATATTAAATGACTGTGTTACATGGTTTTGTCTTTTCTCCTGGAAAACAGACCAACCGGCCACTGCCAAAACAAGTATGATACCAGGAATAAACCCGGCTATAAAAATATCTTTAACGGATACTCCAGCCGTTACTCCAAAGAGAATTGCCGGCAAACTGGGTGGAAATAATAAACCTAAAGAACCAGCGACGGTAATCAATCCCAATGAAAATAATTCGTTATACCCTTCTTTTCTCAATAATGGATAGAGCAAACCGCCTAAAGCTAAAATAGTAACTCCTGATCCACCGGTAAGTGCAGTAAAAAATCCACAAAGAAAGACGATAACAATGGGAGTACCGCCGGGAATCCAGCCAAATAGCACCCTGAAAACCTTGAACATTCTTTGTGAAGAACCGCTTTCAGCTAATATATATCCTGCCAATGTAAATAACGGAATTGTAGGTAATGAAGGTGAAACAACAATGCGATAGGCTTCTGCAGGAATGGCTGCGATAGGTATATACTCACTCCAAAAAAGTAACCCGGCAATTCCTCCCAAACCCACAAAGATGGGCGCACCATAATACAGTGAGATAAGAATCGCAGCACAACCAATAAAGAGGATAAAACTATTTTCATTAAAAGCATCGGAAAAAGCAATAAACATCCACATGAATGCCATCATCAACATAGAACTGCGCAGCATACGATTATCAAAACTACTGTAAAAAATTTGGATCGCCATCAATGTGAATCCAACAGGCATAATTCCCTGGACAAACCAGCGGGGTATATTAGGCGCTATATCGAATGGATATTGAAATTCAATTCTAATCAAACTCCAACTACCCCACATTAAAGAAATAATAACAATAAACGAAATGTTCTTTGCCAGCCAGCGGCCAAAATGAAATTCCTCATCTGCCTGAAATAACGGTTTTGTTGTTAGAGCCAATAATTTATTTTGGCGTGTAGCCAAGACAGCACCAACAAAACCGATCCATAAAGTCATGTGTTGCACTAAAACGGGTGACGCTGGTACACCAGATCCACCAAAAAGTCTTGAAAAAGTTTCAAATGCTGGCAGAAACGCTAAAAGAAAGAATACAGTAAGGGCTAAAATATCTTCCCCCCAGCGGAGACGCTGAGTTATCTGGTTGCTCTGCGTAGCCATTATTCAGATAATTGCTGCAAAGCATCCAGCGAATCTTTTTCAGCCATATATCCTATAACTTTGTCAAAGATTTCTTCAGATACATATTTCCCCCGCAATTCGGGATGCCACGTTTTTAAATAATTTTTCCAATGGTCTATTTCTTCCGGTGTAGGCCGGTGGATTGTCAATCCATATTCCTGCATTACTTTAATTGCTTCTTTATCCTGATGTCGGGTGCTTTGCTGATGCTTTAATCCAATATCTTGAGCAATCAATTTCATTTTTACTTGATTCTCTGGTGAAATTCTATTCCAAATTCTTTTATCGATAATGACGCCTGCAGTCAGCAAACCCCAATTTATATCAAGCATATAATTGGCAGTGCCAAACCACTGTTGAGACAAAGCATACAATGGAGTTGTGGCAATGGCATTTATCAGTCCTGTCTGAAATCCAGACAGGACATCAATTGATGCCAACGGTACAGATTGAAAACCAGCGCTTTCCCATAAATTTTGAGTACGGTAATCGCCAGCCCAAGTAAAAATCTTCATTCCTTTAAGATCATCCAGATAGACGATTGGTTTCGTAGCAAACCACTTTGCCCAACCAACATCAGCCCATAACAGTACTTCAAAGCCATTTTTTCTCATACCCTCTTCTAATTGAGGAGCCATTTTTTCTCGAAGCCAATCTACATCATCATAATCATCAAAAATCAATGGCAGAATAAATCCGCTAATATCCGGATTCACTTCAGAAAGTCCTTCGGTAGAAATAGCTGCAGCGTGTATTTGGCCAATTCTCATTTTTCGAATCATGTCTCTTTCATCACCCACGACTCCACCGGGATATATGCGCAATACAATTTGTCCGTTGGTGGCTTCTTTCCAACGCTGACCCATTTCCACTAGCATTCCGTGCCAATCCGTGCCTTCAGGTACAAGGGTCGCCATTTTTATTATTGTTTTTTTTGCGCTTATTTCTCCAATCAAAAGGAGACAAAAAACTATGCGGTATAGTGCACTCATTTAGTAAAAGAGTTCATCAGTTCGAGAAAGTAACCAGAGTGCCCGCTCTCGGGCAATAATATTTCCTAAAGCCAATTCCTTATTATTTTCCAAATCCATTGCGAGAACTTCTTTTAATAAAACTACAAATTCATCTTTCATTTGCATAACTACATATACATTTTCTGACAGGGATACTTTCGCTCCCGCATCTTGGCCTTTTGAATAATGCATTGCTAATCTATAATTTTCTGTTGCCTGGGCAACATTATTTCCTTTCAAATCTGTTCGCGCCATAGAATAAGAGATTAATGCAGAATGAATAGCACCGTAATTCCACGCGGGATCAATCTCTAATGCTGAATGAAATAAATAGCCAACGATTGGGAGTTGAATAACCCATGTTGCCTTACCTCTGCTGGAACTGATTGATCCTCCATATGCGGCTCCCAACCAATACAAATAAGGTATATCATCAACAGTAAAGGAAACTTCTTTACTGATCCAGTCTGAAATAGACTGCAATTCTGGATGACGGAGTATCATCGCTTGTTTACCATATGCAACTGCTTGTTCAAAATTTATTAATGCTTCTCCATAAAGAGCTTTTCCTCCAAGATAATCTTCTTCAATCAAGCGATCTGCTTTTTCCATAACAAACGCAAATGTATACTGGGTCCTCAGTTTAGCAGCTTCCAGGTAAACACTATCATCAGGTTTTACCAGTTTTCTATCTGCTGCTAATACTTTACGATAAAATATATCATCAGCAAATTCAGGATAGTGTTCTAAATAATAAGCTGTTGAGCAGGAAGAAGCCCAGATGCACACTAAGCAAAAACTTCCAATACGAAAATAGCGCTTCATTAACATAGGTATGAATTTAGAGAGATTTATGAAAAAATAAGAGAACGATCAGTTCAATAGATCGTCATAGAGAGGGAAAGATTTACAAAGCTCGTTTACTGTAGACTTGGTGTTGTTGATGATTTCGTCATTTTCAGCGTTTTTTATTACCATGTCAATTAATTCACAGATAATGTGCATTTGTTCTTCTTGCATTCCTCTTGTGGTTATAGCAGGTGTTCCTACACGAATTCCACTGGTAACAAATGGACTGCGCTCATCAAAAGGAACCATATTTTTGTTTACAGTAATCCCGGCTTTTTCCAGAGCTTTTTCAGCTGCCTTACCTGTTATCCCCTTATTCGTCAAATTAATTAAGATAACATGAGTATCCGTTCCGCCGGAAACCAAATGATAATCTTTGCTTAAAAATGCATTCGCAAGTGTTTGTGCATTTTTCACAATCTGACTGGAATAATCTTTAAAAGACGGTTGGAGTGCTTCTCCGAATGCCACTGCTTTAGCAGCTATGATATGCATTAATGGGCCGCCTTGAATCCCTGGCATGACCATAGAATCGATCAATTCAGACATATTTTTTACTCGTCCTGATTTAAGCGCAACAACACCAAACGGATTTTCACCGTCTTTTCCCATCATGATCATTCCACCCCGTGGTCCACGCAATGTTTTATGAGTTGTTGTGGTCACTACATCGCAATAAGGCATCGGTGAGGGATGTAATCCAGTGGCTACAAGTCCAGCCGGATGAGCAATGTCAGCCATCAAAAAGGCTCCAATTTCATCAGCAACAGTTTTGAAATCCTCGAATTCGATATATCTTGGATAGGCACTGCCGCCGCAAATGATCAGTTTCGGTTTATGTTCTTTAGCTAATTTTCTCACTTCGTCAAAATTGACCCGGCCTGTTGCTCTGTCAACCTGGTAAGAAACAACATTGAAAAGTTTTCCCGAAAAATTCACTGGGCTGCCATGGGTCAAATGTCCTCCATGGGCCAAATCCAAGCCCATAATAGTATCACCCGTTTTTACAAATGTAAGTAAGGCAGCCATATTGGCTTGGGAGCCAGAATGGGGTTGTACATTAGTATATTCAGCGTTGAAGAGTTTTTTTGCACGGTCTCGCGCTAAATTTTCTGCTTCATCAACATGCTCACAACCACCATAATAGCGCTTGCCGGGATAGCCTTCTGCATACTTATTGGTCATAACCCCCCCTGCCATTTCCAATACAGGATAGCTGACAAAATTTTCAGAAGCTATCAATTCAAGTGTTGCTGATTCACGATCCACTTCACGCATTAAGATTTCATGTAATTCGTGATCAGCTTTTTTAAGAAAGGACAAAGACAATGTCCTCCTGATTTTTTACCATTTAGAATCTTTTTTAAGTTTTTCGTCCACCCAACTATAACAACTGCCGCGTGCAGTAACATAGCCTTGATTTTTTATATCATCATCCAACATGAACCATTGGGCTTTAGTAAATAATACTTCATTTTCTTTCAGCCATGTCTTTGAATTATTGAAACGTCTATATCCGTTTTCATCTGCTTTGGTAAAATTATTATATGCCAAAGTCGAAATAATGCGATCATCCAAAGAAATTGCAGCACTTCTGCAATCTTGAAATGACTTAAAATACACATTTCCTTTTCTACCAAATGATTCACCATTATTTTTATCGATTGAAATAGCTTTATCAGCCCAGCGTAAGGCTTTGGCATATTTCTGGTTGGCTATATTTACATCACATATTTTTATTGCAATCTGAATATCCCGGGGATTTAACAGGAAAAGTTCTTCATAAGCATCAGATGCCTCTTTCAAGCGATCAGCGTTATAATATGCCTGGCCCAATTTGCGGTATGCCAGTTTACTGGTATTATCTATTCGAATTATTTTCTTTAATACTTCTACTGCTTCATTTGCTTCTTCTTTAGCTAGTAATCGATCAGCTAAATCAATTCCATAAGATACATTATCTGGGTTTGTTCGAAAACGTTCTCTATAAACATCCAATGGATCTTTACCTGTTTTTTCATATACCAGAGCAATTTCACTTTGTGCTTTTTCATTTGTTGGATCGCGATCCAATACTTGTTGTAAATAATCAATTTGATCATTGTAAAAACCCTGTTTTCCATAAAGCTCTGCCAGTTCCATTTTGATATCGAGATCATCAGGGAGTAAATCGTTCAAACGGTTTAATTCTGAAATTTGCAGATCTGTTTTACCTTGTTTTGAATAAGCATATACTAACCGTTTTCGTAATTGTACGTTATTGGGTAACAACTGCAATCCTTTGACTAAAACAAACTCTGAACTATCGTATAAGCCCAAATATTCATAGGCTATTGCAAAATATTGGTACACCTCTTCAGGGTCATCTCGATCACATCTCAAGTCTACAATTTCCCTGTAAATATTGATGGTAGAATTCCAATCCCTATTTTTATAATATTCAGCTGCGCTACTTAAAAGTCTTGGGCAGCGAACTTCACGCAATGAGTCGAGATAAGCTTCATAAGCTGCATCTTCGTCCCTTTGTGTATCATCCAGCGGAACACACATAGATATAAATAATGCTGTTATACCCAATGTAATTAATTTAGAAAAATGGATTGATTTCATTTACTGATACCTCATTTTGGTCTTCTTTTTACGAACCACAGATCACCCAATTGCAGGCCGACCGTGAAATGTTGAATGTTTTCATTTTGGATAAAATCACCTGTACGAATTCCATGTCTATACGCAATATCTATTTGATTATTCGCAACACCAAATTTAATACCAATCCCTAAAGTAATGCCCATTTCATTCACACTTTTACCCTTTTCTACCATCATGTCCTGGCGTATATATAACCCACCTCTGTATTGAAATTTTTGTGATAGTTTAAAAGCAATTTCTGGAGAGAATTTTGCGAAGCTTAATGAAACTTGTTGAGATTGATTTACATAATGTGACAATAAGGAGTATAATGATGGATTCTTTTTCCCATTGTCCCGCCATGTATGACCTTCCAGCATCATGTGTAAATTCGTTTTTAATGTCATATCAAGCCCGAATCCCAATTCAGACGGGTCATAAATATCATTATAAATATTAATTTCAGCACTAGGCACTATTGCAGGTGAAGGATTATCCTCACTATCATAATAACCATTGAGATTAATATCTTCAAAAGGCTGGAATGAATGGTGTTTTACCCACAATGAATTTATAGATCCACCAAACGTAGCATATATGTTTAATGGGTATTGACCATTATTAAATCTTTCTGATGAAAAGTATACTTTATAAAGTGATCCTGAATATAAATGTCGCTGAAAATAATGATAAACACTTTGATCAATACTGAACCTGGTATCCTTACGCAATGAACCGAATAATACATCTAACTCAATAGCCATATTTTCAAGATCTGTAATAGGAAATCGTACAGCAGTATACAACGCTGAAATACCTCCGGATCCATCCACAGATCTTTGAGTAATAAGTGTATCATTATCTACATAAAATTCAGCTTGATTATCCTCTATTAAATACTGTTGGCTGAACAGCGGTTTTACCCCAAATCCCCAAGCATATTTTTCACCAATAGGAACAGCAAACTGGGCACTGCTAATTCCTGTCAAGCCATTCACACCATCATCACTTGTAAATTCATACCCATTATAATGACCGGCTAGATAAGCAAATTTCAGATTGTGCCATGTTACAGGATTTGATAAAGAAATATTTTGGCTTAAAGAAGGAATAATTCCCCGGCTGGACATTGCTGCAGCTGCAGCATTATGATTAAAAGAGATCAACCCCAGGCCATAGGCATTATGAATCGACTGTCCATATGAAACAGTGATCATTGTAAAAATTAAAAAACTACGGAGCCACATATTGAATAAACAATATCGGATATAAAGAGTCATGATCTGCAGAATAAAAATGGACATCAGTTTGCAGATTATTGTTAATGTTTGCATATAGTTTTAAACCAAGGTTTTCAATATTTTCAAAATACTGATTCTGCAAGAAATTTTTTATATTGAAGACTACTTTATTATTGAGCACTGACCCACTAGTATATATTGAAGCATCCACACTGAATTCATCTTTATCGTATGTTTCAAAACCGGATAAATTCACAGTATCGGTTAAGGCCGCAGCCCAAATACTGAAGGATGAAATATTTGTATCCGGAACGATATGAAATGTTAATTCAGCTTTATCAAAACTCGTTTGCTTTGGTAATTGAAGCGTATCAAGAAAGTCCATTTTAATTAAACTGCGCAATCCCTTACCTCGACCGATCGTAATAAATGAAGTGTCATCATCTGTAACTGCTGGAGGAACCATTATACTTAAATCTTGAGTTACATAAAAGGACCTGGAAAGGGTATCTATTCTAACGTCTTGAGAAGTATCAGCAGAATCAGGATAAGTGTACACTCGAAAATACACTTCCAATTTAGGAGTGAGTTCATTGGTATAATCATATTCACGGCTGTAAAATGAATGAAATTCATCATTACCTTCAGGTAGAGTCAACATAAGTGTATAATTCAGTGCAGTATCAGCAAATGTAGAATCAAACAACTGATCTACTGGAAAATTTACTCGATATTTTGTTGTCATGGAATCCACTACATAACTCTCCTCGACTCCATTTGCTACGAATTCTCCCGTTAAAATTTCATTATCTGTAAAATTCAAATAATGAGTTTCCGATTCACTAAATATTGAATCAACTGAATTTTGTGGAAAATAATAAAGAGCAAATGTAGCAGGTGTCTCCAGTGTGTCTTTGTGAATATTAACTGTAAAAAATGAGCTATCAATTATTACAGTCGAATCCAAGAATGATGATAACGTCCAATAGAATGATTCAAAGGATAGAAATGATGTTTTAAATAAGAGGGCTTTATATGTGTAACCTTCATCTATGCCTAAATGCAATTTTGTTTTGTTTCCAATAATTGGCGGTATTTGATACGAAAAACCGTCAATTCCATATAACTCCTGCACATCTAATTCTATCTGCCCAGTACTCAAATCAGCATGTAGCGGTTCATCCATGCAGCTTATATAAAATGCACAGATTAAACCGATCCCCAGGAATTTGAATATGAATGATGATTTCATTGAAAGGATTATATACGTTAGATCAGCCAGTAAGTTTCTCAAGGACCTTGTCCAAATTATCAGCAACTGGCTGAAAATCCAGTGTTTCACCTTCAGGAACTTTAACAGTTACAACTTTTTTCTTATTGGCTTTAACAGCAGGAAGTTTGAGTAATTTTTCAGTTATATTATTTGATGGTGATTCCAAAGCAATAATCATATCAGCGTTATCAGCTGCAGCTTCGTAGGCATTTACTTTACCCTTCTTCATCGAAGAGGGAATTGATAATCCTGCTTTTTCGAAAGCAACCTGCCCAAAATCAGTATATTCTTCATCCATGTTATGCACTAAGAGAGCAGTTTTAATTTTATCATAAAAATCCATACTGGCATATTCTTCTTTATATAAAGACGGAACGAATGAGGATTGCCATCCATTGCATAAGAAAACGTCAGGTTTCCAGAATAGATGAGGAAGTGTAGCAAGTGTCGCTTTACAGAAAATTGCAAACCGCTCATCATTATCAGGGAGAATTCTTCCATTTTTTGATTTATACACAAGATTCGTTTGCGGCTTAAACCATTCTGTATCTTCCAGGAAATAAACCTGAACACGGGTTTTAGGAATAAAAGCACTTTTTGCAGAAAGAACTTTTTCCTCACCTTCATATACAAAAGGTATATCGCGAAGCCTGATGACTTCTCTTAATATATATTTACGTTCACTTACATATCCATACTTTGGAATAATAGTGCGAATATCGTGGCCTTTTTCCTGCATAAGTAAAGGAACTCTGGTGGAAAAAGGTGCCAAGGAAGATGTATTAGCAAACGGAATGATTTCCGTTGTCATGTAAAAAAGTTTACTCATAATTGGTTATTTCTTATTCGATTGTTAGTTGTTTCAGCGCTTCTTTTGAACGATCGTAAAATTCACTGCCGGGGAAATAGTCTACTAAACGTTGAAATTCTTCTCGACCTTTTTCAAGGTTCCCCATACTTTGATACGCCAGCGCCAGCTTTAACTGTGCATCATCATCTTTATCTGTGCCAGGAAAGGTGAATACTTTTTCAAACTCTATAATGGATCGTTTATAGTTTTTTTGAGAATAATAACATTCCGCCAGCCAGTATTGACTATTGTCAGCAAGTTCATTTTGGGGATCGCTTATGACTAGTTTTGAAAATCCCTTAATAGATTGACTATACATGCTATTTTGAAAATTACTCAAACTTTCAATGTAGAGTCTTTTATATTCTGTTGGACTTATTTTTGAACTTGGAGATGCTGGAGTTTGATCATTACGAACATTATATAATTCTGTAAAACTGTTTGCAAGTGTAATAATCTTATTTTCAATCATCACAAGCTGTGACAAAACTTCAAAATTGGTACTGTCAGAATATGCTGCTTTATCTTCCAATAACCTTATTTTATTTTGAATTGCATTTATACGGTTGATAATTAATATGGACACAGAATCTGTTTGTTCCTTTGCAGCGACTGTAGCTCTAAGAGTCGTTTGAAGTTCCGGTAAAAGAATATTCAGTTTTGTTTCCAGTGCATCCATGCGAATGTTCAACTGCGAAACTTTATCATTAAGGCGTTTTGCCTGCTGTGCTTTAGATTGTGCTGTAAGTTGAACTGCAAAAAATAGTGTTGTGCAAAGGAGTGTAATTCTTACGAATTGTTTTATCATATATTTCTTTTTTTAGAAAAAAACAGAACATGAATTTACCGACGATTCTGTATATGTCCATTGCACTTTTTAATAATCCTTAGGATCAATACTCAAATTCATGATAAATGCAACCATGACATAACTAGACAACAAAAATGTCCCTCCATACGAAACAAATGGCAATGGTAATCCCTTCACAGGAATCATACCCACTGTCATTGCAAAATTCACAAATACATGTGCTGCAAATATTGTACTTAATCCCAACAGGACAAGACTAGAAAAACGATCATCTATATTATATGCCAATCGTAATGTGCGCAAGATCAAGACTGAAAATAAAGTGACTAATAATAAAATTGCGATAAAACCAAATTCTTCACCAATGACAGAAACAATAAAATCAGATTCTTGTACCGGAAGAAATTTCAGATGGGTCTGTGTCCCTTGTCCCCATCCTTTTCCCAGCCACCCGCCTGCACCAATGGCAGTTTTACTTTGAATGATTTGATAGGCTGCACCAAGAGGGTCAATTTCAGGGTTGAATAATGTTAATATACGTTTTTGCTGGTAGCCTTTCAGCATTCCCCATAATACGGGTGATAATAATCCCAAAAATATATTTCCGAAAAATGTTGTAATACTAAAAACAAAATTTGGTTTTGCATTATAAATGACATACAACATAATTGCAGCCCACACAGCAAAAGATATCCAATGAAATGCTGTTATAATGCTAACCAGCGGTGCTACCATTAAAAAAAGATGAAAAGGCCTGGCACCTACCCAGTACAGCATGGGCAAGACAGGAACTAAAATGATGATAGCTGTTCCTAAATCTGGTTGATTCAATATGATGGCTGCTGGAATTAAAACCATTATTATAGGAAAAATACTAGCAGTAAAATAATTCATTTCCAAGTTATGATCAGATAAATACCGAGCTAGTGCTATAACCACGATCCATTTAGCAAGTTCAGATGGCTGAAAACCGAATGGTAATCCAATATCTATCCAGCGATATGTAGAGGCAATTTCGGTCCCCAAAAAGGGTATTAATATCATCAAGATCATGACACCATAAAGCCCATAAATATAACGATGTATAGTATGGCGGGGGATAAAGAATGCAATTAAAAATGCGATGACAGCAGGCAGCAGGAAAAAAAACTGTTTATAAAATGACTGTTGCAAATAATGGCCTTCATGTCCTGTGTTAATACTTTTTAATGTTATTAACCCAACTGCTGTAAGTGATAATGTGATGGCTAGAATGCTTAAAGTCGATTCCCTGAATTTTTGGAGAAAAAGTTGAATCATAGTGAAAATGCCAGTTTCGTACTTTCACTGGAAGAAAATAGAAAATCAAATACCCGGCCAGCGATGGGAGCTGCTGTTGCACCCCCATGACCACCATTTTCAATTAGCACAACTACAGAAACCAATTTATTATCTTTCTCGCCATAACCTATAAACCAGGCATGGGGTTCACCATGCGGATTTTGAGCAGTACCAGTTTTGCCTGCTATTTTTAAACCAGTGATTTCCGGGTTGGCTCGTTTTCCCGTACCATGAGTTGACGAAACAACTTTACGCATATATTTTTCCATACGCTTCCATGTTTGTTGTGAAAAACGCTTTACAGAATGCATGACAGCTGATTTATCTTTAGCTAAGTGGAGTGCTGGTGCCGTACCGCTCATAGCTAAAATATTAATAAATTGCATCATTTGTATGGGCGTCACTACCAATTCACCCTGTCCCAAAGATAGGTTTAATAAATGACCTTTCGACCAACCCCAATGACCATATTGTTTATTCATATATGCTGAATTTGGTACGACGCCTTTTGCCTCAGATGCTAAATCAATTTTAGTAGTTTTTCCAAAACCAAATTCATCACATGCATTTGCCCATTCATCAATTGATAAGCGTTGCACAACGTGATAAAAGTATACATTACACGATTGAGCAATAGCCTGTTCTAAATCCATTTCCCCATGGCCCATTTCTTTCCAACAACGAAATATTCTGTCACCTAATTCATAGACCCCGTTACAGTTGATTTTTTCTGAATAATTTATTTTTCCTTTTTCCATCAGCATCATTGCTGTAATCATCTTCAAAGTTGACCCCGGGGGATATAAACCATGGGTTATCCTGTTCAATAATGGTTTTTCTGGATTGCTGATTATATTTTGCCATTCATCAACCGTAGTGGATCCTGTGAATAGATCTGGAGGATAATCCGGTTTGCTGACCATAGACAGCATTTCACCTGTTTTTGGGAGAGATACTAATACGACTGCTCGATAACCATCTAAAATATTTTCAAGCATTTCCTGTAATGGAATCAAAAGCGATATTCGCAGGTCTTTTCCTGGAATTGGATTCTCCTTCTGATAATCTGATGAAATTCCTAATTCTCGACCATAGGCATCTACTTCTACAAAATAAATTCCTTTTTCTCCACGTAAACGATCTTCATATACTTTTTCCAAACCACGCCAGCCTATTAAATCACCATATAAATATTTTTCCTTCTCATTTAAATCCTGCAATAAAACCTTGTCTACTTCTTTAACATATCCTAACAAATGGGCTGCACTTACTTTTCCCGGAAAATAACGCTCTGGGAATTGGATATAGTTAATTCCGGTCAATTCTTGTTTATGTTCTTCGATACGGCTCAATTGATCAAATGATAAATCTTTGGCAAGCCTGGCTGGAAGAAAACGTCCACGGAAATATTTTTTATAATTGACCTCCAATATTGATGTATCAATTCCTGTGCATTGACTGATAATCTGGAAATTTTTCCTTTTTTCGATCATTTCACCGGGAATGGCCGTCAAAACATATGTGGGATAATTATCTACTATAATTTCACCATTACGGTCTAATATCAAACCTCGAGGTGCGTTTAAAGGGATTGCCCTGATACGATTGACTTCTGCTTTCTCTTTATATGTTTCATGAAAATATATTTGCAAATAAAAGAACCGGGACACCAGCGAAATCATGAGCAAAAGGATGACGCCACTGATAACTAAAAAACGCTTTTGTGGAATAAGGTTAGATGCTTTCAGCACGGTAATAAACTCTAAATGGAATAATAAGTTGTAGTACGAGTATAAATCCCATGGTATATCCCATGGTTAACAGCCAGGTTTGTAAAAATAATATTAAATCAGTTTCAAATAAATATTGATAACGCACAAAACTATAAATAAGAAACTGTAAAAGTATAATGCTAACCCATGATAAATGAAAATAAAGCGGAATGAGTCGATTATACTGATCTTTCAAATATCCTGCCAAATAACCGCTAATTGTATATGTCAATGCAGAAAGGCCGAAAAACGAACCAACTCCGGCTAAATCAGTTAAAAAACCTAAAATAAATCCTGAAATCACTCCGTAAAACCGGCCGAATTTTATTGCTGTATATAGGACAAAAATGGTCATAAAGTCCGGCCGTATCATCTTTATTGACAAAAATTCAGCCAAATAAAACTGCAAGAAAAATACGCCAATCAGCAGAAAGATTAATTTATTCCACTGCATCATTGATTTTCGTAATAACAAAAATATTTATTAATGAACCAAGGTTTTCTGCGAAGCGAACAGAGACAATTTTTTGAAAACTTCCCCGTTCCTCACGTATACCTGTTACAACACCTACAGGTAAATTTTTAGGAAAAATATCACTGAATCCCGATGTTAATACTCTGTCACCAATATTGATCTTTGAATTTTTCTGCACTTCCCTTATAACGCATAAATCACCATATACCCAACGCAGAATTCCTCGTGCTTCTGATGGCACGATTTGGACACTTAAACGAAAATTAACATCACTTATTACCTGGACAATTGAACTATAATCTCCCACAGCAACTGTTTTTCCAATAACACCTTTGGGAGTTAAAATAGGAGAATTGAGTGTTACTCCGTGTTTGGATCCAATATCAATAGTGAGGGAACTCATGTTTGATGTGATCCCTTTATTAATAACTTTTGCTGGCAGGAGTGTAAGCTGGCTTTCTCTTTTATAATTAAGCAGTTTTTTTAACTCATCGTTTTCAGCTGCCAAATTCAACATGGATTCAATTTGTAACTGTAGTTGAATATTCTTTTCACGGAGCATGGCAGCTTCTTCTTCAATAATGACCATTGAACGGAGCCAAGAAACTGGTTTATACAAAACAGCAAAAATATCGTTTGCTTTTCCGCGGAGAATTGCGATATCGCGGGAATCATTAGTAAGGATTAAAGAAAGTGAAACAAAGATTGCTAGAATAAAAACAACGTGATCACGCTGCCGTATGAGAGCGAGGTAAATATTCCTCATTACATATCAGATCAGCACCGGTTCATATTTACGGATATTATCCAGGACCATCCCGGTCCCTTTTACAACCGTCAACAAAGGATCTTCTGCACAATTAACTGGTACATTGGTTCGTTCGCGGATGATTTGATCTATACCCCTCAACATGCTGCCTCCGCCAGTCATGATGATACCTCTGTCTAATATATCAGACGCTAATTCAGGGGGTGTTCTTTCCAGGGCTTTTTTGACTGCTTCAACAATACTATTTACTGTTTCTTTCAAAGCCTGGCGAATCTCATCCGAAGAAACTTCTATCGTTTTTGGTATTCCACTGACCAAATCACGTCCCTTCACTGAAATACTTTCTGTCTGCATGCGCATAGCAGAACCGACTGATTTTTTGATTGCTTCACCTGTAGCTAACCCAATTTCCAGTTTATGTTCATTACGAAACCATTGCACAATTGCTTCATCCATTTCATCTCCGGCAATACGAATCGTTTCTTTTGTGACTACACCATTTAAAGCAATGACAGCAATTTCTGTTGTTCCGCCTCCCACGTCGACAATAATATTCCCAATGGGTTGACTAATATCAAGACCGATCCCTATCGCCGCTGCAACAGGTTCTTCAATCAGGAATACTTCCCTGGCATTGGCCCTTTCACCGGAATCCTTTACTGCGCGGCGTTCAACTTCTGTAACACCTGAGGGAACACAAATGACCATTCGTGGACGAGCCAGACGATTTATATTGATTTTGCGAATAAAACCCTGCAGCATGCCATCGGTCATATCAAAATCTGCAATAACGCCATCCTGGAGGGGTCGAATGGTTTCAAGCTCGCGGTGGGTTCTGCCCACCATGGCTTTTGCTTCGTTGCCTACAGCGACGATCTTGCCATCATGAACAGATCGGGCAACAATCGATGGTTCATTAATCATTACACCCTTTCCTTTTATCCAAAGCAATGTGTTTGCAGTACCTAAATCGATAGCAATATCGCCTGATATCCATGAAAATGAATTATTAAAGAATCCCATTAAGTTTTATCTCGGATTATTGAACTGCTCAAAATGAAGTAACAAAGTTAAATCAATTAAGATCGATTTTCATTATGAATTACACCTTTACCGGAATTGATTTTAATAATTTTTGTGTATAATCATGATCGGGTTCTTGAAATACATCTTGAACTGTTCCTGATTCGACGATCTGTCCAGATTTCATTACCATAACGCGATGAGCAAAAGATTCCACAACATGAAGATCATGGGTAGTAAATAAAATGGATAATCCATCATCATTGACAAGTTTGAGTAACAGGTTGAGAATCTTTGCTTGTACTGATACATCCAGTGCTGAAACAACTTCATCGCATATTAACACTTTTGGTTCAACGGCTAACGCCCTTGCAATACAAGCCCGCTGTCGTTGGCCTCCGGATAATTCATGTGGAAATTTATTACGTGAATCTGATGGCAGGTCGACTTTAACAAACAGGTTTAGTAGTTCTTGATCCGCATCAGTTTCAGGATGGTGTAGTTTAATCACGTCTTTTATTGCTGAACCAATTTTCATACGCGGATTTAAAGAACTTAAGGCATCTTGGAATATGATCTGTATTTCGCCGCGTAAATCATGCATATTCATCGGATCATATTCACTACTATCATAGATGAACCGTCCGTTAATATCTTCCACCAATCCAACAATAGCCTTTCCCAAGGTTGATTTTCCACTGCCGCTTTCACCAACAATAGCAAGAATTTCGCTGCGCTGTAATTCCAGTTTTATTGAATGAAGTGCCTGGAAAAGTTGGGATTTTTTAAATAGTAATCGCTGTCCTGGATAAAAAACAGAAACATCATGCAGTTCTAGGACAGGCTTTTCCAATGGATTAGTCTATTTCAACCCGGCTTTGATCACCCAGAATAAAACGGTGCGTAACTGGTTTTGATTTTGAACGCAATAGTTCTACATCACTTCCTAATAGCGAAGCTTCTATACGGCGGGATATATTACTTATGCTGCAATCATTCATCAGGATAGAATATTCAATTTCACTATTGATGATCGCACACCCATCCCCGATCGCTGAATATGGACCAACATAGGCTCCTTCAATTGTAACGTTTTCACCAATAATAACCGGTCCGCGTATGTTTGAATTGATAATCTTTGCACCACTTCCAATAACCACTCGGCCGGAAACAGTTGATGCAGAATCGATTTTACTTTTACGTTCATCTTTGATATTATCCAAAACTAGTCGATTCGCTTCCAATAAGTCAGATGGTTTGCCGGTATCTTTCCACCAGCCGGTTATTTCAGAATAAGAAACGCTATATCCCTTTTCCAACAAATACTGGTGAGCATCTGAAATTTCCAGTTCACCGCGGGCAGAAGGTTTTATATTATTCACTGCCTCGAAAATATGACTATCATATACATAAATACCCGTAACTGCCAGATCACTTTTTGGATGATCGGGTTTCTCTTCAATACCAATAATCTTGCCATCTTGCACATCCGCTACCCCAAAGCGGTTAGGATCCGGGACTTGACTTAAAACCAGATGGCAATTAGATCCATGCCCAATAAAATCATCAATAAATTTTTTGATTCCACCAACAAGAATATTATCGCCAAGATAAAAAACAAATGGATCACTGCCGATGAATGGTTCAGCGATCTTAACCACATGGCCTAAACCGAGAGGAGCGGACTGTTCTATATATTCAATTTTCATTCCAAAGGAATCACCATTACCAAACGCTTCAGCGATAGATGTATCACCTGAATTAATAATAATACCTGCTTCAATAATTCCTGCATCGCTGGCGTAATCCAACGCATAAGCAAGCATTAGTTTATTAGCGATTGGAATTAAATGTTTATTTTGAGTATGGGTGATCGGCCGTAACCGTGTTCCATGACCGCCTGCTGTGATCAGTGCTTTCATTTATTTAAAATCCTTACCATTAACCATCTTCTATCTTATCTACCTAACATCATTCCTGCTTTACACAATTTATCTGCAACTGTATTGTCATCCCTGGGAATATATTCCAATGACCATGAATCAAAATTATCCAAAAATTCTGTTGCCTCAGCGTGGAGGGGAATCATATTCTCATGCTTGACTCTGAATTCACCATTTACCTGGTTTACGATTAATTGGCTATCCGAAAAAATACTAATGCTGGCAACATTCATTTCTTTGGCCATTAGTAAACCATGTATCAATGCGCTGTATTCAGCTTCATTATTTGTTGCATCGTCAACATATTCAGAAAATGAATCAATTTCATTACCGTTTTGATAAAATACTCCACCGATTCCAGCTGTTTTTGAATGGAGATCAGCAGCGCCATCAACATAAAGATCAACATGGTTATCGTTGGAAAGT
The DNA here is from genome assembly GCA_964582455.1 of uncultured bacterium. Lineage (GTDB taxonomy): Bacteria > Fidelibacterota > Marinisomatia > Marinisomatales > TCS55 > UBA2126. The sequence continues at coordinate 142 of CAZORD010000014.1, read as the reverse complement.
TTACTATGCAGTTCTTCCAATGTTTTGCTTGATCTATTTTCAGCAACTGCCAATAAATCCTTAATAGCTTTAATTTCGTTCTGTTTTAATTTCATAAAAGGGTTGGAAAATAAAACGGTTTTTAAGTGAAACGATATGAGAT
>CAZORD010000013.1:29865-52228 GCA_964582455.1 uncultured bacterium | reverse complement strand
TAGAGCACTTCCTTGGTAAGGAAGAGGTCACCGGTTCAAGTCCGGTCGTAGGCTCAATGCAAAAAGTATTTGAAAATATTAAATCAAGGAGATCGAAAGATGTCTAAAGAAAAATTCGAACGCACTAAACCTCATGTGAACATAGGAACAATAGGTCACGTGGATCATGGTAAGACGACGTTGACGGCAGCGGTCACGCTAGTGCAGTCAGCTCGTGGCATGGCAGAGATTCGTTCATTTGACAGTATTGATAACGCTCCGGAAGAGCGTGAGCGCGGAATTACGATCCAGACAGCCCATGTGGAGTATGAGACAGAGAACCGTCATTATGCTCATGTAGACTGTCCAGGCCACGCGGATTATATTAAGAACATGATTACCGGAGCCGCCCAGATGGATGGCGCGATCCTGGTTGTCAGTGCAGCGGATGGCCCTATGCCTCAGACGAGAGAGCATGTTTTACTGGCCCGCCAGGTGAATGTACCGAGTATGGTGGTATTTATGAATAAAACGGACCAGGTGGATGATCCGGAGCTGTTGGAACTGGTAGAGATGGAATTAAGAGATCTGCTCAATGAATATGAGTTTCCCGGTGATGATACACCGATTATCAAGGGCAGTGCCTTAAATGCGCTGAATAACCCTGGTGATGAAACAGCCAATGCCTGTGTAGTAGAGTTAATGGAAGCCTGTGACAGTTTTATACCTGAACCGGTAAGGGATGTGGATAAGCCCTTTTTAATGCCGGTGGAGGATGTATTTTCCATTACCGGCCGTGGTACAGTAGGAACAGGCCGTATAGAGCGCGGCATCATCAAGGTTGGTGATGAGGTTGAGATGATCGGTATGGGTGAGCAAAAGAAGACTACAGTGACCGGCGTAGAGATGTTTAGGAAGTTATTGGATGAAGGCCAGGCCGGTGATAATGCCGGTTTATTGCTGCGCGGAGTGGATAAGGAAGAGTTGAAGCGCGGTATGGTATTGGCAGTGCCGGGTTCGATTACACCGCACACGAAGTTCAAGGCCAATGTATATGTATTGAAGAAGGAAGAAGGCGGACGTCATACTCCATTTTTCAATGGTTACCGTCCCCAGTTTTACTTCAGGACCACAGATGTAACCGGAGTGGTGACGTTACCGGAAGGGACCGAGATGGTTATGCCGGGAGATAATGTTGTTGCAGATGTAGAATTAATCACATCCATCGCTATGGACAAGGAACTGCGTTTTGCCATCCGTGAAGGCGGACGGACTGTCGGTGCCGGTGTTGTTACAGAGATTGTTGAGTAAATTATGGCTGGAAACAGCAAAAGAGACATTATCCAAATAGAAAGTACAGCTGGTACTGGTTATCGTTATACGATCACAAAAAGTAGACGTCTGCATCCGAATCGTGTTGAATTTAAAAAATACGATCCTGTCGTTCGCAAGCACGTGATCTTTAAGGAAACGAAATAAAAATACCGGTTGGGGTGAAAAGTTCAATCACACATAGGAGTGTAGCTCAACTGGTAGAGCACCGGTCTCCAAAACCGGGGGTTGAGGGTTCAAGTCCTTCCACTCCTGCAGAAAATAAGTGCAATTAATTAAGTAAAAATGATCAAGAAAACACGACAATTTTTCAGTGACGTTCAGTTTGAGATGGGTAAAGTCTCCTGGCCAACTTGGGATGAATTGAAGGGATCAACCTACGTTGTTATTGCTGTATCGCTATTGATTGGTGTATTCTTGTTTTTCATAGATATTATTCTTTCACGCATCATGAAAGTGATTCTCTAATCATGGAATGGTATACATTAAGAGTGATTTCTGGTAAAGAACGGAAAATTCGTGAAAACATTCTTTTTGAGGTTGATTTACAAAAAATGAAAGAAGCTGTAAAAGATATTTTGGTTCCTTCAGAAAATATCATTGAAATGAAAGATGGTAAAAAGAAAATCCGCAATAGGGTTTTTTTCCCGGGATATTTACTTATCAATATGGATATGAATAAGGAATCGCGTTATCTAGTCGAAAATATTACAGGTGTAATGAGTTTCGTAGGTCCACAAGGTGAGCCAGAACCGGTTAAGTCGGAAGAAATAAATCGAATTATTGGTGTGGTAGAGAGCGGTGAGGCCAGGGAAGTAGTTAAGACCTTATATCGTGTGGGGGATCATGTAAAAGTTACCGATGGACCATTTTTAGAATTCAGTGGCTTTGTGCAGGAAGTCAATGAAGAAAAACAAAAACTTAAAGTTTCCGTCAGTATTTTTGGAAGACCAACGCCTGTAGAACTAAATTATTTACAAGTAGCACTTGAGAAGTAGGACCTTTTAAAAAATGGCAAAAAAAGAAATAGGTTTCATCAAATTACAAATTCCAGCTGGGCAAGCAAATCCCGCTCCGCCAGTAGGGCCGGCTTTAGGCCAGCACGGCGTTAATATTATGGAATTCTGTAAAGCGTTTAACGCAGCTACTCAGGATCAGTCGGGTATGATTATTCCTGTAGAAATTACAGTATTCGCAGATCGTAGCTTTACATTTATTACCAAAACTCCACCTGCAGCTGTATTGTTAAAAAAAGCTGCAAAAATAGATAAAGGTTCAGGTGAGCCAAATAGAGAAAAAGTGGGAATAGTCTCTGAAAATGATTTAAAAGATATCGCTGAAATAAAAATGAAAGATCTCAATGCTAATACAATTGAACAGGCCAAGGAAATGATACGTGGCACAGCTCGCAGTATGGGTTTGGAGGTACAATAATTATGAAAAAATCCAAACAACGAAAAGCAGCAGAAGAACATTTTGACCGCATGAAAGAATATTCTTTATCTGATGCAGTACAATTGGTCGAAGAATTAAAATACGTCAATTTTGACGAATCTGTAGATGTGGCAATCAATTTGGGTGTTGACCCTCGTCATGCTGAAGAAAATATTCGTGTTACCACCAGTCTTCCTAATGGTACTGGCAAAGAAGTAAAAGTACTGGTGTTAACTCGAGGGCCTAAAGAAAAAGAAGCCCAGGAAGCAGGCGCAGATTATGTAGGCAATGATGATTTTCTGGAAAAGATAAAAGGCGGTTGGGTAGAAGTAGATAAAATCATAGCCACTCCAGATATGATGGCAGACCTTGGTAGATTGGGTAAAATTTTAGGCCCCAAAGGCCTCATGCCAAACCCAAAGAGCGGAACCGTCACTATGGATGTTGGCAAAGCAGTTAAAGAGATTAAGGCCGGTAAAGTTGAACTGCGAGTTGATAAAAATGGAATCATACATACAATCTGCGGTAAAACATCCTTTGGCCAAGATAAGCTTTTTGAAAATGTCAGTACTATCTATAATACAGTCATTAAAGCAAAACCTGCGTCAGTAAAAGGAACATATTTTAAAAAGATGACACTTTCCTCTACAATGGGGCCTGGAATCAGAATAGATTTAGCAACAATTAGGTAAAGCAATGCCAAGTTCAAAAAATATTGAAGCAGTAACAGAATTACGCGAAAAACTGAATCGGGCCAAGGCAATTTATTTTACAGATTATCTTGGTTTAGATGTAGGTAGTATTACCAATCTACGCAGCAAGTTTTTTCAAGCGGATGTTGAATATACAGTCGCCAAGAATACTCTGTTAAAAATAGCAGCAGAAGAAAATAAAATTGAAGGATTGGGTAATTTTTTAAATGGTCCAACAGCAATTGCTATTTCTTACGATGAACCAACGAGTCCAGCAAAAGTGATCAAATCTTTTGCAAAGGAACATGATAAACCTGTAGTCAAAGGAATTTTGTTTGAGGGTGATGTTCTAGATGGTTCAGAATTCAAGCGTTTAGCAGATTTGCCCAGCAAAGATGAATTGTTAGCCACACTGGTATCGATGCTGCAGAGCCCGATAAGTAAACTGGTTAATACGTTAAATGTGCCGCTAACAAATGTGGCTAATGTGTTAAATAATTTAAAAGAACAGAAATCTTAATACTAAAAAAGGAGTGAAAACATGGCTGAAGTCAAAAGAGTTGATGTAATGAGTTATCTCGAATCTGCTAACATGGTAGAAATATCAGAACTGATATCTGATATTGAAGAAAAATTTGGTGTTACCGCTGCCGCTCCGGTAGCCGTTGCCGCCGCTGCTCCAGCAGCAGGTGATGCAGGTGCCGTTGAAGAAAAGGATGCCTTTGACGTGGTTATTGCTGAAGTGGGTCAATCTAAAATCAGTGTAATTAAAGTTGTCCGTGCTGTAACAGACTTAGGGTTGAAAGAAGCCAAGGAATTAGTGGATGCAGCACCGAAAGCTATCAAAGAGGGTGTTCCTCAAGCTGAAGCTGATGAATTAAAAGCCAAGCTGGAAGAAGCCGGCGCCACTGTCGAATTGAAATAATCTAATAGAATTATTATAACCATCAACTCTTCAACTTTAAAATAAGGAGGCTTAATTGGGAGCCACAACTAAGCGTACATCCGATCGTATTTCATTTTCTCAAATAAAATCATTTATAGATATGCCAGATTTACTGTCGCTACAAAAAGATTCTTTTCAAGAATTTTTGCAAGAAAACGCTGCAGAAGATGAAAAGGTACTTATCGGACTAGAGGGAGTTTTTCAGAATGTATTTCCACTGGAAGATTCTCATCGCAATTATGTACTGGAATACAGTAATTATTTTCTAGGCCAGCCAAAATATACTCCTGAAGAATGTATCGATCGTGGTGTGACTTATTCTGTGCCGCTGAAAGTACGTCTTGTTCTGCATATTACTGATGAAGAAGACAAAAACAAATTCGCTCAAAGTATAGAACAGGAAGTTTATTTCGGTAATATTCCTTACATGACAGAAAAAGGTACTTTTGTTATAAATGGTGCAGAGCGTGTTATTGTTTCACAGCTGCAACGCTCGCCGGGAGTATTTTTTGATGAAAATATTCACCCAAATGGCACGAAGCTTTTCCAAGCGAGAATAATTCCTTTCCGAGGTTCATGGGTAGACTTCACTACAGATATTAATGATTGTCTATTTGCAATAATTGACCGTCGCAGGAAATTTCCTGTCACTATGTTATTGAGAGCACTTGGATACTCAACGAATCGTGATATTTTTGAAGCTTTTGGCTCAATCACTACTTTCGGTTTAACCGATAAAAATATTGAAGATTCTTTTGGTCACACTTTGGTTGAGGATATTGTTGATGAATTAACTGGTGAAATTTTCTATGAAGGTGGTACAGAAGTAAACCAAGAAGTTGTCGATACATTAAAAGAAGCAGGTATCAAGTCCATCGAAGTAGTGGATGGAAATAAAAGTTTTTCCTCGATGCTCCTATTAAATACGATGGAGAAAGACCCCACTCATAATACTGAACAAGCACTGAGTGTGGTATATCAATTACTCCGTTCCGGTGATCCGCCAAACCTTGAAACTGCTCAAAAATTCATTGAACGAATGTTTTTTAGTCCTAAAAAATATGATTTAGGTGAAGTAGGTCGTTATCGTTTGAATCAGCAGTTTAACCTCGATGTCCCCGTTGAAGATACTGTTTTAACCATGGATGATATTATTCAGGTATTAAAATTCCTGGTGCACATGCGCAAAGGTGAACGCGGTCCGGACGATATTGATCATTTAGGTAATCGTCGTGTAAAAACGATAGGAGAACAGTTAACCAATCAATTCAGTGTTGCGTTGAGTCGTATGCTAAGAACCATCTTCGAGCGGATGAATTTACGCGAACAGGAATCAATCACGCCTCAGGATTTAATCAATTCTCGAGTGGTTACAACTGTGATTAATACATTTTTTGGAACAAGCCAATTATCTCAATTTGGTGATCAAACAAATCCTTTAGCCGAGATAACACATAAACGTCGAATCTCTTCTCTTGGGCCAGGTGGTTTAACAAGAGAAAGAGCTGGATTTGAGGTACGTGATGTTCACTATACTCATTATGGAAGATTATGTCCAATCGAAACTCCTGAAGGTCCGAATATTGGTCTTATATCATCGTTGGCATTATTTGCTATAGTGAATAAACATGGCTTCATTGAGGCACCGTACAGAGTGCTTAATAAAAAAGGTAAAAGTTCATATGGCTCTAAAAAAGTCAAATACTTATCAGCTGATGATGAAGATAGGGTAATGATTGCACAATCCAATACGTCCATGGATAAGAATAGTCGTCTAACAGATGATGTTATTCGTGCTCGCATTCGTGGTGACTTTCCTATGGTTCCTCCTACAGATGTAAACTATATGGATGTAGCGCCAAACCAGATTCTTAGTGTCGCCGCTGCATTAATTCCGTTCTTGGAACATGATGATGCTAACAGGGCGTTAATGGGATCCAATATGCAGCGACAATCGGTGCCGTTAATGAAACCAGAAACTCCTATTGTTGGTACTGGCCTCGAAGCTAAAGTAGCCAAAGATTCCAGATCTGCACTTGTTTCGCCAGTGGATGGTGTGATTGAATATACCGATGCTGAAAAAATCCTGATCCGTTCAAGTGAAGTTCCAGATGAATTGGCATTAACAGAGCATACCAATATTTTGGAGATTCCTTTAAAGAAATACCAACGAACAAATCAAAATACATCCCATAACCAGCGCCCGCTTGTACGTGAAAAACAAAAAGTAAAAGCAGGTGATATTATTGCGGATGGTGCATCATGTCATAATGGTGAATTGGCATTAGGACGTAATGTCATGGTTGCGTTTATGCCTTGGCGTGGTTACAATTTTGAAGATGCAATTGTTATTAGTGAACGATTTGTTAAAAGTGATGTCTTCAGCAGTATACATATTAATGAAATAGACTTGGAAGTACGCGATACAAAACGAGGAGAAGAAGAGTTAACTGCTGAAATTCCAAATGTGAGTGAAGATGCAACGCGTCAATTAGATGAGCGCGGTATCATACGCATTGGAGCAAAAGTAAAACAGGGAGATATCCTGATTGGTAAAGTGACACCGAAAGGTGAAACAGATCCTACTCCAGAAGAAAAACTACTCCGGGCCATATTTGGCGAGAAAGCAGGTGAAGTGAAAGATGCTTCAAAAACAGCAAGTCCTGGTATTAAGGGTGTTGTGATTAATACAAAACTTTTTGAAAAGAAAAAGAAAATTTCAAAAAAGGAATTAAGGGTAGCAACTATTTTTCACCAGAGAGAAACAATGGCTAAAAAACAGTCTCTCAAAAAAGAACGTGATGAAAAACTAGTGGAACTTCTGAAAGGACAAATTTCGAGCGGCATCCGTGATAAGTCCACAGGTAAAACCTTAATAAAAAAATCCACAAAATTGACAATCAAGCGTATTAGAAGTTATGATTTAGAGCGTTTTGCGCAAGACGCTCAATGGATTGAAGACAAGGACGTTTGGAAAAAGATCAAAACAGTCTGGCGTTCATACCGTAAAGAATGGCAAGCGATTGAAGATTATTTGGAACGTGAGGTTTTCAAATTACGTGTTGGCGATGAATTGCAACCTGGAATTCTCCAGTTAGCTAAAGTGTATGTTGCCAACAAACGTAAAATCCAGGTTGGTGATAAAATGGCTGGACGTCATGGGAATAAAGGAGTTGTAGCTACAATTGTTCCTGAAGAAGATATGCCTTTTACTGAAGAAGGCCAACCAATTGATATTGTGCTTAACCCTCTAGGTGTACCATCACGTATGAACCTTGGTCAATTGTATGAAACTATGTTAGGCTGGACAGGTGATGTTTTAGGCTGCCGGTATGAAACGCCTGCATTTGACGGAGCAACACCTATAGAAGTTGAAGCTGAATTGAAAAAAGCTAACTTACCTATAACAGGTAAAGCAAAATTGATAGATGGACGAACTGGTGAAGCGTTTGAGAATCCTGTTACTGTGGGCATGATCTATATGATGAAATTGAGTCATATGGTAGAAGATAAAATGCACGCACGATCAACTGGACCTTATTCATTGATCACTCAACAGCCTTTGGGCGGTAAAGCACAATTTGGTGGTCAGAGGTTTGGTGAGATGGAATGCTGGGCACTGGAAGCTTATGGAGCTGCCAGTACACTCCAGGAAATTCTGACAGTTAAATCTGACGATGTTGAAGGACGATCAAAGGTTTATAATGCAATCGTTCGCGGAGAGGATCTACCCAAATTTGGTTCTCCAGAATCATTTGGCGTATTGATCAAAGAGCTGCAAGGCCTAGGTTTAGATATTGAACTCGAATAAAGGGAGGATGAAGGTTTGACATTCATTCAGTCCACAAAAATAGATACATCAAAAAACTATAACTCTATCACCATCAGTTTGGCATCGCCAGAAATGATTCTGACGCGGTCATATGGTGAAGTGTTAAAACCTGAAACCATAAACTATCGTTCATATAAACCGGAAAAAGATGGTCTTTTCTGTGAAAAGATTTTTGGTCCAGTAAAGGATTATGAATGCCATTGCGGTAAATACAAAGGAATCCGTTATCGAGGAATTATTTGCGACCGTTGTGGAGTTGAGGTTACTCGTAAACGTGTTCGACGGGAGCGAATGGGTCATATTACCTTGGCGGTACCCGTTGTTCATATCTGGTATTTACGCTCCATACCAAGCAAATTAAGTTATCTGCTTGGTTTAAGCACAAAAAATCTAGAGCGCATCATTTATTACGAAGTATATGTAATTATTGATCCGGGCGCAAGTGGTCGTGAAAGTAAAGAACTCATCGATGAAGATGAATTCCTAGAATTGGAAACTAAATATGGTTTTTATGCCGTTACAGAAGAAGAAAGGGATAATGAAGATTTCTTCTATGCAGCAATGGGTGGTGAAGCACTTAGAGAACTGTTATCACGGTTGAGTATGAGCAATTTAAAGAAAGATCTTGTTGAAATTATTCAAACATCACGATCGAAACAGAAGCGGGGAGATGCGTTAAAACGATTGAAGGTTGCCAAAGCATTTTTACCAACTGTTGATAAGAAAAAAGTAAATAATCCCGAATGGATGGTTGTTTCTGTTTTACCAGTCATGCCGCCGGAATTAAGACCCCTCGTACCTCTCGATGGTGGTCGTTTTGCTGCCAGTGATTTAAATGATCTCTACCGGAGAATTATCATCCGTAATAATCGATTGAAGCAGTTAATGGAAATCAAGGCCCCAGATGTCATTTTACGTAATGAGAAACGTATGCTTCAGGAATCAGTTGATGCGTTATTTGATAATAATCGCCGGAAAACTGCTATTCGATCCGGAACGAGACGGCCATTAAAATCTATTTCTGACATGCTCCGTGGTAAAACTGGGCGTTTCCGTCAGAATCTTTTGGGTAAGAGAGTTGATTATTCTGGACGATCAGTCATTGTTGTTGGTCCTGAATTAAAATTAAATGAGTGCGGATTACCCAAAAAGATGGCTCTGGAATTATTTAAACCGCATATGATCTACGAACTGATCAAGCGCGGCTTTGCCCAGACTCCACGCGGTGCCAAGCTAATGATCGAAAATAGTGACCCTATTGTTTTCAAAGTGCTAGAATATGTAGTGATGGATCATCCTGTTTTACTTAACCGTGCACCTACTTTACATCGTTTAGGTATTCAAGCTTTTCAGCCAGTGCTGGTAGATGGAAAAGCGATTAAGATTCATCCGTTGGTTTGTGCAGCATTCAATGCTGACTTTGATGGTGACCAAATGGCAGTTCATGTACCATTGTCTTTGCAAGCTCAGCTGGAAGCGCGTGTGTTAATGTTATCCAGTCATAATATATTGCATCCAGCAAATGGTAAACCGATTGCAATTCCTTCGCAAGACATGGTGCTTGGTTGTCATTATCTGACTCGCAAGCGTAAAGGTGCCCAAGGAGAAGGAAAAAACTTTGGTTCATTTGAAGAAGTGATTATTGCTTTTGAAAATAAAGCAGTTAATATGAATGCAATTATCAACGTCCGTCATAAAGGTGAATGGCAAAAAGACACAACAGTAGGACGGGTGATTTTTAATGCGATCATGCCTGAAGAACTGGACTACTTTAATGATATTATTAAAAAGAAGTCACTTCAGAAAATTGTTAATGATGCTTATTTGCTAGCCGGTAATTATGCAACAGTGAAATTTTTAGATAAGTTAAAAAATCTGGGTTTTAATATTGCTACCAAATCAGGAATTTCAATCTCGATAAGTGATGTATTAATTCCATATCAAAAAGATAATATCATCGAATTAGCAACAAAGAAAGTTGCATCTATCCAGAGTAAATTTAATCGTCATATCCTAACGGAAGGTGAGCGATATAATAAAGTTATTGACATCTGGACGCATGCGACTAATCATGTTGCAGCCACTATGATGGATAACCTGAAAAAGGACGACCAAGGATTTAACCCTGTATATATGATGGCAGATTCAGGTGCTAGGGGTAGTCAGGATCAGATTAAGCAGTTAGCTGGAATGCGCGGTTTGATGGCGAAACCACAAAAATCCATGACCGGGAGAAAGGGTGAAATTATTGAATCTCCCATTACATCCAACTTTAAAGAAGGTTTATCCGTGTTGGAATATTTTATCTCTACCCACGGTGCCAGAAAGGGATTGGCTGACACAGCGCTGAAAACAGCTGACGCTGGTTATTTGACTCGTCGATTAGTTGATGTTGCACAGGATGTTGTAATCTATGATGAAGATTGTGGAACGATTAATGGGATTGTTATTGCTGATCTTAAAGAAGGTGAAGAAATTATTGAACCTTTGTCAGATCGTGTCCTCGGACGAACAATTCTTGATGACTTCATTGTTGATGGTAAAAAGAAGATGAAGGCGGGTCAGTTAATCAGCGAAGATGAAGCTGATATAATTTCTGATAGTAATGTAAACAATGTTCGTCTTCGATCTGTTTTGACATGTGAAGCTCCTCGGGGTGTTTGCGCTAAATGTTATGGTTGGAATTTATCTACTCATAATTTAGTCAATATAGGTACAGCTGTAGGAATCCAAGCAGCTCAGAGTATAGGTGAACCGGGTACACAGTTAACATTAAGGACGTTTCATATCGGTGGTACAGCAACTCGTATTATTGAACAGTCTGAAATGACAACAAAGTATGCAGGATCAATTAAATTTTCAGATACTCTTGAAACAGCATCAACTAAAGATGAAGATGATAATAAAGTGAATCGGTGTATGGTGCGAAATGCCAAGATAACAGTTGTAGATAGTGATGGTAGGGAATTAAACGATTATAATGTGCCCTATGGATCAGATGTGCTTGTTACAGACGGTGAAAAGGTAAAAGGTGGACATGTACTTTTCCAGTGGGATCCATATACTGATATTATATTGGCTCGCCAGACTGGTAAAATTCAGTGTAAGGATTTTATTGAAGGTGAAACCTACCACATTGAAGCTGTTGAAGGTGGTAAAAAACAGATGGTTATAATTGAAGCAAAAGATCGTCAGTTAAGTCCGCATATTGATATTGTCGATAAAAATGAAAAGATCCTATCTGGCGGAACTATTTTGCCGGTGAAAGCTACACTCGTTGTTCGTAACGGACAAAAAGTACAGCGTGGTCAAACACTGGTAAAAATACCAAAAGATATTGTTAAAACACGTGATATTACGGGTGGTTTACCCAGGGTGGCTGAATTGTTTGAAGCACGTAATCCATCAAATCCATCAGTGGTAAGTGAAATTGATGGCCGTGTACAGTTTGGTGATGTGAAACGCGGAATTCGTAAGATTCACGTAATCAGTGAAGATGAAGAAGTACGCAAATATTCCATTCCGTATGGTAAGCACATCATCGTTCATGAAGGGGATGATATCATTGCTGGTACAGCACTTTGTGAAGGATCAACATCACCAACGGACATTTTAAATATACTTGGATCAGGAAAAGTTCGTGAATATCTCGTGGATGAAATTCAGGAAGTATATCGTCTACAAGGTGTGAAAATCAATGATAAGCACATTGAGGTCATTGTACGGCAAATGATGAAGAAAATCAGTGTCATAGATCCTGGAGACAGTAAATATATGCAAGGTGATCGAGTGAATAAGAGTGACTTCTTTGAAACAAACCGCATCCTCATGAATATGGTTGTTATTACAAGTCCAGGTGATTCCGACTTGGATGAAGATACTCTCATCGATAAAAAGGAATTGCGGGAAATCAATAAAACACTTAAAGAAGATGGTAAAACTCCTGCAAAGTCTCGCAAACCTATGCCGCCGACATTCAAACCATTATTGATGGGCATTACCCAAGCTTCCTTAAATACAGAAAGTTTTATTTCTGCTGCATCTTTCCAAGAAACGACACGTGTTTTAACAGATGCTGCAGTGGAATGCAAAACAGATTATCTGCGCGGTCTTAAGGAAAATATTGCTGTAGGTCGATTGATTCCGGCAGGAACCGGATCACCAGGAATGAATAATATCCTTGTTGAAGACCCTGATTCAATGGTCGCAGAAGAACCCTTAACTAAAGCAGTTAGTTAGCGATTACTATCATACAATTGACTAAAAAGCAATTGACTGAAATTCAAATAAAATGGTAAATTTATAGGCTTTATTGGAACTGATATGCCGACGATAAATCAATTAATTCGAAAAGGACGCAAGCGAGTGGAAAAAAAGAATTCTACTCCAGCGTTAATGGGTAACCCCCAAAAGCGGGGTGTATGCACACGTGTATATACAACGACACCTAAAAAACCTAATTCCGCTTTGCGGAAAGTAGCTCGTGTTCGCTTGACAAATGGGCGTGAAGTCAATGCTTATATACCAGGCGAAGGACATAATCTTCAGGAACACTCTATCGTGCTGATCGAAGGTGGCCGAGTTAAGGATTTACCGGGTGTGCGTTATCATATTGTGCGCGGATCACTGGATACTGCTGGCGTTTCAGATCGGATGACAAGCCGTTCACGTTATGGAGCTAAAAAACCGAAGTAAAAATAGATGAGACGCAGACGACCAGATAAAAGAAAAATTTTACCTGATCCGGTATATAATGATCTTGCCGTAGCAAAATTCATCAACTATTTGATGAGAGCAGGGAAAAAAGGTATTTCTGAACAGATATTTTATTCAGCAATGAATTCAATCAAATCCAAAACGAAAACAGATGGCTTCAAAATATTTGAGAAAGCAATTGAAAAAACATCACCTCTTGTAGAAGTCAAATCGAGGAGAATTGGTGGCGCTACATATCAAGTGCCGATTGAAGTTCCAATACATCGCCGCTTTTTTCTGGCATCACACTGGATTATTAATGCTGCAAATGGTCGTAGAGGGAAACCAATGGCTGATAAGTTAGCATTAGAATTGATTGCTGCGGCAAATGAAGAAGGGGGTGCAATCAAGAAAAAAGATGATACGCATCGTATGGCTGAAGCAAATAAAGCATTCGCACATTTTCGTTAAAATTTAAAGTATGAAACACATTCCATTAGATAGGGTTCGCAATATTGGTATCATGGCTCACATTGATGCTGGTAAAACAACATTAACTGAACGTATTCTTTTTTATACCGGTCGGACGCACCGTATTGGTGAAGTGCACGAAGGCGGTGCCACCATGGACTGGATGGAACAGGAGAAAGAACGCGGTATAACAATTACTTCTGCGGCTACAACTACCATATGGGAGGACCATCGCATCAATATTATTGATACACCAGGCCACGTTGATTTTACCGTGGAAGTTGAACGGTCACTCCGTGTTTTAGACGGCTCGGTTGCAGTTTTTTGTGCTGTAGGTGGCGTAGAACCTCAGAGCGAAACAGTCTGGCGCCAAGCTGATAAATACAATGTACCACGTATTGCATTTGTAAATAAAATGGACCGTGTGGGTGGTGATTTTTATAATGTTTTGACCATGATGAAAGAACGGTTGGGAGCTAATCCTTTACCAATCGTTATCCCTATAGGCAATGGCGAAATGTTTACTGGTATTGTTGACCTGCTTTCCATGCAGGCTATTCTATATAATGAATCCTCTTTGGGTGCTCGTTTTGAATATGGTGAAATACCCAATGATATGAAAGAAGAGGCGGAGAAATGGCGTCATCATTTAATTGAAGAGACGGCAACTTACGATGAACATTTGATGGAAAAATATCTAGAGGAAGAAGAAATCACCGTTGATGAAATAAAAAATGCAGTACGAAAAGGCTGTTTGGATAATACATTTATTCCAACTTTGTGTGGTTCCGCTTTTAAGAACAAAGGTGTTCAAAGGCTGTTGGATGCAGTGATTGATTTTATGCCCTCACCTCATGATTTAGAAGCGGTAATTGGTTTAGATCCGCGAGATTCAGACATTGAATTAAGTCGTGATGTAAAATCAGATTCCCCTTTCAGTTCTTTGGCATTTAAAATTATGACAGATCCTTATGTAGGTAAACTGACGTATATACGAGTTTATTCAGGATCTCTCGATAAAGGATCATACATTTTCAATCCCAATACAGGTAAGCGTGAAAGAATAAGCCGTATTCTTTTGATGCACGCCAATAAACGCGAAGAATTAGAAAAAGTATCTGCTGGTGAAATTGTGGCTGCCGTTGGATTAAAGAACACCCATACTGGGCATACACTTTGTGATGAGAAGAATCCGATCCTTTTGGAATCAATGGATTTCCCAGAACCTGTCGTTGAAGTTTCAGTCGAACCAGCATCAAAAGCGGATATGGAAAATTTATCTAAAGCTTTAGTTAAATTGGGTGAAGAAGATCCAACATTTCAAGTATCAATTAATCAGGATACAGGACAAACCATTATTGCTGGAATGGGTGAATTACACTTGGAAATTTTAGTTGACAGGTTATTGAGGGAATTCAGCGTACGAGCCCATGTTGGCAAACCTCAAGTAGCATATACTGAAGCAATTACCAAGCGCGTCGAGGATGTAGAAACAAAATTTATAAGGCAATCAGGTGGTCGCGGTCAGTATGGCCATGTGGTTATCAACATTGAACCCAATGAATCAGGTAAGGGTTACCATTTTGAGAATAAAATAGTCGGCGGTTCTATTCCTCGTGAATATATCCCTTCAGTTAGTAAAGGTATGGAAGAGGCTATTAAAAATGGTATCATAGCCGGTTACCCAATTGAGGATGTCCGAGTTGAGCTAATTGATGGATCTTATCATGATGTAGATTCTTCAGAAATGGCTTTTAAGATAGCTGGTTCAATGGCCATTCAAGAAGCGTGCAGGAAGGCTAAACCAGTATTAATGGAGCCTATTATGAAAGTTGAAGTGATCGTTCCTGATGAATATTTAGGTGATGTGATGGGCGATATTAATTCCCGTCGCGGCAATGTTCTTGGTATGAACCAGCGTAAAGATGCGCAAGTTATTAATGCCCATGTACCATTGAGTAAAATGTTTGGCTATGTTACAGATTTAAGATCCTTAACGCAGGGTAGAGCTGTTTTTCATATGGAATTTGCTGAATTCAAAAAAGTACCAGCAAGCGTGGAAACAGATATAATAGAAAAAGTACATGGTAAAGCATCATAACACAAGTAGTGGAGTAAGAAATGTCTAAAGAAAAATTCGAACGCACTAAACCTCATGTGAACATAGGAACAATAGGTCACGTGGATCATGGTAAGACGACGTTGACGGCAGCGGTCACGCTAGTGCAGTCAGCTCGTGGCATGGCAGAGATTCGTTCATTTGACAGTATTGATAACGCTCCGGAAGAGCGTGAGCGCGGAATTACGATCCAGACAGCCCATGTGGAGTATGAGACAGAGAACCGTCATTATGCTCATGTAGACTGTCCAGGCCACGCGGATTATATTAAGAACATGATTACCGGAGCCGCCCAGATGGATGGCGCGATCCTGGTTGTCAGTGCAGCGGATGGCCCTATGCCTCAGACGAGAGAGCATGTTTTACTGGCCCGCCAGGTGAATGTACCGAGTATGGTGGTATTTATGAATAAAACGGACCAGGTGGATGATCCGGAGCTGTTGGAACTGGTAGAGATGGAATTAAGAGATCTGCTCAATGAATATGAGTTTCCCGGTGATGATACACCGATTATCAAGGGCAGTGCCTTAAATGCGCTGAATAACCCTGGTGATGAAACAGCCAATGCCTGTGTAGTAGAGTTAATGGAAGCCTGTGACAGTTTTATACCTGAACCGGTAAGGGATGTGGATAAGCCCTTTTTAATGCCGGTGGAGGATGTATTTTCCATTACCGGCCGTGGTACAGTAGGAACAGGCCGTATAGAGCGCGGCATCATCAAGGTTGGTGATGAGGTTGAGATGATCGGTATGGGTGAGCAAAAGAAGACTACAGTGACCGGCGTAGAGATGTTTAGGAAGTTATTGGATGAAGGCCAGGCCGGTGATAATGCCGGTTTATTGCTGCGCGGAGTGGATAAGGAAGAGTTGAAGCGCGGTATGGTATTGGCAGTGCCGGGTTCGATTACACCGCACACGAAGTTCAAGGCCAATGTATATGTATTGAAGAAGGAAGAAGGCGGACGTCATACTCCATTTTTCAATGGTTACCGTCCCCAGTTTTACTTCAGGACCACAGATGTAACCGGAGTGGTGACGTTACCGGAAGGGACCGAGATGGTTATGCCGGGAGATAATGTTGTTGCAGATGTAGAATTAATCACATCCATCGCTATGGACAAGGAACTGCGTTTTGCCATCCGTGAAGGCGGACGGACTGTCGGTGCCGGTGTTGTTACAGAGATTGTTGAGTAAGGATTAAATAGTGGCTAATCAAACCATACGTATCAGTCTTAAAGCATACGATCACCATCTGCTGGATAAATCCACAGAAAAGATTGTTAAGACAGCAAAATCCACAGGAGCAGTTATCTCTGGACCGATTCCCATGCCAACGAAACGGACTATTTATACTGTCCTTAGATCGCCATTTGTTGATAAAAAATCAAGAGAACAGTTTCAATCTAAAATTCATAAGCGAGTAGTTGATATTTTGAATTCTACTCCGAAAACAGTTGAGGCATTGATGAAGTTAGATTTACCAGCAGGTGTGGATATTCAGATCAAGGTATAATGATGCGTGGATTAATTGGTAAAAAAATTGGAATGACACAAGTTTTTGGTGAACACGGTAAAATGTTCCCAGTTACTGTGGTTGAAGCAGGACCTTGTGTGGTTACTCAAGTGAAGACAGAAGATAAAGATGGCTATACAGCTGTACAACTTGGTTTTGGTGAACGGAAAGAAAAACATACCAATAAACCCAGGAAAGGATTGTTTGATAAAGCAAAAACAAGTCCAAAACGTATGTTATCTGAATTTGAACCCATTCAAGGATTTGATTATAAAATAGGCCAGGAATTTGGTGTGTCTATCTTTAAAGAAGGTGACTTTGTTAATGTAACAGGTACATCAAAAGGCAAAGGGTTCGCCGGTGTGATTAAACGTCATGGGTTTAGCCGTGGACCTGTTACTCATGGACAAAAAGAATATTTACGTTCACCTGGATCTATTGGTCAAGGATCTGACCCATCTCGTGTGTTCAAGGGTATGCGTATGGCCGGGCATAAAGGTGTCGAAAAGGTTACAGTAAAAAACCTTGAAGTTGTGGGTGTTGATAGTGAAAAAAATCATTTACTCATAAAGGGTGCTGTACCTGGAGTTCAAAACAGTTATATACTGATTAAAAAATAATCATGGAATTACAAGTATTTAAACAAAACGGCAGTAAAGCTTCAATATTAAAGCTTAATGAATCTGTCTTTGGAATTGAGCCTAACAAGGATGTTGTTTTTCGTGCTGTACAGTCTGAATTGAAAAATAGCAGGCAAGGTACACACGCTGCTAAAAATAGGGCTAAAGTTCGCGGCGGCGGTCGAAAACCCTTCAAGCAAAAAGGGCGCGGAGTCGCTCGTGCCGGGTCAACCCGTTCTCCTCTTTGGAAAGGCGGCGGTACAGTTTTTGGGCCAGAAGCTCATGGTTATTCTTATAAATTACCAAAAAAGATGAAAGCGTTGGCTCGCCGCTCAGTCCTTTCTGATAAAACTAAAAATGAAGAAGTTATTGTTATAGATGAATTAAATGTTAAAGCGCCAAAAACGAAAGAATTTGTAAAAGTATTAAAGGATCTGAATATTGTTGATAAAAAAGTCACTGTTTTGTTAAGCGAAAATAAAGATGATGTTTTCTTTGCAGGTAGAAACCTGTCCAATGTTGCCATATTAGAAGCAGCCCATGCAAGCACCTTTGACCTCATAGATTGCGATGTAATCCTTATTGAAAAAAACGCTGTTGAAACATTAACTGAACAATTACTGGTGAAATAATGACAGTTCGAGAAATTATTATTAGACCTTTATTTACTGAAAAAATGAGTCAATTAGAAGAATCTCAACACAAATATGCTTTTCAAGTTGCCAGTTTTGCGAACAAGATTGAAATTAAGGATGCTGTTGAAAAACGATTTGATGTGGAAGTTGCAAAAGTAGCAACAATGAAGAGGTTGGGTAAGGCCAAACAAATGACAGTTCGTAGTGGCGGACGGACAATTCGTACTTCAGGGCATCGTTCTAATTGGAAAAAAGCTATCATTACGTTGAAAGAAGGCTCTACGATTGACCTTGTTAGAGGAGAAATTAGTTAATGGGTATTCGCTTTTTAAAATCAACGACTCCTGGCAACCGTTTTGCTACCAGGCCTGACTTTTCAGAAATTACTAAAAGTACACCTGAAAAAAGTTTAACCGAAGCCAAACGTAAAACAGGTGGCCGTAACAATAAAGGTAGAATTACCACAAGGCATCGCGGTGGAGGCCATAAGCAGCGTTATCGTATCATTGATTTCAAAAGAAATAAGCATGATATACCAGCGCAAGTAGCTGCCATTGAATATGATCCTAACCGTTCTGCTAATATAGCTTTGCTCCATTATGCGGATGGTGAAAAACGTTATATCTTATCTCCATTTGGAATCAAAGTTGGAGATACAATTTTATCCGGCTTGAATGCACCGTTAAAAATCGGCAATGCATTACCATTGTCTAAAATACCAACAGGAATGTTTGTGCATAATGTAGAATTAAATCCCGGCAATGGCGGACAAATGGTACGCAGTGCCGGCTCCTCAGCACAAGTTATGGCCCATGATGGAGGTTTTTCTACTCTTAAATTGCCTTCTGGTGAAGTTCGCATGGTGCGTGAAGAATGTTTTGCTACATTAGGTGAAGTTGGGAATAAATCTCATGAGCAGGTTGTTTCTGGAAAAGCAGGACGCTCGCGCTGGCTTGGCCGCAGGCCTACAGTTCGTGGCGTTGCTATGAACCCTGTAGACCATCCCATGGGTGGTGGTGAAGGAAAATCTTCAGGTGGGCGCCATCCCACAACGCCATGGGGTAAACCTACAAAAGGGTATAATACCAGAAAAAAGAATAAAAAATCTAATGATTATATTGTGAAGAGGAGAAAGTAGGATGGCAAGATCCTTAAAAAAAGGACCTTTTGTTGACGAAAAACTCCTGAAGAAAGTTCTGAGTATGAATAATGGTGGGAAGAAAAAAGTAATCAAAACCTGGTCACGTCGTTCGATGATTACTCCTGATTTTGTTGGACACACATTTGCTATCCATAATGGTAATAAGTTTATACCTGTTTTTATTTCAGAAAATATGGTTGGGCATAAGTTGGGGGAATTCGCTCCGACTCGAATTTTTAGAATGCATTCTGGAGATCGTAAATAGTCATGGAAGCTTTAGCCTGCACCAAATACATTAGACAGTCACCACGGAAAATCCGTATTGTGATGGATGAAGTCCGTGGAAAAAAAGTAGGGGAAGCATTGAATTACCTGCATTTTTCACCAAAAAGGGGTTCTGAAGTCATTGAAAAGACATTACGTTCAGCTGTCAGTAATTTGTTGCAGAAAGCTGAAGATACAAATATTGATCCTGATAGTTTGACTGTTTCAAAAGCTTTTGTAAATGGCGGACCTCACTTAAAACGCTTTCGACCCGCATCCATGGGTCGTATTTCTCGTTTGAACAAACCAACCAGTCATGTCACAGTTGTAGTGAGTGACGAATAAGGATATATTTTGGGTCAAAAGACACATCCAATAGGTTTTCGTTTATCAGTAAAAAAGAATTGGCGTTCAAATTGGTATGCCGATAAAACATTTTCCCAAGAGTTGGAAGAAGATGTAAAAATACGAAAATACATTAAGTACCGCTTACCCAATGCTGGTATTTCCCGTGTAGATATCAGCCGTACTTCAAAAGTTGTAACTGTAACTATCTATACAGCTCGTCCCGGTATTGTTATTGGTAAAGGGGGTGAAGAAGTTAAACGGTTGAAAGAAGAAATGAACCAGTTGACTGACAAAGATGTACAGATCAATATTTCTGAAGTAAAACGGCCCGAATTAGATGCAGCATTGGTTGGGGCAAATATCGCTCATCAATTAGTAAAAAAGATTTCATATCGACGTGTAGTAAATAAAGCGATTCAATCCACCATGCGTATGGGCGCTCTTGGCATTCGTATAAATGTTGCCGGTCGTCTAGGCGGAACTGAAATCGCGCGCAGTGAAAAATTTCATGAAGGTCGTGTTCCGCTGCACACTTTACGCGCAGACATAGACTACGCGCTGACAGAAGCCCAAACGACTTATGGCGTTATAGGGATTAAAGTTTGGATTTGTAACGGTAACTAGGGCTTAATAAATATTATGCTGGAACCCAGAAAAGTAAAATTTCGTCGTCATCATCGCGGTAATCGCCGCGGTATGGCAATGCGGGGTAATAAAGTATCATTTGGCAGTTATGGTCTAAAAGCAGTAGAGCCGGGTTGGATTTCTGCCCGCCAGATTGAAGCAGCTCGTATCACAATTTCCAGGGTGGTACGTAAAACAGGTAAAATGTGGATTCGAATTTTTCCAGACAAACCCATCACTAAAAAGCCGGCTGAAACTCGCATGGGTAAAGGTAAAGGTACACCTGAATATTGGGTTGCCGTCGTAAAGCCAGGCCGGGTAATGTTTGAAGTGGAAGGCGTTGATCGCGAAATGGCAGAATTGGCATTTACTAATGCATCTCACAAATTACCTGTAAAGACTAAAATTGTTGAACGGAAAGAAATATAATGAAACGTTCAGAATTAAATGAAATGACATCAACTGAATTAGATGTAAAACTCCAGGAAAATGTGGAAGCTTTACAAAACCTTCGATTTCAAAAATCGTTACAACAACTGGAAAATCCATTGCAGATTAAACATTTGAAAAAAGAAATTGCCCAAGTCAAGACTGTGCTTCACGAATTTGAATTGGGAGTTAGAGAAGTAAAAGGTCAGAAATAATAATTATGGAACGTAACAGACAAGTACTCACAGGCGAAGTGATAAAAGCTAAAATGGACAAAACTGTTGTTGTGAAGGTCACCCGTCGTGTTCAGCATAAAGTGTATAAAAAAATAGTGAATAGTTCAAAAAAGTATATGGCTCATGTCTCCACTATTGAACCAAAAGAAGGTGATATTGTAAGCATCAGTTCTATTAGGCCAGTCAGTAAGAATAAACGCTGGCAGGTGAGTGAAATTATTCGTGAATCTATTAAAGTTGGATAAAGATAGTGATTCAACAGGAAACAAGACTTAAAGTTGCAGATAACACGGGAGCCAAAGATATCCTTTGTTTCAAGATCATTGGTGGATCGAAAAGACGGTATGCTACAATAGGTGATATTATTGTTATTTCTGTAAAAAATGCGATTCCAAACGGAATGGTGAAAAAAGGTGATGTATCTCGAGCGGTCGTAGTGCGGACAAAAAAAGAGATTCGCCGGAGTGATGGTTCTTATATACGTTTTGATGACAATGCTGCCGTATTGCTTAACAGCGCAGGTGAGCCCAGAGGAACACGTATTTTTGGCCCGGTTGCTCGTGAATTACGAGATAGTGGTTATATGAAAATTATTTCAATGGCACCTGAGGTATTATAATGCATATTAAAAAAGGAATGACTGTTCGAGTTATCAGCGGTAATCATAAAGGATCTGAAGGTAAAGTACTGCATATTTTCCCTGATTCTGATAAGGTTATCATTGAAGGTGTAAATCTTGTCAAAAGAGCCACACGACCGTCACAAGAAAATCCCGCAGGCGGTTATGTTGAAAAAGAAGGCGCACTACATGTTTCAAATGTTCTTCCGGTGCATAAAGGGAATACGACTCGGGTTGGGTATAAGATATTAGAAAATGGCCGCAAAGTAAGAGTTGCAGCTAAAACTGGTGAAGAATTAGAGTAATAAAATGGCGAAAAAAGAAACAAACGAAAAACCGGTAAAAAAGAAAAAACCAGCTGCAAAGAAAAGCACGGCTAAAAAAGCTGCACCTAAAAAGGCTGTTGAGAAAAAACAAACTGCCAAAAAAAGTACA
>CAZORD010000013.1:0-29765 GCA_964582455.1 uncultured bacterium | reverse complement strand
GCCAAAAAAAGTACAACCAAAAAAACAACTTACGTGCCAAACTTAAAAAAGCAGTACAAGGAAACAATAGCTCCAGCTTTAATGAAACGCTTTGGTTATAGAAATGTAATGGAAGTACCGCATATTACAGTTATCTCAATGAATATGGGTATTGGTGACGCAAAACTCAATCCGAAAGCTCTTGAAAATGCTGTTGAAGAATTATCGAATATTACTGGTCAGAAAGCTGTTGTCACTCGATCTCGGAAAGATATTTCAAACTTTAAAATCCGCAAAGGTTTCCCTGTAGGCTGCAAAGTTACACTACGAGGAAATCGGATGTATGAGTTCCTGGAAAGGCTCATTTCAATCGCTTTACCCCGAACGCGGGATTTCAATGGCCTTTCTTTCAAGTCTTTCGATCGCAATGGTAATTATTCTTTTGGGGTTAAAGAACAGATTGTATTTACAGAAATAGATTATGATAAAATTGATGCAATTCGTGGTATGGATGTTACGATTGCCACATCAGCCAGAGAAGATGATGAAGCCTACTGGCTGTTAAAAGAATTTGGTTTTCCATTAAGGGAAAAACCTGTGAAGCAAGAAGAAGTAGCTGAGGCAGCATAATGGCAAAAAAATCACTGATAGTTAAATCAAAAAGAAAACCGAAATTTTCATCTCGTGGATATAACCGCTGTTTCAATTGCGGACGTCCGGATGGCTATTTACGCAAATTTGGATTATGCCGGATTTGTTTTCGTGAAATGGCATTAAAAGGTGAAATACCCGGAATTACAAAAGCAAGTTGGTAAATGAGGAGATATAATTAAATGAGCATGACAGATCCAATTGCCGATTTGCTGACACGGATACGTAATGGCTTAAGCGCTGGAAAGCGCTTTGTAAATATTCCATCATCCAATGAGAAAAAACGTATCTTGTTTATATTGAAAGAAGAAAAATACATTGAAGATTTTATCCTGATTCATGATAAAGATAGAGAACAGATTCGAATTTTCCTGAAATATGATTTCCAAGGCCAGCCGGTTATTGCAGGTATAGAACGTATCAGTAAACCAGGTTTGCGAGTGTATAAAGGGAAAAAAGAATTACCGCGTGTACTCGATGGATTAGGAATTTCAATTATGTCAACTTCTCAAGGCGTAATCTCAAATAAGATGGCCAAGAAATTTGGTGTTGGCGGTGAAGTGATTTGCAACGTATGGTAAGCACATGTCAAGAATAGGAAAAGAACCAGTAAATATACCTGATGGTGTGACGGTTGATATCAATTCAAATTTGGTTATCTTAAAAGGCCAAAAAGGAGAATTGAAAATCAATGTTCATGAAGATATTAACGTCGAACAGGTTGAAAATCTGATAAACGTTACTCGCCCTTCTGATGATAAATCACATCGATCAATGCATGGTACCACACGTGTATTAATTGCCAATGCTATCCATGGAGTTTCAAAAGGTTTCTCTAAAGAATTGGAGATAAGAGGTGTGGGTTTTCAAGCCAATATGCAGGATAATCGCTTGGTTCTGCAATTGGGTTATTCTCATGAGATTCATTTTGATCCACCTGAGGGGATTGAGATTAAAACCAATCGGACAGAGATTAATGTTGCCGGAATTGATAAACAATTGGTAGGAGCCGTCGCTGCAAAAATTCGTTCATTTAGGAAGCCCGAACCCTATAAAGGTAAAGGAATTCGTTACAAAGGTGAATATGTACGCGCTAAACAAGGAAAAACAGTAGCTACAGGTAGTTAAAAAATGAGTCAATCTACAGATATAAAAATTCGTTTTGAGCGGCGTCGCAACCGCAGTAAGAAAAATAACAGGTTTCACCCAGAGCGTTATCGTCTGGTGATTTCACGCAGTATAAAAAATATTTCAGCACAAATTGTGGATGATATGCAAGGCTCAACTCTTGCTTCTGCATCTTCTATGGATAAAAGTTTACAGTCTAAATTGAAGAAAATTGATAATAAAGTTGATCAAAGTAAGATGGTTGGAGAAGAACTTGCTGCCAGGGCAAAAGCAAAAGATATTGTAAAAGTAGTATTTGATAGAAACGGTTTTCCTTATCATGGTCGCGTCAAAGCTTTGGCTGATGGTGCACGTAAAGGCGGATTGGTTTTTTAAAAGGAGTTTTCATTGGCTATTATAAATCCAGCAGAATTAGATCTAAAAGAAGAAGCAGTAATACGCATTAATCGTGTTGCTAAAGTAACTTCGCGCGGCAAACGCTTTCGCTTTTCAGCATTGGTTGTAGTTGGTGATGGCAAAGGTCACGTTGGCATTGGGTTGGGCAAAGCAAATGAAGTGATGGGTAGTATTTCCAAAGCTAAAGACTATGCAAAACGTAATATTTTTAAAGCACGAATAATAAATGAGACTATACCACATAAAATTACGGGTAAACACGGGGCTAGCAGGGTGATGCTTAAACCAGCATCGCCAGGTACTGGAATTATTGCTGGTGCGGCTGTCCGTTCTATTATGGAACAAGTAGGAGTGAATAATATTTTATCTAAATGCTATGGTTCTAATAATATCCTGAACGTTGTAAGGGCAACCATAAATGCATTGGAAAATTTGCAGGATGCAGTTTCTGTTGCTAACAAGCGCGGCATGACTATTAAAGAAGTATTTAATTAAACATGGCAAAAACTAAAGCAAAAACAATTCGCATTACTCAGGTCCGCAGCCGAATTGGAAGAAAACCTAATCAGAAAGCCACGTTAGATGCGTTAGGTTTGAAGAAAATAAATCATACTGTTGAACATCACGATACGGATATTATTCGCGGCATGATCAATACAGTTAATTTTTTGGTGAATGTTGAGGAAGTTTAATGAAACTGAATGAATTAAAACCATCAAAAGGTTCTGTAAAAGACACCAAACGCCGTGGCCGTGGACCGGGAACAGGTTTGGGCCGTACCGGTGGACGTGGAGAAAAAGGCTATCATTCACGCAGTGGTAGTAAGCGGATGCCTTGGTTTGAAGGTGGACAGATGCCCCTGCAGCGCCGTTTACCCAGACGTGGTTTTTCAAACAGTATGTTTAAGAAATCTTTCCAAGTTGTTAATCTTGCAGCATTGGAAAAACTCGAAGCTGTTGATATTGATGGCAAGTTATTGAAAGATAATGGATTGGTACGTTCTGCATTGCAACCCATTAAAATTTTAGCCAATGGAGATATTTCACGTAAAGTGAATATAACTGCCAGTGCATTTAGCGAATCAGCAAAAGAAAAAATTGAACAAGCAGGCGGATCTGTAAATATTCAATGATTGATAAAATTAGAAACGTTTTTAGCATACCTGAACTCCGGAAACGTATTTTGTTCACTTTCGGAATTTTAGTGGTAGTACGTCTTGGTGCCCATGTTCCAATTCCAGGAGTGAATGGAGATGCCTTGCGTGCTGCCTTTGAAACGATGCAAAATACATTATTTGGATTATTTGATATGTTCGCCGGTGGTGCCTTTCAAAAAGCAACTTTGTTTGCATTAGGTATCATGCCTTACATATCTGCTTCAATTATGATCCAGCTAATGGGTACAGTTGTCCCGTATTTTCAACGATTGCAGAAAGAAGGCGAAGTCGGACGTAAAAAGATTACCCAAATTACGCGGTATGGAACAGTATTAATTGCGCTATTCCAGGCTTATAGTGTAACAATCTTCCTGGAATCAATGACTGCCAGTTCATCCGCAGGTGTAGTTTCAGTAGTTGTTAATCCGGGGTTGGGTTTCAAATTTGTAGCCGTAGTAACAATCGTTACAGGAACGATGCTGTTGATGTGGCTGGGTGAGCGTATCACTGAAAGAGGGATCGGTAACGGAATTTCATTGATTATTATGATAGGTATTATGTCATCATTACCTACAGTTATCATAAGCGAGATAGCGCTTATCAATGAAGGAGTACGAAACCTGTTATCTGAAATGATCCTTTTAGGCATCATGTTTGTAATTATCGCTTTCGTGGTTTATTTAACACAAGGTACACGCAAAATACCAGTACAGTATGCTAAACGCGTGGTCGGGCGTAAAGTGTATGGCGGGCAATCAACGCATATTCCATTGCGCGTAAATACTGCTGGTGTTATGCCTATTATTTTTGCTCAGTCCATTATGTTTTTACCCAGCACGATAGCCATGTTTTTTACTGATAGTGAATTTATGCAGGGTGTTATGCGCTGGTTTTCTTTTGACCATCCATTTTACTGGATGGTGTTCGGAACACTGATCGTATTCTTCACATACTTTTATACTGCAATAGCATTTGACCCGGTACAGGTTTCAACACAGATGAAACAACACGGTGGATTTATTCCAGGAATTCGTCCAGGGAAAAAAACCGCTGATTATATTGACAATATATTGACAAGAGTGACTTTACCTGGATCGTTCTTTTTGGCGTTTGTCGCTATTTTCCCTTACCTCCTTATGAATGCTATGGATGTAGGATATGATTTGGCGTCTTTCTTTGGCGGTACAAGCCTGTTGATTATTGTTGGTGTTGCATTAGATACGTTGCAGCAAGTTGAATCCCATTTATTGATGCGTCATTATGATGGCTTTTTAGCTAAAGGAAAGATTCGTGGTCGGAGGCGTATGTAATGATTCGTGTTCGTACAGATAGAGAAATAGAATTGATCGCTGAAAGCTGCCAGATTGTTGCAGATACTTTGGATATGTTAACGAGTTATGTAAAACCAGGGGCTGATTTATTGGAATTGGATACCTTGGCAGAAGATTTTATACGCTCAAAAGGAGCCCGCCCCGCTTTTAAAGGATATATGGGATTTCCCGCTACACTTTGTATTTCGATTGATGAAGAAGTTGTACATGGTATTCCTTCAAAACGTAAATTGCAAGATGGGCAAATTGTAGGCATTGACTGCGGAGCCGAGAAAAAAGGATATTATGGTGATTCAGCAAGGACGTTTGCGGTGGGAAATATTAATCTCTATAAAAAGAAATTGATGGATATAACACGTAAATCCCTTATGATAGGAATAGAAGAAGCAACACCCGGTAACTTTGTTTCTGATATCGGTCATGCAATTCAAACCTTTGTTGAGGCAGAAGGGTATTCCGTAGTACGTGAACTTGTTGGTCATGGAA
Source organism: uncultured bacterium (assembly GCA_964582455.1). Taxonomy (GTDB): domain Bacteria; phylum Fidelibacterota; class Marinisomatia; order Marinisomatales; family TCS55; genus UBA2126. The sequence continues at coordinate 24,638 of CAZORD010000013.1, read as the reverse complement.
TTGGAACTGCTCTGCACGAAGAACCGCAAGTACCAAATTATGGCATGCCTAAACAAGGCCCCCAATTACAAGAAGGAATGTGTTTAGCTATAGAACCCATGATAAACTTGGGAAAAAAAGAAGTTTTCACTGCTGAAGATGGTTGGACGATTAAAACACAAGATGGAAAATCTTCAGCTCACTTTGAACATACCATAGCTATTCTTGCCGAAGGTCCAAAAATTCTTACGATGGGTAAAGCGTGATGGCTAAAGAGCAACCCATAACAATTGATGGAATCGTCAAAGAAACACTGCCTAATGCAACCTTTAGAGTTGAAATTGAAATTGGAGAACAAAAACATATTGTTCTGGCACATGTCAGTGGAAAGATGCGCATGCACTATATCAAAATTCTGCCTGGCGATACTGTTACATTAGAAGTATCTCCTTATGATTTAAACCGAGGAAGAATTATTTATCGTCAAAAGTAAAAAAATATGAAAGTACGCCCATCAGTTAAAAAAATGTGTTCAAAGTGCAAGATCATCCGCCGCAAAGGAGTTGTGCTGGTGATTTGTGAAAACCCAAAACACAAACAGAGACAAGGTTAGGAGTAAGATTTGGCTCGTATTGCTGGTATCGATATTCCCCGCGATAAAAAAATTGCGTATTCCCTACGCTATATTTATGGCATTGGATTGACAAAAGCTAAGGCAATTTGTTCTGAAGCGAAGGTCGATGAGAATATTCGTGTAAAAGATCTAAAAGAAAAACAGGTGATTGCCATACGTGATGCCATCACCAAGTTAGAAATAAAAATTGAAGGTGAAGCCCGTTCTGAAATGGCGATGAATATCAAGCGCCTAAAAGATGTAGGCTCTTACAAAGGTATTCGTCATCGCCGGGGATTACCGGTGAACGGCCAACGGACTAAAACCAATGCTCGCACCCGTAAAGGGAAGAAGCGAACAATTGGTTTAGGAAAAGGTACAATTGAAAAGAAAGGATCAATAATTGGCTAATCCAAAAAATACAGGAAAGAAAAAATCTAGAAAGAAAACCGCCGAACCGAACGGCGTTGCCCATATAAAAGCAACATTTAATAATACACATATTACATTAACTGATAGTTTTGGTAATGTGATTGCATGGGCAACAGCTGGCACATCAGGATTTAAAGGTTCACGTAAAAGTACAGCTTATGCTGCAACGCAAGCTGCAGAAAAAGTTGCAACTGAAGCAATGGGCATGGGTTTAATGAGAGTCGATGTGCTTGTTAAAGGTCCAGGTTCAGGACGTGAATCTGCCATCCGTTCATTGGCTGTTACTGGCTTGGAAGTGTTGTCAATTAAAGATGTGACACCATTACCTCACAATGGCTGCCGTCCACCTAAAAAGCGTCGTGTTTAGGTAGGAGTAAAAAGTATGGCAAAATTAAAAACACCCAGAGGAAAACTTGTTCGTAAGTTCGGTGAAAATATTTTTGGTAATCCAAAATTCGACCGACTTTTAAACCGTAAACCTTATGCACCTGGCCAGCACGGCCAATCGAGACGGCGCAGGCTTTCCAATTATGGAACACAACTACGTGAAAAACAGAAGATAAAGATATTATATGGTGTACTGGAAAAACAATTCCGTAATTATTTTGAAAAAGCGGATAAAATGGCTGGTGAAACCGGAACAAATTTGATGCAACTACTTGAACGGCGGTTAGATAACGTTGTATATCGTTTGGGGTTTGCATCCACGCGATCTGCTGCAAGACAATTGGTAAACCATGGTCATTTCCTAGTGAACAATAGAAAAGTGAATATATCATCATTTTCAGTAAAACAGGGTGATGTAATCCAAGTGCGGGAACGCAGTAGAAAAATGGACGTAATACTTGATTCCATGAAACGTATAAAAGGTGATATTGATTTACCTTGGTTGGAATTAGATAAAGCAAAAATGACCGGCAATGTGATAGCTGCCCCGGAACGTGAAGATATGCAGGTTCTGGTGAATGAGCAGCTGGTTGTCGAATTATACTCTAAATAATTAAATGAAGGGCATTCTATAAATGGCTAATACACTGAATATACAAGTTCACATTGATGATAATAATCTTACAGACACTAGTGGTACGTTTTCATTGCAGCCTCTGGAAAGAGGGTATGGAATTACTTTAGGTAATTCATTACGCCGTGTTTTGCTGACATGCATTCCAGGCGCAGCAATCACAAATATACGTATCGATGGTGTCCAGCATGAATTCTCAACCATAAAAGGGGTGCGGGAAGACGTTGCAGATATTATTCAAAACTTAAAGGGTATCCGCTTCAAATTGATGGATAATGATCCGGATAAAGTTGGATTAACTATAAAAGGCCCTGGCAAATTCACAGCGAAGGATATACAAAAATCCAGTGACCAATTTGAGATCTTGAATAAGAATCATTATATCACCGAGTTGAACAAAAATACAAAAATGGAAATTGAATTACGTATTGGTATCGGGAAAGGGTACGTTCCTTCTGAAGAGAATGAATTACCAAATGCACCGGTGGGTACGCTGGCAATTGACAGCATTTTTAACCCGGTAACTAAAGTGACCTATGATGTGAGTCCAGTTCCCGGCGCCAAGGAACCAATTGAAATTCTGACTATATCAGTAGAGACTGATGGGTCCATTGCTCCGCAAGATGCCATAAGCTATGCGGCCACGGTTATGTCAGAACATTTAAAATATGTTGAAGCAATTGCCAGTCCTGAAGTTTTAGAAGTTTCTGAAGGTATCAGCGAAGAAGATCTAAAAATCAGGGGATTATTGAAACGCACAATTGACGAAATGGAACTTTCGGTGCGCAGTCATAATTGTCTCCAAGCAGCCGGAATCAAGTTCATCTATGAAATGGTGAAAAAGGAAGAAAGCGAAATGCTGAAGTATAAAAACTTTGGACGTAAATCCTTGACAGAACTTGTGGAAAAACTGGATGAAATGGGACTGCATTTTGGCATGGATGTGGATGTTTTTTTGAAGGACCCTGCGTAACCATGGCAAAAAATAATCAACACCGCAAACTGGGTGTAAATCCAGCACATCGCCGGGCGATGCTCATGAATCTGGCTGAAAACTTGATTAAACACAAGCGTATCAAGACGACAGATTCCCGGGCTAAAGCACTGCGGGAATACATCGAACCACTCGTCACGAAAGCAAAAAAAGGTGATTTAACCTCTCGCCGCATGGTGTTGAGAAAATTGCATAAAGATGCCACTCAAACATTGTTTGATGAGATCGGTCCAGTTTATGCTGATCGGCCTGGTGGATACACGCGGATTATTAAGCTCGGTTTTCGTAAGGATGATGCAGCTGCTTTATCTTTAATCGAATTTGTCGATTTTGAAGTTGGTGTTGAAGCAGCTGAGATTACTGAAGAAGAAAATGCTGAATAATTAAATTGACAAATCATATTCATAATCTTATAAGGGCAGTTATAATGACTGCCCTTCTTTTTTGTTATTCAAGTTCATTATCCGCTGGGTGGAAAGAATTTGAAGAAAAATGTCTTTGGGTGATCAGAAACACCATGACCAATAAAAAAGCGATTGATGAAGTGGTCGAATTTGCGGACAAGAATGGTTTTAATAATCTATTGGTTCAGGTGCGCGGCAGGGGAGATGCTTATTACAGTTCACAGTTAGTTCCTCGGAGCGAGCTTATATTTGATTCATCTTTTGATCCATTTGAATATATTATCGAAAAAGCTCATGATAGAGGACTAAATGTCCATGCATGGGTTAATGTATATATTGTTTGGGCTTCCAAAAAACGCCCCAGGGCGAGGCATCATATATATAACAGACATTCTAATTGGATTGATATCAATGGTAATAATACTAAAACATTATTTAACCATGAAAATGAGATAATGGGTGAAGGGTATTTTTTAGCACCCCATCATCCGGAAGTGAATAAGTATTTATTAGACGTTTTCAGGGAATTAACATCCTTATACGATTTGGATGGCTTGCATTTAGATTACATTCGTTTTCAAGATTCTGAATATGGTAACAATGTGGATGCCAAAACTTATTTTTATAAACGTAAGTATAATAACCAAGAGAAAATATTTGAAGATGATGAAAATCATGCTTGGAACGATTATCGCAGATCTGCAATCACAGGATTAGTAAAAGATACAAAACAAATGTTGATGGATGTGCGTCCTACCTGTAAACTTTCTGCAGCTGTAAAGCCAAATTTATTAATAGCAAGAAATCGCTACTTCCAGGAATGGGATGTATGGTTGGCTGCAGGTTATTTGGATTGGGTCATGCCCATGAATTATACACCTGATATTCGTGATTTTGCTGAAAATATTGATCTCATGTACGACCATCTGCCAAAAAAATACAGGGACAGGATTATGATGGGTATCGCATTATATAATCAAGATGAGCTATCAGCGATTGATAAGATCAAGTATACAGAAATTACACGATTCAAAGGTATCTCCATTTTTTCATATAATGTATTTAATGAAAAGCCTAACTATTCCAGAAATCTTTTTAACTTTTTAAGTCAATGAGATCTCAATTTAACTAAAAGATTCTTTCCGCGACTTTTCATTGCAGGAGAACCGTTTATCGTTAATTCTTCAATAATAGGCTTTATTTTCTGAATCATCTTTTTATCATTGCCAGCTAAATCAGCCAATGCCTGCATAGTAAAAGTAACGACTATTTTACTCTTGTCATTCAAATAGCGCTGCAATTCAACGATCATTTTTTTCCTTTCGTCAATTGATAATGATAAACGCGGTATGAATTGACATAAATGCCAGCGGACTTCCTGCTGGGTAACATTATTTACTAATGCCATTAATTTATTTTTGTAGGGATGTAACAATTCCAGATTATTTTTTATCAGTTTTTCAATAGCATCTGCTGAACGCATAGCTATCAGTTCATTTTCACTGCTTAATCCATCTATGAGTACAGTAAAGAGGGTAGGATTATTTTTTACTGTTTCGACAGCATTATCCACACCTTTGACCATGCGTTTATCTCCAAGCGCAAGCGACTCTAAAAGGGATGCATGTTTATTTGCCCGTTAATTCATAAGCAGTATGCAGCCAATCAAGGAGTTGTGTATCGATCTCTTTTTTATCTTTGATTTTCACAAAATGACTGTATAAAGTTTTAGACACCTGTTGACTGCGATGAATGCGTTCATCCATGAAAGGTATATCGTTTGAAAATTCAATGATCAAATAATTCCTGCGTATGAAAATTGCAGCAAAGTGGTATTCAGCCGTTAAATATACAGCTGTTTTCAATGGTGTGATGGAAAATGGAATCGAGTCAATAAGTGCATTTGCAAGTTCATCAAAAAGTTTGCGTATGGTAATTGACTTGCCCTGGAAATGATCATCAATGATACCCTTAAAACACGAATGCCATTGATTAGGGTGTTTGAATGTCCGTTTGCAGTCAGGACAAGTCCATTGTTTAAGCTTTATCATAAGCTTGTTTCAGCCAGCTTTTCAATTCAACATTAATATCCTTTTTGAAATGAACGGCTACACAGTGGGTCATCATTCCGCTGAATTGGTTACCGCTTTGGAGTCTGGCCGATTCCAGTTCACCTTTTAAGATCAAACCAACATCCAGGCGGTCTTTTGTGGATGCTTTGAATATTGCGAATTGTTTGGATCTCCTGATAGTTACATAAGTCTTTCTGGGTGAAACATCCACATCTTTTCCAAATTCTTCAACGATTTTACATAATTCATCATACAATGGCTTCAGACCTGCTTTTGCACCCGAATATTGATCACTCACCATATCACTGTCGGATTTAGGCGCCTCGAATTGTTCACGGTATTTAAAAGCAATGAAATTTGCATAACCATGAGTTAATCCATGTTCAACTTTTAAATGTTTTATAATGGCCATATGTTTCTCTTCACCGGACTTAGCTACCGCTTTTAACCAGTGATTCAGATCATGACCAGTCTTTTCATTGAGATTGGCTGCCATAGCAGCCAACATTTCTTCTGGAGATGACGGTATAATTCTATCCTTTTTAAAGTAGTACTCAAACCAAAGTTTACCAACTTTGAGTGTTATAAAGATTAGTATAAATTAAAGTCTTAATTCAGGAGAAAAAATGTCCAGAACGATTCATGCCCCCAGAGGAAATGAACTCACGTGTAAGAATTGGCAAATCGAAGCACCGTACCGCATGATCCAGAATAACCTCGATCCGGATGTGGCTGAAAATCCAGATGAACTTGTTGTGTATGGAGGGAAGGGAAAAGTAGCTCGAAACTGGGAATGCTTTGATGCTATCCTCGACACATTAATAAGACTTGAACCCGATGAAACACTGCTGGTGCAGTCTGGGAAGCCGGTGGGCGTAATTCGCACACATACCACATCTCCCAGAGTGTTGATCGCAAATTCAAATCTCGTTCCGGAATGGGCTAATTGGGAGCATTTCAACGAGCTGGACCAAAAAGGACTCATGATGTACGGCCAGATGACGGCAGGTTCGTGGATATATATTGGTACACAGGGAATTCTGCAGGGGACATACGAGACCTTTGCCGCTGCAGCCAAACAGCATTATAACAGCGATCTGACAGGAAAATTAGTTTTGACCGCTGGTTTGGGCGGCATGGGCGGTGCTCAACCGCTTTCTGTTACTATGAACAATGGTGTCGTAATCTGTGTTGAAATCGATCCGCATCGAATTCAACGTCGTTTGGAGACTAAATACCTGGATGTGGCATCAGAATCATTGGATGACGCCCTAACGCTGGCCAGAAACGCCGCAACAAAGGGGGTACCGCTCTCTATTGGATTATTGGGTAATGCAGCCGATATTGTACCAAAGATCGCCGCAATGGGTATTATACCGGACATAGTTACCGATCAAACATCTGCCCACGATGAATTAGATGGTTACGTCCCAAATAGCATGACTTATCAGGAAGCGCTCGAATTACGCAAGTCTGATCCGCGTAAATATGTAAAAGAGAGTTTTCGTTCCATGGCGGAACATTGCCAGGGTATGCTCGATCTGCAGAAAATGGGAGCCATTACATTTGATTATGGGAATAATCTCCGGGGACAAGCCAAAAAAGCCGGTGTAGAAAATGCATTCGATTTTCCGGGTTTTGTTCCGGCATATGTGCGGCAACTATTCTGTGACGGCAGGGGACCCTTTCGCTGGGTAGCATTATCAGGTGATCCGGAGGATATTTATAAGACAGATGAAAAAATTCTGGAAATGTTCCCCGATGATAAAACCCAAACCCGCTGGATAAAGATGGCCCGGGAAAAAGTGCAATTCCAGGGATTGCCCTCCAGGATCTGTTGGCTGGATTATACTCAACGTACCAAGTTCGGTGTGGAATTGAACCACATGGTCGCCAGTGGAGAATTATCAGCGCCCATTGTTATCGGCCGGGATCACCTGGATACCGGTTCAGTCGCATCGCCTTATCGAGAGACAGAAGCCATGAAAGATGGAAGTGATGCAGTAGCCGATTGGCCCTTATTGAATGCCTTGGCAAATACTGCCAGCGGTGCAACATGGGTTTCTATTCACCACGGCGGCGGAGTAGGCATGGGGCTTGCTATTCATGCCGGTCAAGTCATATGCGTAGATGGATCACCTGAAATGGAAGAACGTGTAAAGAGAGTCCTAACAACTGACCCGGCAACGGGGTTGTTTCGTCATGCAGATGCAGGATACGAACAAGCTATCGAAAATGCGAAAAAATGGGATGTTGATATACCCATGCAGAAATGATTCTCGAAAATATCGGCGAACTGGTCTCGTTTAACCCTGATTCTGGGCAGGTTGAGACACTCACGAACACCTCACTATCTATCGTTGGTGATTGTATAGCTAAAAATGGTCATGACAGTTCAATTGATTGTAATGGATCCCTCGTCACTCCTGGATTTGTAGATCCCCATACGCACTCTGTATTTCTAGATAGCCGAAAGGAGGAATTTGCCCTACGTCTGGCTGGTGTATCCTATGAGGAAATCGCTGCAAGAGGAGGAGGTATTAATGCCAGCATCAATGGTGTAAGAAATGCTTCAAAAGATGAGCTGATCGAACGGGTTTCCAGGCGCATGGACCGCTTCCTAAAACTAGGTACAACCACTGTAGAATGCAAATCCGGATATGGTTTAAATACAGAATCAGAATTGAAATCACTTCAAGTAATACATGAAGTAAATGAAAGCCACGAAATTGATATAATCCCTACATTTTTAGGTGCCCATGCATTCCCACCAGAATTTGCAGATGAACATGAGAGCTATGTGGATCTGTTGTGTACTGAAATGATTCCAGCTGTGGCGGAGCAGGGTATTGCTGTATTTTGTGATGTATTTTGTGAAAATGGGTATTTCAATGTTGATCAATCGAGACGGGTATTGAATACGGCCAAAGAAAACGGTTTAATACCTCGATTACACGCCGATGAATTTGAGGATTCCGGGGCCGCTGAACTGGCGGCTGAAGTAGGTGCTGTTTCTGCAGATCATCTCATGGCAGTCAGTGACAATGGAATAGATCAAATGGCTGCAAATAATGTAACGGCCACAATGCTTCCGGGAACGACATTTTTCCTCGGGAAAGACACCTATGCCCCGGCTCGACAATTATTAGACAAAGGTATCGATCTTGCGTTGGCAACGGACTTTAATCCCGGTAGTTGTCAAATTCAATCCATGCCTTTTATCATTTCTTTGGCCTGTATCCATTTGGGGATGACAGTAGAAGAGGCATTTGCGTCTGCCACGTATTATTCTGCCAAAGCCTTGAATTTAGAAGGTGAGGTTGGGTCGCTCACCATCGGCCGCAAGGCCGACCTCATCGTCTGGGATGTGGAGCACCTAATGGAACTGCCATATAATGTGACGGACCTGGCTATCAAAATGGTCATCAAGAATGGAAAAGCGATTGACTCGTGAGGCAGAGGCGTGTAAAATTGCGCGTGTTCTAATGTCATTATGATGATGAAACACTCCAAATTACTATTGCTCGTTTTCATTCTGCTCCTCGGAATCGAAGGACTCTGGGCCAATTATGCTTTTTACCGTACTGTTACAAATACGTGCAAATCTTATCGGATTGAAACACAAGCAGGTGAAATGTATTTTGGCAGTGAAGAAAAATCAAAAGATAAATTCTATTTTGCAGTAAAAAGCAACCGAAACAATTTTGAGATGGCCCTCATAGTCGCTTTTGTGTCAGTAGGACAAGCAGTGAAACATCAGCGTTACATGGTAAAGAAAGGGTTGATTGAAAAATCAGCCGAACCGAAAACGGTCCATGTGACAGTGAATGTTCCGATCACACGGGATGATTTGGTCATCTCCGCCAGTGCCACGGCGGAACAAGTGGTGCAGCTGGCAAATGGCAAGATAGATTCTGCAGAGTTTATGCATTTAATCAAAAATTCAATGGTAACACTATAGGAGGTCTCCATGGATCCATTTGGAATTGAATCAACCTTATTGAGCTACTTACGAGCCATTGGCTGGTCCATCGCAGCAGCGATTGGCTTTTCCTTTGGCATCGGTTTGGCAATTAAGGTCTTCGATTGGCTCTCCACCGATATTGACGAATGGGAAGAGATTAAAAAAGGCAACATGGGTGTTGCGTTAATCTTTGTTTCTCTCATCGTTATGGTGGGCGTTCTCGTTTATAAAGTTATTTAAAATACCGAGAACATAATAAACACTCTTTAACGGGGATTGGTCCGTCCAATTCCCGTTTTTTATATCTTATAAATTTTATTGGTAAGCCAGTGAGCGCCGGAGTGTATTTATACCAGATTCGAGCTGGAGAATTTGTACAGACGAAGAAAATGGTGTTGTTCAAATAAAATAATTTTGTCATCTCGAATCCCGGTAACGAAGTGATGGGTGAGAGATCTACATAATGTTTCTTTCGCCATTAAATTTGTAAAATAATTCATAGAATAGATTTCTCACTCCGTTCGAAATGACAGTATTTTTAGATTTGGAAATAAAAAAAGCTAATTAAAATAACCTTCGCCCCAACAATCGTATTCACAAAATTTACGCCATCATTATCCAGCCATTTGAAGCCACTTGAGTGACGAGTATGCATTTGGCAGTGCATTCTTTTTTCGGTTTCTTTATTGCATACAGAACATTTAAACATAGCTTGTACACTACCGCCTAAAACAGAATCCACAAAGCTACTAACAAACCCAGCTAATACTATCCAGTAAATTGGAAAATCATTAAGCCAATTCATTCCAATTAAAGCGATAGTTCCAGCTCCTATAGCAGATCCAACAAAACCTAAAAGTGTCACCCCGCCGGAAGCGCCTTTTTCAACAGATTTGAAATTCAATATATGGCGGGGTTTGTTTTTGCTGAAAAACCCAATCTCCGTTGCCCACGTATCTGCCGTTGCTGCCGCAATAGCTCCCAGAAATATGATATAAGCCAAATCAAAAGGCTGAAAGAAATTCACAATGGCAATAATCATGGGTATTCCGCCGTTGGCTAATACCTGTAGCACATCCCTATTCGAGCTCTTTTGGGTGGTTTCAGCGGACTTTTTCCCTATTTTTGACATTATGGACGATAAAATGAAAAATGCCAGGATTGGAGCAATCCATGGGAGTCCACCGGCGCCAAAAATGAAAATGCCCATGACAAAGGCTGTGGCAGCTCCACCGCTATTCAGCGAGCGCGCTTTATAGGCAAAATAAAAGATGACTGCCGAACCCAGCGTCCACATGAGTAATTCCGGCAAAGTACCGTGGGTGTAATTGATGAGAAATATCTCGTAGGAAAAGGCCGTCACCAGCGGCACCGAAAAGTTATCGGACCCTTTATTGCTAGTGGCTTCTGCTAATGTAACTAACAGTCCTGTAAAAGCAGCACAGCCAATAAGGACTTCCAAAGGCAGAAAAAACGCAGCTCCAAAAAGCCATGCGAAAAAATCCGTGCCCACGTAAATGATCAAGGTTGTGGAAAGGAACATAGCAGCGCTGCCTTGGAGGGACTTTTCATCCTCCCACAATCTGAATTGCAACGGCTTTTTTTCGTGTTCTCCAACAAACGATGCCAATGTGTCTGCAATGGTCATAACCAGCATGGACAGGATTAACGTAATGGGTTTCTCCCAGAAAAATGCAGCTAGTACCAAAAATGCGATGGGAAAGTAGATCGTACCGTAGGTGGTTCGACTAGTATCATGCATCCCTTTGAATGCTTCATTTTTCATCGCCATGGCGTTCACTACGATAAAAATGGCTGCCAGTGTCATGGGTTGAACATTGGACTTGAAGATCAGCGGACAGGACGCCACCATGATTCCCACGATAACATGGACCATTTTTCGGCTGGTTTCCGGGCCCCATTTTAACTTTGAGCGAACGAATTCAGCTGTGCCGATCAATAGAAAAATACCAATGAAGAATGCTCCAAAGGTGATCCATTCGTTCTCGTAGGGGTGAATGAGGGGCAGTTCCATATAAAAATCTACATCACTCGTGGTAATAAAGTGTATTATAAGATGAATGTTTTGTAGAATTCCCCTCCACTAATCATAACAGGAAACCCATTATGGCAAGCAAGATATCACGCCGTCAATTCATTAAAGCTGGCACAGCAGCAGCTTTGGGAACTGCTATTACACCTGCGAAAACATTTTTAAATATCACCGGGTATAGTTCAGCAGAAAAAGTAATAGTCATTGGTGCTGGTCTTGGCGGTATCTCCTGTGCGTATGAACTGCAAAATGCCGGAATCGATGTGACTGTTTTGGAAGCCCGTTCCCGTCCCGGAGGCAGGGTGCGCACCTATCGCGATCCTTTCGCAGATAATTTATACGCCGAAATGGGTGCCGAATATGTGGATTCCAGTGATGAATACGCCCGCAAGTATTGTAAGGAATTTGGATTAGAGATTTTACCTGCAAAACTGTATGACGGCATTTATGTTCGCGGCAAGAAATATAACATGGCTGATTTTAAATCGTTCAAACAACAACTGCCGTATGATGGAACTGTGGGGGGAAAGCTCTTCGGCCAGGAATTCGAATACGTCAGGCACTGGGTGGAAAAGATCAAGGATCCCAATGATATTCCTGATGAAGTACTGGAACTGGACCACATGAGCGCCGCCAGGCTTTTACGCAAAGAAGGTGCACCAAAAGATATAATCGAATTGTATACGTATACGAATGCAACAGAAAGCACATGTACTCCCGATCAAATGTCAGCATTGAACATGGTCTTCGGTCATTTCTATGCATCAGCTTTCAGTGAGAATACGGTAGAAGGGCGTATCTTTGGCGGGAATGATCAATTACCGAAACGCTTTGCCAAGGAGATAGCTGCAAATTTGAAATACAACTGTCCGGTGAAAAAGATCAGTCATAATAAGAATGGTGTAGTAGTCACATTTGAAGAAAGCAGCAAATTGACAACCATGACAGCCGATAGGTGTGTCATCGCCATGCCCCTGACCATCCTGCGTAAAACGAAAATCACTCCCTATTTTTCGGATGAAAAGATGCACTGTATTCGCAGGCAGTCCTATGGCGAGGTCATGAAGATTGCTATGCAGTTCAAGCGCCGTATTTGGGATGAACAGGGCAGTGTGGGCCAGCGTGTTTTTACCGATACTCCCTTACGCCGTGTATATCATTTTTCCATAGACCAGCCGGGGCCTCGGGGAATTCTGTTATCGTTTACGTCCGGTTCTTCAGCAGCGAAACTGGGCAAAATGAGTGAACAAAAGCGACTCCGTGTAGCCCGGGAAACCGCAACCGAATTATGGCCGGAAACACCTCAACTGTGGGAATCGGGTATTTCCAAATACTGGAATGAAGATCCTTGGATGCAGGGCAGTTATACCTATGTGAGCCCAGGGCAGTGGGATTTTATCGATATCCTGGCGCAACCGCAAGGCAGGGTGCATTTTGCAGGCGAACATACATCCGAATTCCATTCATCCATGAATGGCGCCATAGAATCCGGTGTGCGCGCCAGTAGGGAAATTATTGAAGTGTAATGGGTACCCACGAATACGAATTAGATGCGCGTAACGAACAAATCCTCATTTATGTGAATGGGGAAATAGTTTCCCGCAGCGAAGCTAAAGTGTCGGTATTTGACAGCGGATTTTTATTAGGCGATGGTGTCTGGGAAGGGATCCGTTACCATAATAAGCAACTGGTGCACAAAGATGAGCATTTCCGCAGACTTTTTGAAAGCGCCGCCGCCATCGGCATGGATATTGATAAAACAGAGGCTGAATTGGAAGAGATCATCATTGATACTTTGGAAGCCAATAAGATGGAAACGAATATTCACATTCGTTTCATCATTTCTCGCGGAATGAAAAAAACACCTTATCAGCATCCCAAAGTGAATGTGGGCGGACCGACTATTGTGGTCATCCCGGAACACAAAATTGCCAGCGAAGATGTGAAAAAGACTGGGATAAGATTGGGCACAGTAAGCGTCCGCAGGGGAACGTCAAAAACACAAGATCCAAAATGGAATACCTTGAGCAAATTGAACTGCATCGTGGCTTGTATTGAAGCAGATCAACTTGGATTTGACGAAGGACTCATGCTGGACGTGAATGGCTATGTGTCCACGTGTAATTCCACTAATTTTTTCATTGTTCGCCAAGGCGAAGTGTGGACATCCACCGGAGAATACTGTTTAAATGGAGTCACCCGCGCCAGCATCATCCGCCTATGTAAAGAAAATGCTATTCCTTTGTTTGAGCGTAATTTTCACGTGGAGGACTGCCATTCAGCGGATGAAGCCTTTTTGACCGGCACCTTTGCCGGCGTCATTCCCGTAGTGGAAATTGATGAGCATGGAATTTCCGGTGGAAAGAGGGGAGAGTTGACAGAGCGTCTCCAAGAGATCTATAAAAAAGATATCGATACATTATACCCGCCCTTTGACTAAACACATCGCCATGTGGTCCGGCCCGCGGAATATTTCCACGGCCATGATGCGTTCCTTTGAGAACCGCCCGGACACATTCGTATCCGATGAACCCTTTTATGGATATTATTTGAATAATACGGATATAGAACACCCCGGTAAAAAAGAGGTTTTGCGATCGATGGAATGTGATTGGGATAAAGTTGTGGAGAACATTACTGCTTTTTCACCAAATGGAGAAACGGTTTGGTATCAAAAACACATGGCCCAGCACAATTTGCCGGGAGTGGATCTATCCTGGACCAGTTTAGTGACTAATTGCTTTCTCATTCGCGATCCCAGGGAAGTGATCATTTCCTATCACAAGAAATATGAAATGATAAGGGCCGAATTATTAGGATATCCCCAACAGCTGGAATTGTACCGCATGCTAACTGAAGGAGATTGCGTCGAGCCGGCAATCGTGGATGCAAAAGATATTTTAATGAATCCAAAAGATATTTTATTGAAATTATGTTCTGCTGTAGGAATTCCATTCAGAGATGATATGCTTTTGTGGCCAGAAGGTCCCAGGGTTACAGATGGCGTGTGGGCAAAGCATTGGTACAAGAGATTGGAAGCATCTACTGGTTTTCAACCTTACTCACCTCCCGAAGAAGAAATACCCCATGAACTGGAGGCTATTTATGAAGAATGTCTCGTATATTATGATACCCTCCATCGCAGAAGGATTTATTGAATCATGGCAAAAAAGATAGACTCAAAAGCGGTCGGACTTGATATTGGATTACTCATCGGCCGTTTTTTTATGGAAACGGAAGATCTGCACTACGGTTATTGGCCCGATGACAAGACCGCCACAGCACAAAATTTTACCGCAGCACAGCATCGTCATTCACAGCTCATTATTGATAATATACCTGAAGGTGTTAAGTCCATTCTTGATGTGGGTAGCGGATCGGGAAACCTGGCGAAGAAATTTCTCACTCTTGGCTACGAAGTGGATTGTGTGCTCCCAAGTGAATTCCTGGCAGAAAATATCCGTAAAAAGCTGGGCGATCAATCAACGGTACATGTATGTGGTTTTGAAGACCTGGATACGGATAAGACCTTTGACATGATACTTTTCAGCGAGAGCTTCCAATATGTAAAATTGGGTTTTTCCATTGATAAAATTGTGGATATGCTCCCGGATAACGGCCATTTATTGATCTGTGATTTTTTCAGAAAAGATGTCCCGGGAAAAAGTCCACTAGGCGGTGGACATAAATGGACCAAGTTTGAAGAAAAGATTAATGCAGTACCACTCACCAAAAAGACGGATATTGATATCACGGAAGAAACAGCGCCCACCAATGATCTTTTGGATAAATTCGTCACGCAGGTCCTGGAGCCTATCAAAAATATGTCTGGTGAATATATAGACTCAAATTATCCTCGGTTCACCAGTTTTTTGAAATGGAAGTACGAAAAACGGATCAATAAGATTAATCGTGTATATTTCACTGGACAGCTCACCGGAGAAAATTTCATCAAATACAAAACCTACCGCTTACTGCTCTTCCAAAAATAACGTGTCGGTCTTCAACACTGCACCTCCCAATTTTTCAATCCTGGAAGCTGAAACACTTCTTCAAGATCTTTACGGCATAACTGCCGATATCAGTCTTTTGACCAGCGAACGGGATCAGAATTTTCTATGCAATACCGAAAGTAAAAAATTCATTTTAAAGATCTCCAATCCAGACGAGGAAAGAGATATCCTTGAAATGCAGCATGAATGTTTAACATACATCAAATCTCAAGACCCATCTTTGCAAGTTCCGCTTCAGTTTAATGAAATAAAGAAAATTGATGAATGTTATGTCAGATTGGTGAATTATTTACCTGGAAAATTTTTCATGGACGTGGAACATCATAATGGACTATTATATGATATAGGGTCTTTTTTAGGAAGATTGAAATTGGCCATGACTGGGTTCGACCATCCTGCAGGGCACCGGGATTTTCCCTGGGATGTAGCATATATAGACTTTATCAAGGACCAAAAGCATCAGCTGAATAGGAATGAAGAATTAGTGGATTACTTCATAGAAAAATATCAACAGAATGTATTGCCGGTGTCTGATTCATTTAGAAAAGCAATGAATCACAATGATGCCAATGAACACAATGTGTTAGTGGATGATAATGGCAATATAATCGGAATCATTGATTTTGGCGATATGATCCATACATTTATTGCTTGCGAACCGGCTGTGTGTATGGCCTACGTAGCATTGGAAAAAGATGATCCATTATTATCTATCAAACAAGTGCTAAAGGGATTTCATGATCAATTCCCTTTGACGGAAATTGAATTGTCAAAAGTGGTTTATTTACTGTGTATGCGTTCATGTATAACGTTGACGATGGCAGCCTATAGGATGAAATTATTTCCAGAGAATGAATACATTTCTGTTAACAAGAATCAGGCGTTTCAATTTTTAACCAGAATGAAATATGAAAATTTAAAAGCATGGTCCGAAACTTTGGTTAATTATTGTGAATCGTAGCGAAATAATAAAACTGCGACAAAAGCATTTAGGGCTGTCATTGAGTCTATCCTACGATGAACCTCTGCATATTGTCCGTGGTGAGGCCCAATATCTTTTTGATGTAAAAGGGAATTGTTATTTAGATTGTGTTAATAACATCCAGCACGTAGGTCACTGTCATCCAAAAGTTGTAGAAGCTGCTCAAAACCAATATAAAAAACTGAATACGAACACCCGCTATCTGGATGAAACCATTGTTAATTATGCCAAAGATATTACTTCCACCTTACCTGCAGGATTGGAGGTATGCTTTTTCACCAATTCTGGAAGCGAAGCGAATGATCTAGCGTTGCGCTTGGCTCGTCAATTTACCGGAAGCAAGGAAACGATTGTTCTGGGTGGAGCATATCACGGCAACCTTTCATCACTTATTGAGATCAGTCCCTACAAACACAACGGCCCGGGAGGAAGTGGTACTCCTGATCATGTTCATGTTATACCCATACCTGACCCATACCGTGGGAAATATAGAGGAGAGGAGTGCAGTGAGCAGTATGTGCAAGAGGTCCAAAATGCAATAGAAACGATCCAAAATAATGGTAATAACGTTTCCGCATTCATTGCTGAAGCATTAATGGGTTGTGGGGGTCAATTGATCTTACCGGAAGGATTTCTTCAGCAAGCCTTTGAATTGGTCAAGATCGCCGGCGGATTATGTATTGCGGATGAAGTTCAGATCGGTTTTGGACGAATGGGGTCTCACTTTTGGGGTTTTGAGAGTGAAAGCGTTGTTCCTGATATTGTCACCATGGGTAAATCCATGGGGAATGGCCATCCGTTATCTGCAGTGGTAACAACACAAGAGATCGCTGATTCTTTCAATAACGGTATGGAATATTTCAATTCATTTGGTGGAAATCCCGTATCCTGTGCCGTGGGACAGGCTGTGTTGAATGTGATCAGGGATGAAGGTCTGCAAACCCATGCTGAACATATAGGTAATTATCTATTGCAGAAACTCCAATCCTTGAAAAATGACCATGATATTATTGGAGATGTCCGGGGAAGGGGATTATTCATTGGCATTGAGTTGGTGAGGGACTACGAATTGACACCTGCTGCAAATGAAGCTCACACTATTGTGAACAGCATGAAAGAAAAAGGTGTCCTGTTAAGCACGGATGGGCCGGATCATAACGTCATTAAGATCAAACCGCCCATGGTTTTTTCTAAAGTGAATGCACATGAACTTGTCAGTAAAATAGATGAAACAATCGCAGAATTATGAAAAATGCAATTATACTCATTTTTGTCTTAATGTTTTTGGCGGCATTATTAGTGATGAAAAAAGAAACAACATATGAAATGAATGAACATTGGGAAAACCAAACCATCTTCCAGATTAATCGCGAGGAACCGCGAGCCCATTTTTTCCCATTTGAATCGGAAGAACTGGCGTTAGAGAATGACATGACTCAATCCCAATATTTTCAATCTTTGAATGGTGAATGGAAATTTCATTTTGCCAAAGATCCTTCACAAAAAGCGGTTGGCTTTGAAGTAGTAGGCCATGATGTTTCTGACTGGGAAAATATTCAAGTTCCTGGTCATTGGGAAATGCAGGGCTGGTCCGTCCCTATTTATCTTGATGAAGAATATCCTTTTCCTCCGAACCCGCCTTATGTGCCTCATGACTACAATACTGTTGGATCCTATGTAAAGACATTTACTTTGGATGAGAACTGGAAAGGTAGGGATATTTTTATTCATTTTGGCGGTGTGCGGTCTGCATTCTATTTCTGGCTGAATGGCGAATTTGTTGGCTATAGCCAGGGCTCCAAGACTCCTGCTGTATTCAATATCACTGACAAAGTCATATCGGGAGAGAATAAAGTCGCCGTGCAGGTATATCGTTTTTCTGACGGGTCTTACTTGGAAGGCCAGGATACTTGGAGGGTCAGCGGATTGGAACGGGATGTGTATCTTTATGCAGTCCCTAAAACACGAATCACCGATTTCTTTGTTAAAGCAGAATTGAATGACGATCTAAAATCTGGATATTTTTCCCTTGATATTGATTTTTTACAGGATGATGAAACAGCAGAAGAAATGACTATCAAGGCTGTTTTAACCGGTTCATCTGAAACATTGTTTGATTCGACAGCAGTTGTAAAAAAATCAATATTATTTGAATCGGTCATTGACCATGTCAATCATTGGTCAGCAGAAGATCCATACTTGTATAATTTGCAGATCAACCTGTTTAATTCTCAAAAGGAAATCATAGAAAGTTTCACTCAACAAGTGGGTTTCAAACGGGTTGAAATCATAAACGGAAATCTGCTTGTAAATGGAAAAGCAATTATGTTCCGCGGTGTGAATCGCCATGAATGGGATCCTGTTCGGGGGCGATCCATCACTGAAGAAACTATGATAAAAGATATTCAGCTGTTGAAGGAAAACAATATTAGTGCCGTCCGTACATCTCATTATCCCAACCAGGAACGCTGGTATGAATTATGCAATGAATATGGTCTCTATGTCATCGATGAGGCCAATATTGAAGCTCATGGGATGCAATTTCATGAAAAAAGCTATGGACATATAGCCAATGATAGTACTTGGACTGCCCAATGGATCGATCGCGGAAAGAGAATGGTTGAAAGGGATAAAAATCAACCCTGTATTATTATGTGGTCCATGGGTAATGAAGCGGGTGATGGTACCAACTTTGTCAAGTTATATGATTGGATAAAAGCCAGGGATCATACGAGGCCAGTTGTCTATCAACCTGCGTGGTATGAAAAGCACACAGATGTCATTTTTCCAATGTACAAGAACATAGATTTTATTTCTGAATATGGTGAAAAACATTTCCCCCCTGTTTTGGATGACCGTCCTTTGATCTTATGCGAATATGCCCATGCAATGGGAAATAGTGTCGGTAACCTGCAGGACTATTGGAATGCGTTTGAAAAATATGATGTACTCCAGGGAGGATTCATCTGGGATTGGGTGGATCAGGTCATTTTGAAAACCGATGAAAATGGAAATGAATATTGGGCTTACGGCGGTGATTTTGGAGATGAGTTTGCAGAAAATGATTCCAACTTTTGTGCCAATGGATTAATCGCTGCAGACAGGACCATCAATCCACACATGCATGAAGTGAAAAAGGTCTATCAGCCAATTAAGTTTGCGCAGGATCAACGCCATGGATCATTAGTTATATCTAACCAGTATGACTTTATTTCCATGGATCATTTGGAATTGGATTGGGATCTAAAAGCAGACGGAAAATTGGTCCTTTCTGGGGAGATCGGATCAATTGACCTTGGTCCTGGAGCGGAAAAGCAACTGACTCTAAATTTTGGTGGATTCATACCGGAACAGAATACTGAATATTTTTTAACTGTTCGAGCCAAGACACGTGAATCACAGACAATGATAGACAAAGGACATGTAGTTGCGTGGGAGCAGTTTAAACTGAATTTCAAAGAAAATGATGTTGAAGTATTACAACCTGAATACCCATTGCCAACAGTTGAAAAATCAGATCAAGGAATTAAAATAAGTGGTGAACATTTTTCCATTTTCTTTGATCGGCTTGCAGGACATGTCAGTCATTATATATTTAATAAACAGGAACTGATAACATCACCCATTAGCGACCATTTTTGGAGGGCGCCAAATGATAATGACCTTGGAAATGGGATGCCTAAACGGACTTCCGTTTGGAGAACTGTCCATGACAGTCTAAAAACTGACCTCATGCGGGCAGACATCAAAAAGAATTTTATAAGTATCCTTGTAAAAAGGAGTTTTTCAGAATTGTCCTTGAATGTTAATTCAATATACAATGTATTCGGAAATGGGCTGATTGATGTTTTTCATCATTATACTATGGATGATTCACTTCCGGAAATTCCTCGAATTGGGATAAAAATGGAATTATCCGGTGAATTTAATGATTTGACTTGGTATGGAAAAGGCCCTCATGAATCCTATGTGGACAGAAAAACATCAGCCTCCATAGACCTATATTCTGGTTCTGTTTGGGAGCAGTCTTATCAATATGTCCGTCCACAGGAAACGGGAAATAAAACAGATGTAAGATGGATGGCAGTGACAAATGGAGAAATTGGACTAATAATCAAAGGTGACCCTCTTTTTGATGGAAGTGTTCATCAATATCCTTACGAAGACCTAGACTATATTCCGAAAAGCCAGAAGCATGGAAAGATCGATCTTAAACCGAAAGATGTTGTGAATTGGTTGATCGATACAAAGCAAATGGGAGTAGGCGGCGATAATAGCTGGGGAGCCAAGCCTCATGATCAATATATGATCTCTCCCGGCAAATACTCCTTTTCATATAAAATGATTCCTTTTGAAGAAGGAACAGACCTCATTTCATTATCAAAATTAAATTACAAATAAATGAATACAATTTCGATTATCTCTTTCATTTTAGCGACTGGTGGTGTTGCATTATTCACCTACCGCATTGTCCATCGGATGAAAAAGTCCGACAATGCGGCAGAAGAATATTTCACAGGCGGACGAGCGTTAGCCTGGCCGGTGGTGGCCGGTTCACTATTGCTCACCAATCTTTCCACTGAACAAATGGTAGGGCTAAACGGAGCTGTTTTTGGAGATAAAGCGTTAGTAGGGATCGCCTGGGAAGCATTGGCGGCTTTTGCCATGATTGCCACTGCATTGGTTTTTCTTCCCCGGTATTTAGCCAGCGGATTTACCACCACTCCGGCATTTCTTGAAAAGCGGTTTGACAAAACTACCCGTTCCATGGTTTCCGGTCTATTCCTGTTTGGATATGTGACTGTACTGCTTCCCGTCGTTCTTTATACCGGTTCTTTGGCTTTGATCGGTATGTTCGATCTGAATCTGCCGTTGTGGTTTGTAGTGGCAACAATTGGAATATTGGGAAGTTCTTATGCCATTTTTGGTGGATTAAAATCAGTGGCCGTTAGTGATACAATCAATGGTGTTGGTTTATTAATTGGCGGATTGGCCATCCCATTTTTGGCGTTGATTGCTTTGGGAGATGGGTCATTCTTTTCAGGATTAGCAGTATTAATAAATGATAACCCGGAATATTTGGCAGTCTTAACTCAAACAAATGTGGATAATAAGGTTGTGTCCGTCCCTTGGCCCACGCTGCTTACGGGAATGATGTTTATCCAGGTTTTTTACTGGTCCACGAATCAAGTGATCGTCCAGCGGGCCATGGCTGCCAAAAGTTTGGCTGAAGGGCAGAAGGGTGTGCTTTTTGCATCAGCCATGAAACTGGTGGGGCCACTCATGCTCTGCCTTCCTGGAATTATTGCATTACATATGACAGATTTGACGATTGAAAAACAGGATCAAGTATATGGTGCCATCGTTCGACACGTCCTGCCCGATTGGTCCTTGGGGTTATTCGCTGCCGTATTGATGGGATCCATATTGAGTTCTTTCAATTCAGCATTGAATAGTGCATCCACATTGTTTTCCCTGCAATTCTATAAGGGTTATATTAATCAATCAGCTTCAGGAGTACAAATTGTTGCATCCGGGAAAAAATTTGGTATTGGATTAGCCATTGCTTCCATTTTTATTGCACCGTTATTAGATCAAATGCAGTCCATCTTTGAATACTTGCAAAAAGTGAATGGGTTATACAGTGTTCCCATCATCGGCATTTTTCTCCTGGGAATCAGTACAAAACATGTCCCTGCCATCGCAGCAAAAGTGGGCATGGTTGTTGGTATGGGGTTCTATGCATTTTTCACATTTGTGAATATCAAGAACGTTCCGCCATTTTTTGCTAATGGGGATGGTGACCTCCACTGGCTGCATGGCTATTTCATTAGTTTTATTGCATCAGTTTTTACAATGCTGATCATTGGATATTTCAAACCTAAAACCGCTGATGAAATTGTCATTAGCGATCAGCGAGACCCTGCCCCGGTAGATATGACACCTTGGGACCAGGCGAAAAATGTTTCTATTGCTATCATGGGAATAACAATTGGTATTTATATATTTTTAACTTGGTTCACAACTGGATAAATGATTAATAATAACAATTAAATAAAAGGAAAAATTTTACATGTCTAAAAAAATAAATAGACGAAATTTTATTAAAACAACAGCCACTGCCAGCGTGGCTGTTGCAATGATGCCCACATCTCTTTTTTCTTCCCAAGCGAACAAACGAGTTAAAATGGGATTTATTGGGACAGGCATGCGCGGGCAATGGGTTCTTTGGCTAGCGGCACAATATCCTGAAGTTGACATTCCCGCCATTTGTGATATAGATGACGGCATGATCGCAAGTGCATTGAAGATACTGAAAGATGCTGGGAAACCTGAACCACGAATTTATAAAAATGGCGATGAAGATTTTCGCAACATGGTGGAAATTGAAGATCTGGATGGTGCATATATTGCAACGCCATGGGAGTGGCATCATCCAATGGCCATCGCCGCCATGCAGAATGGAATTCATGTAGGAACAGAAGTCCCTGCAGCATTAACCGTGGACCATTGTTGGGATTTGATAAATACATCCGAACGAACAGGACAACACTGCATGATCATGGAAAACGTCTGTTATCGCCGGGATGTGATGGCTGTTCTGAATATGGTTCAACAAGGATTATTTGGCGAATTGCTCCATTGCCAAGGTGGCTACCAGCATGACCTTCGTCATGTGAAATTTAATGATGGAATGCAGCCTTATGGCGGTGGGGTGGAATTTGGCGAAAATGGTTTTTCCGAATCAAAATGGCGGACGCAGCATTCGGTAGATCGCAATGGTGATTTGTATCCCACTCACGGTTTAGGACCTGTGAGTACAATGCTGGACATTAATCGAGGAAACCGGATGATGCATCTCACATCCACAGCCACCCAAAGTCGCGGGCTCCATAAATATATTGTGGACCAAGGTGGACCGGATCATCCCAATGCGGATGTGGAATTCAAGTGCGGCGATATTGTGACCACGGTCATTAAATGTGAAAATGGACAAACGATCATGTTGAGTCATGATACGAACAACCCAAGACCATACAGCTTGAATTTTCGTGTACAAGGGACAAATGGTATTTGGCTGAAAGATGCCCAATCCATCTATATCGAAGGAACAAGTCCTGAACCACACCGCTGGGAAAATGAAGATGTGTATTTGAATAAATATGATCATCCGCTTTGGAAACGATTTTCAGATGCGAAAAATACAATTAGCCATACAGGCCATGGCGGTATGGATTTCTTCATCGTCCGGGCATTTATAGAAACATTAAAAGGTGCGGATCCCGTAATTGATGTTTACGATGCCGTGAGTATGAGTGTTATTAGCCCACTATCCGAAAAATCTATTCGATTAGGAAGTACAGCTGTAAAGATCCCAGACTTCACTCGCGGTAAATGGGAAGAAAGTAAACCAATCTTTGGGTTAACAGCGGAGTATTAAATGCTGTTATCAACACTAGATTGGACCATCGTTGGGGCCTACTTTATCCTTTCATTAGCTGTTGGACTTTGGGCGTCTAAACAAGCAGGCAAGGATACAAAATCATTCTTCCTGGCTGGGCGCAATATGCCTTGGTGGCTTCTGGGAGTCAGTATGGTAGCCACAACTTTTTCTACAGATACACCAAATCTGGTGACGGATCTCGTTCGTCAGAATGGTGTTTCGGGCAATTGGGCATGGTGGGCATTTCTGCTTACGGGAATGCTAACTGTTTTTGTTTATGCAAATTTATGGCGTCGGTCCGGAGTCCTGACAGATATTGAATTTTATGAGCTCCGGTACAGTGGAAAAGCAGCCGCATTTTTGCGCGGATTCCGCGCTTTATACCTGGGATTGGTTTTTAATGTACTTGTCATGGGTGCCGTTAGTTTGGCCGCAGTAAAGTTCGGAGAAATTGTTTTGGGAATACCGGGATGGTTAACGCTGACCATTGCCGGGTCAATCACACTGGCTTATTCAATGTTAGGCGGACTTAAAGCTGTAATTATAACAGACTTTGTTCAGTTTACTTTGGCGATGATTGGTTCGGTTTGGGCCATGGTTTATATTTTAGGCCTCCCTGAAATCGGAGGGCTTTCAAATTTAATTTCCCATGTAAATGTATCCGATA
>CAZORD010000012.1:26404-52737 GCA_964582455.1 uncultured bacterium | reverse complement strand
GATATTGGCATGCACCGACTTTGTTTACTGACCTGAGTCAATCACACCGCATCGTCCAAGAAGAAATTTTTGGCCCTGTACTGGCGATTCAAACGTTCCGTACAGTGGATGAAGTGATAACAAAAGCAAACAATACACCCTATGGGCTTTCCGGTGGTGTTTGGACAGATAAAGGTTCAAAAATATTCAAAGTGACGCAAGCGATTCGATCAGGAGTTCTATGGGCGAATACATTTAACACATTTGACCCTGCTTCGCCATTTGGCGGTTATAAGGAAAGCGGCATGGGCCGCGAAGGCGGACTGGAAGGTTTAATGCCGTATGTTAATTTGGTGTAGTTTTATGGAATACTCTAATTTGGAGTACAATAACCATGTTATCGTTGCATTAACATGGTTAATACAATCCAAAATGCAATCCTTAACAGATAACTAATTGGAAAAAGTTATGAATAAACGAGAAGATATAAAGAAAACATACAAATTATATATTGGCGGCAAATTCCCCAGAACTGAATCAGGGCGCTATATTAAATGGACAGACCCGAAAAATACATCCACTATCAATATTTGCCGAGGATCCAGGAAAGATTTCAGGAATTCCGTGGTTGCTGCCCGGAGTGCATTTTCGAGCTGGAGTTCCAGAACGGCGTATAACCGCAGTCAAATATTGTACAGGATTGGAGAAATGCTGGAAGGTAAGCGCAGCCAATTCATGGATGAGTTGATGCTTCAGGGCGCATCTAAAAAAACAGCGGAAATAGAAATCAACCGAGCCATTGATCGCTTGATCTATTATGCCGGCTGGGCAGATAAATATCAGCAAATATTCAGCCGTGTTAATCCAGTGGCATTACCCTATTTTAATTTTTCCTATACTGAACCGACGGGAGTGGTTTCTGCTATTACGCCGCATGATTCATCATTAATAGGATTGGTCTCAATAATTGCACCCATCATTGCCGGCGGAAATACTGTCGTTTTGTTAGCATCGGAAGAAAAACCGTTATGTTCCATTACGTTCGCCGAAGTATTGCACACATCTGATGTCCCTGGTGGTGTAGTGAATATTTTAACAGGAAAACGGTCAGAATTGTTAGAGCATTTTTCATCCCACATGGACGTGAATGCTATTGTTTACTGCGGTACTGACAAAGATGAAATAACATTGGTGCAGCAAAACGCAGCATTAAATGTCAAGCATCCAGTTGTTTATACTGACCAGGACTGGATGGACAACACCGTTCAGGATCCTTACCGTATTTTGAATACGCTGGAAACTAAAACAACTTGGCATCCGGTGGGGGTATAACCATCAATAAAACTGTCGAGTATATTCAATCAAAGTCACAGGGAATAAAACCAAAAACCGGGATTATCCTTGGTTCAGGTTTGGGTTCTTTTGTGGATGCTTTAGAAGATGCAATTGCTTTTTCATATGGCGATCTTGATGGCTTTCCCGCAGCGGGTGTAGCCGGGCATAATGGCACTTTTTACCTGGGCAGAGTAAAGGGCACAGAAGTAGCCGTCTTGCAAGGCCGTGTCCATTATTATGAAACGGGCGTTGTGGATGCCATGAAAATTCCCGTACGTACGTTGGCCGGACTTGGATGCGAATCACTGATTTTGACCAATGCGGCTGGAAGTCTAATGGAAGAAGCCCAGCCGGGAAGCGTAATGGCACTAACAGATCATATCAATTTTACAGGTGTAAATCCATTGTTTGGTGAAGAAAGTAATAATCGATTTGTGGATATGGCTGACGCGTACAATTCCGATATGCGCTCAAGTTTCCATGAAATTGCAGCTGATCAAAATATCAAACTCCACGAAGGTGTTTATATTTGGTTTTGCGGCCCCAGTTTTGAAACACCGGCAGAAATACGAGCAGCAAAGACTTTGGGCGCTGATGCAGTTGGGATGTCCACAGTACCAGAAGTAATATTAGCCCGGCATGCTGGAATGAAAGTAGCCGCCCTTTCTGTCATCACGAATATGGCTGCAGGAATGAGCGATGAAGAATTGAGCCATGAACAAACAATGGCCAATGCAGATATTGGTATTCAAGATTTGCAGAAATTATTGATCAGTTATTTGAATATAGTCTCCAGTTGATCTGATATAAAGATCAAACCTTAAATAATTATTAAATGCCTGAAACAACCATTCAAAAAAGTCAAGAAATTAAACTGACAATAGATACACTGGCTTACGGTGGCCGCGGTGTGGCTAAAGTGGATGGCTATGTTGTATTTGTGAAAAATGCAATACCCGGTCAAAAGGTTAAGGCTCTTATCTATCGCAAGAAAAAGGGATATGCAGAAGCACGCCCCTTGGAAGTATTGGAAGAGTCTCCTCATAATGTAAGTGCTCCCTGTGAACATTTTGCATTTTGCGGAGGCTGTACATTTCAGCAGTTGGATTATGCAGAGCAGGTAAACCAGAAAAAAATGCAGGTTGAAGACTTGTTCAGGCGCCAAGCCGGAATTTCAGATTTTAAGGTTGATGAAGTGATTGCTGCTGAAGAGCTATATCATTACCGCAATAAAATGGAATTTTCCTTTTCCAATCGCCGCTGGACATTGCCTGATGAGGGTGATAAAACAGAAAGGAGTTTTGCTTTAGGGCTGCACATTCCCCGCCGCTATGATAAAATATTGGATATCAACAGCTGCCACATCCAGCCGGAATTGGGGAATAAAATTCTCAATGCTGTGAAAGAAAAAGCGCGGGAATTAAAGCTCAAGCCTTACGATGTAAAAACGCATATTGGTTTTTTACGGCATTTGGTTATGCGCTTCGGACATAATACAAGCGATATGATGGTGAACCTGGTTACCAGTTATGAAAACCCGGAATTGATCCAACCATTGGCTAATCATATCCATGAAACATTTCCCCAAGTTACGTCCATCATCAATAATATCAACACGCGTAAAGCGGATATAGCATTTGGTGAATTTGAAACTCTCCTCTACGGCAATCCCACCATTACGGAAAAAATGGGTGATCTTACATTTGAAATTTCCGCCAATTCCTTTTTTCAAACCAATACCAAACAAGGCACAAATCTTTACCAGGCAGCTTTGGCTGGTGCCGAGCTCAGTGGAGAAGAAATTGTGTATGATCTTTATTGCGGTACGGGATCCATTTCGCTTTTCCTTGCCCAGAAAGCGAAAGAAGTCCATGGTTTTGAACTGATTACATCAGCCGTAGAGGATGCCACTCGTAATGCCATGACCAATCTGATAACCAATGTGCGCTTTCATAAAGCGAACCTGGATTTCTTTTTCAAAAAAGAGAAAAGACGTAAAAAAATACCTGATCCTGATGTAATCGTTATTGATCCGCCCCGAGCAGGTATGCATAAAGATATGGTGAGTGATTTGCCAAAATTCGGGGCGCAGCGGCTGGTGTATGTTTCCTGCAATCCAACAACTCAAGCCCGGGATGTAGCACTGTTAATGGAAAATGGATATACACTCAAAAAGTTGTCAATGGTGGATATGTTCCCTCATACACCCCATATTGAGACTGTAGGAATTCTTGAAAAGAACTGATTCTGGGCTTATTTCTTTCTCATAACTGACTTAAATTTTTCGCTATGCATCGCTGGTTTCGCTTACTGATTCGCAACAATTTCTTCCAGGTTGGCTTGGGTATCTTTGTAGTCATGATCCTGGGTGGGCTGATTTTGCGTACTATAGAGACAGGAAATATAACCGAAGGTGAAAATCCATTCTGGTGGGCTATTGTTACCATGACCACAGTCGGGTATGGCGATTTTGCGCCATCGACTCCTGAAGGAAGGATTTTTGCAGTGCTGGTCATGTTTGCCGGTATTTCACTGACAGCTATGTTCACAGCGGTCATATCATCCATATTTGTAGCAAAACGAATAAGGGAGGAAAAAGGTTTGGAAAACGTAAACGTAAAAGATCATATTATTCTTTGCGGATGGAATCGAAACGCCGATAAGATCATTGATTCTATCCAGTATTTATCCGAAGGGCGTCGGAAAGACATTGTCTTGATCAATGACCTTGAAGAAGAAGAAATTGCCCGCTTGAATACGCGCTATTATAATATTCGCCTGCACTTCGTAGCGGGTGATTATACCAGTGAGCAAATCCTGTTGCGAGCGAATTTGGAAGAAGCGGAAACAGTCATGATCATCCCCAGCGATGTCGATGATACCGTTCAAAATCCAGATGAAAAGACCATATTAGCGACACTGACCATCAAGGGTATGGAACCGAATATTCGCTTAATCGCTTATCTCCACAGCCGGGAAAACCTTACGCACATTAAACGGGCCAATGCAGATGAAGTGGTCATTAGTGATGATTTCGGTGCATACATGCTGGCGTCCCACGTAATGGATCCTGGGATTCCGCAAACAATGAACAATCTTTTGGATAATGTTTCTACAAATCGATTCAAACGGGTGGATATACCCAGTGAATTTTTAGGCAGATCTTTTGATGATCTATTTACACACTTCAGAAAGACAAATGGTTCAATCCTGGTCGGACTTTATGCTGAAGATGAAAACCTTGGTATAGGAGAAGTCCTATCTGCTGACACTTCCGCACTGGATGCCTTTATTGAGCGCAAATTGAAAGAAGGCGGTATTTCCCTGCAGGAAGAGAGCAAAATAACAACAGTGATCAATCCTGACAATAACTATAAAATCAAAGATGGCGAACGAGCCATCATCATTCCGTGAGGCGATTATGGATGTAGAAGCATTAAGAGATTTTTCGATTTTCAAGGGACTCGAAGAAAGCGAAATCAAGCACTTTGCAGATAAAGCAACATCAGTAGATGTAAAAATAGGAAATAATTTTATCGTTGAGGGCGATGTAGGTGATTCTATTTTTCTCCTGCTTGAAGGTGAAGTGGAAATTAACCAGGCATTGACCCTTTCAATGAATAAGGGTGAAGTAGATAACCGGGAAAAAGTGATCATTAAACTTACCAGCGAAATAAAACCCCTCTTTGGTGAAATGTCACTTTTTAATGAAGGCGACCGTCGCACAGCCAGCGTTAAAGCATTAACGGACTGCAAACTGGCTAAGATCACGAAAGAAGAATTATTTGAAATGTGTGATGCCCACCCCGATACAGGATATAAAGTGATGCAAAATCTCTGTCGTACCCTCTGCGATAACCTGGTGAAGGCTAATCAAAATGTTCTGAAATTGACTACCGCCTTTAGTTTAATTCTCGAGAGATAACGCAGAAACTTTCGATGTCGGTACAGCTGGATAAAGTATACACCCCTGCCGAGATCGAAGATAAGTGGTACCTGCACTGGCTGGATAAAAATTATTTTCACGCTGAATTAAACTCCGCTAAAAAACCCTATACAATCGTTATTCCTCCGCCCAATGTGACGGGTATGCTAACCATGGGCCACGTCCTCAATAATACTATCCAGGACATCCTGATTCGTAAAGCACGGATGGAAGGGAAAGAAGCCTGCTGGGTTCCAGGAACGGACCATGCTTCCATTGCTACTGAAGGTAAAGTAGTAAAAATGCTCAAGGAGCAAGGTATTGATAAAAGCACCCTCACGAGAGCAGAGTTTTTGAAGCACTGTTGGGAATGGACAGAAAAGTATGGTGGTATCATTATTCAGCAGCTCAAAAAACTGGGCTGCTCATGTGATTGGGAACGGGAACGGTTCACCATGGATGCAGGTTATTCCAAAGCAGTCCTTTCCGCATTTGTGAAATTATATGAAAAAGGATTTATCTATAAAGGCCACCGCCTCGTGAACTGGTGCCCTGTATCTAAATCAGCCATCAGCGATGAAGAGGTCATCCATCAGGAGGTCAATGGGCATTTATGGCATTTTAAATATCCGGTCAAGGACAGCGATGAATTTATAGTTGTTGCCACAACCCGCCCGGAAACGATGCTGGGGGACACAGCAGTAGCGGTTCATCCCAAAGACGAACGCTATGCACATTTAGTTGGCAAAACGATCATTCTACCATTGGTTGGTCGGGAGCTGCCAATCATTGCGGATGATTACGTGGATACGGAATTTGGTACAGGCTGTGTGAAAGTAACTCCGGCCCACGATCCCAATGACTTTGCCATAGGTGAGCGCCATGATTTGGAATTCATCAATATCATGAATGATGATGCATCATTGAATGAAAATGCCCCGGAAGCATACCAAAATCTTTCAAGGGAAGATGCTCGTAAGGCAGTTGTAAATGATTTGGAAGCTCAAGGATTTCTGGAAAAAACGGAAGATTATGTAAATAAAGTGGGTTTCTCTGAGCGGGGTCAAGTCCCCATCGAATTTTATATATCCGAACAGTGGTTCATGAAAATGAGCGAGCTGGCCAAACCGGCACTGCAGGCAGTGACTGACGGCAAGATCACATTCCATCCGGAGCATTGGACCAAGACCTATAACCACTGGATGGATAATATCAAAGACTGGTGCATCAGCCGTCAGCTCTGGTGGGGACACCAGATTCCGGTTTGGTATCATAAGGATGATCCTAAAAAATTACACGTATCTGTGAATGGACCGGACGATCCGGAAAATTGGGTACGAGATTCGGATGTATTGGATACGTGGGCAAGTTCCTGGCTCTGGCCCATTGCCGTCCATGATTGGCCGGATGAAAGTGAAGACTTGCAGTATTTTTATCCAACCGATGCATTGGTCACCGGTCCGGATATCATCTTTTTCTGGGTGGCGCGAATGATCATGACCGGCTATGAATTCATGGAAGACATGCCATTCAAAGATGTGTATTTCACCTCCATTCTCCGGGATGAAACCGGGCGCAAGTTTAGCAAGTCACTGGGGAATTCTCCGGATCCATTCGAGTTGTTTGAAGAATATGGTTCTGATGCAGTACGTTTTGGCATCATGCTCATGGCACCCCAGGGACTGGATGTGTTGTTCACATCCGCTCGATTAGAAGTAGGGCGAAATTTTATGAATAAGCTCTGGAACGCCTCCCGCTTTGTCATGATGAACCTGGAAGATGGCAAGATTCCAAAAATTGATTTCGAAAATGAAGAACTGGAATTACCTGAAAAATGGATATTGGGCAGCCTGCAAAAAGCCATCAAGAATTATAACAGGCAATTGGATAGATTCCATTTTAACGAAGCGGCCAAAGTACTTTATGACTTTACCTGGAATGATTTTTGTGATTGGTACATCGAAATTGCTAAAACAAGATTTAATGGCAGTGATGAACATCAAGCAGATATTTCACGAACTGTAGCGATCCACATACTGCGGACTATATATAAAATATTACATCCTTACGCTCCATTTATAACCGAGGAATTATGGGCACATGTAAAAGAAAATGACGATCCCGATCTTATTATTTCCTCTTGGCCGGCTGTGGATGATTCGTTTATAAACGAAAGCGCGGAAAAGGAAATGACATTTTTGCAGGAAATAGTTTCAGGGATACGCACCGTGCGCAGCAGGATGAATATACCGCCAGCAAAAAAATCTGAATTAGTAGCCAAATGTGAAGATGAAATGGCTTCTTTCCTGCAGCAATACGAAAATATTATTGCAGCACTCTCACGGACGGAATCGGTTACGGCTGGTGCAGACCAGGCGAAACCGGAACAATCAGCAACGGTGGTCATCGGCGAGAATGAACTGTATATTCCATTGGGCGGATTGATCGATTTAGATGTGGAAAAGGCCAGGCTGCAAAAACGGGCAGACGAAATAAACGGTCATTTAACAGGAATTTCCAAAAAACTGTCCAATGAACAATTTATTAGCCGGGCGCCGGAAGATGTGGTTGACCGCGAAAAAGAAAAACAAAATGATATGTCAGCAGAACTTGAAAAAGTGAATGCGAACCTGGAGATGCTGCAATGAGAAAATTTATATTTTTACTACCCATTATCCTTTTCAGCCAGACCATGACGGTCTATAAAGATAATATAGCCCTGGTGAAAGAACCCATTTACTGGTCTGTCGTTGCTGGATTATCTGAAATAACCTATGACCAACTACCCAGCGGTCTTTTTCCTGAATCGCCATTTCTGAATCTTCATGATGCCAATTTCCTTTATCAGCGATATAATAATAATGTGTTTAATGGCGAAAAATATTTCAGTAAAAAGCTGGGTCAATATGTTTATGTAAAAGTGCACAATGGTAAAGTTCAGGAAGGCACGCTTATTGAATCGAAGGGAAATAATATTTCCCTGAAAACACGCAAAGATATCATGACCATCGCCCGTTCCAAAGTAGATTATATGTACACCAGGGATCAGCAGACAATTCCTCAATTACGGCCTGAATTGGCTTGGGATATTGACAGCCCTGCGGCTGGCACAATATCCGGGGATCTTGTTTATTTATCAAGTGGATTTGATTGGAACGCAATCTATCGATTTGTACTGAATGGCAACAAAGGTGAGCTTATTCCAGAGGCGGTTATTAAAAACAGCAGTAATGTGGATTTCAGCAATTTTTCTTTGAAATTAGTAGAGGGTAATCTCCAGAAAAAAGGAAGCCGTCCCGGTCCTATTTACAGGACTGAAGCCCGGATGGCGGCCATGGATGCACCTGTAACTAATGAACAAGAATTGGGTGACTTCCATATTTACAGTTTATCGGAAAGAATTGATCTGAATCGCAACCAGAGTGTAACAGTCCGCTTATATGAACCTCGATCTGTTGCCTACGAAAAAACATATGTTTTTGAAAATACAGAACGCAGCAAAAAAGAAGAACCACTGAAGATCGAGATCAAACTGGCCAACACTGCTGAAAACAATTTGAATATTCCCCTGCCCCAGGGCAAGGTCAGTCTTTATTTGATGTCCCCAGATGGATCTTTGGAATACGCTGGTGAAGATGTTCTGAAACAAGTTCCCCGGGGAGAAACGGCCACTATTTCTGCAGGGAGGGCTTTTGATGTTATCGGCAAACGCATTGTTCTGCACTATGACCGCCAGCGCAAGAGCGAGGAAGCATCCATTGAAATCACTGTGAAAAATATTCTAGATGAAGTTGCGAATGTACGCTTGGTAGAACATATCCATGGTGATTGGATCGTGCGAGATGCTTCAGAAGATTATATTAAAAAAGATGCTTCAACGATCCATTTTCTATTTTCGCTGGCAGCCACTAGTTCAAAAACTGTGACCTATACATACCGCAAGGAATGGAAATAATCCCTTGTGTCAGCGCAAACTGATCTAAATACGCCCATCCAATATATCAAAGGTGTCGGCCCTAGGCGGGCTGAAGCGCTGGCCACCGCCGGTATTACGACTGTTCATGATCTGCTGCACTACTATCCCCGTCGCTACCTGGATCGTTCCACAGTGAAAGCTATCAAAGATGTGAAAAAAGATGATCAGGCAACCATGGTCGGCACGGTTGAAGTCTGCGGCGAACGCCATGCCCGGAAGCGCAAATTATTCCAAGCTGTTCTTTCCGACGGCTCCGGGATGATCACTCTGGTGTGGTTCAATGGTGTAAAATATATCAAGAATGCTATTCAAAAGGGAGACCGTTTAGCTATCCATGGCAAAGTTGAATTTTATAACGGTTTTCAGATTGTACATCCGGATTATGATAAACTCGATACCGATGCTGATCCCATAAACACCGGAGCCATTATACCACTATATCCTTTATCTGCAGAATTAAAGAAAGTGAAAGTACACCACCGCAGTTTTCGCCGCATGATCAAAGAGATAGAGGAAATTTTTTCTTCGATCACTGATCATTTTGACCTTGATGTAACCAAAACAGAGAATTTGATCCCTTTGCAAAAAGCACTGCAGTATATCCATTTTCCTGAATCACTCAATGATCTACGTGCTGCAATCAATAGATTGAAGTTTGATGAACATTTTTATCTGCAATTATTAATGGCTTTGCGCAAGCATTCATATACAAAAGCGGCAACGAATGCATTAAAAAAGACCGGACCACAATTACAGAAGATCAAAGATGAACTGGGTTTTGATCTCACCCATGCCCAAGTAAACGTATTACAGGAAATACATAGTGATTTGTCTCTTTCCGTACCTATGAATAGACTATTGCAGGGCGATGTGGGTTCTGGGAAAACTATAATAGCCATATTAGCGGCGGCTACAGCTGTGGTCAATGGGGTGCAGGTGGCCATCATGGCACCTACGGAAATCCTGGCACACCAGCACTATGAAACATTCAAACAGCAGCTGGACAAAGTGCACATCAGCAGTGCATTATTGGTAGGAAAGCAAAAAATTGCCGAACGAAAACAAATATTAGATGCAATTAAAAAAGGAAAGATTGATGTGGTGGTAGGCACCCATGCCCTGATTCAGAAAGATGTGGAGTTCAAAAATCTGGGATTTGTTGTCGTGGATGAGCAGCATCGCTTTGGTGTAGTTCAGCGCGGTATCCTATTGAAAAAAGGGCTGCATCCGCATCTGCTGGCTATGACAGCAACACCCATTCCCCGGACCATGGCCATTACGTATCATGGTGATATGAATCTGTCCATCATTGATGAAATGCCAAAAGACAGGAAACCCGTTATTACAAAAATAGTTAAAGAAGACCGCCTACAGAAAGTATATAAATTTATCCGGGAAGAAGTGCAAGCAAGACGACAATGCATGGTAGTTTATCCTTTAGTGGAAGAAACGGAAAAGTCAGACCTGGCCGCCGCTACAGAAGGGTTTGAGGAATTACAAAAGATATTCAAGGGCATTAATGTTGGTTTGATCCACGGCCGCGTGAAAAAAGATGAAAAAGATGCCATCATGGAATCCTATGCAAAAAATGAGATCAATATCCTGGTTTCTACCACAGTAATCGAAGTGGGGATTGATATTCCCAATGCATCCGTCATGCTTATCGAACATGCTGAGCGCTTTGGTCTGACGCAGCTGCACCAGCTCCGGGGTCGAGTGGGACGGGGCAGTGCCAAGAGTTACTGCATCCTTGTTGAGCGCAATATCAAGGATACATCCAGGAAACGATTGGCGATCATGGAAAAAACAAATGATGGTTTTATCATTGCAGATGAAGACTTGAAAATGCGCGGGCCGGGAAAATTCTTCAGTACCGAACAGAGCGGCTTTTTTAAACATAAAATTGCGGATATGGTTACAGATGGACCATTGATTAGGCAGGCCCGAAAAGCAGCACAGAATATTGCGAATAGCGATCCAAAACTGGATAATCATCCACTTATGAAAGAACGTCTGCTACAGGATTATGCTCAATATTTGGAAACGGTAATGATAAACTAATGATTAATCAAACCCACTGCCCTCTTTGCCCCCAGGAACTAAAAATCGTTTTCACCACCAAAGATTATTTAGTGAGTGGAGAAAAATTTGATATTGTGGAATGTTCAGACTGCCGCCTGCGTTTGACGAGCCCCTTTCCGGAAAAAGAAGACATTGGCAGCTATTATGAATCAGACGAGTATATCTCACACGCGGACGAATCAAAAGGGCTGTTTGATTCCATTTATAATGTGGTTCGTTCATATATGTTGGGAATGAAAAAGCGGTTGGTAGAAAATTCCACCGGTAAGAAGATAGGTAATATTCTGGATATCGGCTGCGGTGCCGGGCATTTTTTAAATACAATGAAAGCAAGCGCTTGGAGTGTAAAAGGTGTGGACGCCTCACAAAAAGCGCGGGAACTGGTGAAAACTCAATTTGATATTGATGTAATGGCTCCTGAAGATTGGCTGAATTCAGATGAAACATATGATGTGATTACATGCTGGCATAGCCTGGAACATGTGTATGAACCTTGGGACTATTTGGAAAAAATTAAAATTCAATTAAGTCCTGGTGGAGTATTAATTGTGGCATTACCGAATTATGAATCAACTGATGGAAATAAATACGGAGCTGATTGGGCAGCGTATGATACTCCCCGACATTTGTTTCATTTTACGCCCACATCCATGGAAAAGATTATGTTCAATAATGAATTTTTGATCGACGAAATACACAGGATGTCTTTTGATTCATTTTATGTTTCTCTCTTGAGTTCACAACACACGGGAAAATCAATGATAAGTGGAATTTGGAATGGATTTATCTCTTGGTTGTTGTCCTGGATTCATAAAGAGAGATGCAGTTCACTGATTTATATAATAAAGTAGAATCAATCATTCATCTTTAGTCCCATTAAGCATAAATTCGCTGACTTTTTTAGACTGAAACAACAACCTTTTTATTTCGTAAGGAAAGACAACTTATGGCTTCTGATAGTCAATTGACTGAAAAACAATTATTCGATCAGCTCATTTCATCACTGGTACACAGTGCGTGGGTATTTCTCGGTAAGATCAAAAATCCAGTAAATGATGAATTAGAGCGAAATTTGGACCAGGCTCAAGTTCAGATTGATATGCTGGATATGCTCTACAAGCGCATGAAAGGAAATCTGACAGACAATGAAGATCAATACCTTGAGCATTTAATTCGAGAATTAAAAATGAATTTCGTCGAAGAAAAAAATAAGAAAAATGGGGATGAGACAGACAGTATCGAAGATGGTGCAGGTAAAACGGATGATGGAAAGAAGGATATGGAAACTGGGGAAGACACTGCTGAAAAAGAAGAGACGGCTGAACCAGAGATTGATGAAACCACAAGTAATGATGGAAAAAATGAGGAAGATAAGTGATTTCCAACGATAATGTGTTTTTAAATAGAATCCTTGCGGCGGTTACGCTGGTAGTTTCATTTATTGTTTATTTGAGTACTATGGCTCCGACAGTTCCCTACTGGGACTGCGGTGAATTCATTGCCACGTCATATATATTAGGCGTCCCCCATCCACCCGGGAGCCCGCTCTATTTAATATTAGGACGCATCTTCTCAATGCTGCCGCTCAGCACGGATATTGCTTACCGGGTAAACCTCATGTCGCCTATTGCCAGCGCTGTAGCAGTGATGCTGCTCTATCTTATAATCGTAAAAGTGATCGCTCATTACAGTGGAGAAATTCGTTCTCGCCAGGATGCTATAATTGCCTTTGGAGCTGCATTTGTCGGCGCAATGGCTTTTGCCTTTACCGACAGCCATTGGTTCAATGCTGTGGAAGCGGAAGTGTACTCGATTAGTACCTTTTTCACCGCTATTGTCGTTTGGTTGATCCTGCACTGGTCGGATCGTGCTGATAAACCGGGTAGCGAACGTTATATCCTGATCATTGCCTACATGTTCGGACTGGCAATCGGTGTGCATATTTTAAATCTTTTAACGCTGCCCTTTATTGCACTCATTATCTATTTCCGGAAAATGGAATTTGAATGGAAAACATTTTTTATTACTACTGCTATAACATTTATCATTTTCCTGATTATTCATAACGGCATTATAAAAGGCCTGCCGCACTTGGCCGGATCAGCTGTAGGATTACCCGGTGTAATCGTTCTGGTTTTATTGGTCTTTGGTGTAACGATCTGGTCCATTTTTAAGAAACATCAACTCTTGTCACTGGCGCTAACGTCCATGGTTCTGATCCTGATAGGTTATTCCAGCTATGCACTGATTTTTATTCGCTCCGGTCAAAACCCTGCTATTGATGAGAACAACCCGGAAAATATAACAGCAGCAATTTCATACTTGGAACGGGAACAATATGGTGTAATAGGCCAATTCCCACGACGCTATAAAGGGTTGCCGGCCAAACATGAAATTGTCGGTCGACCATCAGCCGGTAGAAATACCTATTCTTCCAGTCAGAACAGGCAATACATGTTTTACAATGGATCGAAGCAATGGGATTTCTTTTGGAATTACCAGATCAAGAAAATGTATAACCGCTATTTCCTCTGGCAATTTGCCGGTCGGGGCCCTTCCAATGGTGATTATACTTCAGCAATGGGCGCCAATAGTCGGGAAGATGGAGTTTATTGGCTGCAATTCGGCCTGCCCTTGGCGTTGATTTTAGGCTTTATTGGATTGGTTCACCATTTCCGCAAAGATTGGAGTATTGCTTTTACTGTTTTCACCTTGTTTTTTGTTATCGGCTGGCTGCTCATTCTTTATTTGAACCAGGATAATCCACAGCCTCGAGAAAGGGACTATTCTTATGTAGGCAGTTTTATGGCTTTTGCTATTTGGATCGGTGTAGGATCCGCAGCTATCAGTGAATGGATAGCAGCGTATGTGAAAAAACCTGCATTAAGCCGTAATGCAATAATAACAGTACTGCTGCTGCAGTTTGCATTTATCCCTGGTGTTATGCTCAAAGCAAATTACAAGGAACACGATCGTTCTGGTAATTTCGTAGCTTGGGATTATAGCTATAACTTGCTGCAATCCTGTGAACCCAATGGGATTTTATTTACTAACGGCGATAATGATACATTTCCACTGTGGTATCTGCAGGAAGTGGAAGGAATTCGTAAAGATGTCGCGGTTGCTAATTTGAGTCTGCTGAATACACCCTGGTACATCAAACAACTAAGGGATTCACGCCCTACTGAAAGAGAATATAATAAACTTACCAAAGAACGAGAGGGCGATGAAATTATCGGTCAGCGATTTATAAAGATCGACAATGATGACATACGCAATATTACATCAGGATTAACCCGCTGGAAAACGCGGGATGTCACCTTCCCGGTTCAAAGTGATCAACAGATAACATGGTCCGTTAAACCAACATTTGCTAAACAGGCATTGAAAGTTCAGGATATGATGATTATGCAAATCATCAATGATACTAAATGGACATCACCCATATATTTTGCAGTGACTGTTTCCCCTGGAAACCGTATTGGATTGGAAGAATATTTGGAAATGGAAGGCTTGGCTTACCGTTTGCGGCCTTATAAAACAAAAGGAATCAACGCCGCCCGTATGGAGCAACACTTAATGACGGATCTAGGATCAGAAACTTGGCTAATGGGGCATGTAGGAAAAGAATGGGAAAATCAGGAAGGTGCCTTGTGGTATCGGAGCCCTCATGAAAAATACCTATTTCGTAACTTAGGTAATGAAGAAGTTCATTATAATAATCAAGTCATCCGCTTATTACAAAACTATCGCAGCGCTTATATGCAGTTAGCCGTGCATCATTTCATGGATTACCAAAAACTTCAAGCAGTTAACAATGCTGAAGCAGCTGAAATCAAAAGAGCAATGGTTGAAAAAGTTTTAGATAAAATGTCCGAAAATTTACCTGAGAATCCAATCCGCATGGATAACAGGGACCTGCATTACCAAGTCGGAAGATTGTATTATGGCGTTGGTAATAAAGAAAAATTCAGTTTTGTACTTGATGAACTCATGGCACGTAATGATAATACAGTTCGCCATCGTGTGGAATATGCTCAATCTTATCTGGAATTAGAAGAATTTGACACCAGTTTATCAATCTTGAAAAACCTCTATAATAGCTACAATGCCATGGAAGCAATGATATTAGCAGGAGGCAGGGATAAAAAAAATGTGAATGCGAAGGCTTGGAGCCAATATCGAAAAAATTATCCGGATATAGTCAGTCATTTGATTATCAATTACCGCAAGCTTGATATGGAAGATGAAGCCATGGATCTATTGACAACCTGGCTGGAACGAAATCCTAAAGATAAAGAAGCAAAGAAACTATTGAAGGAAATGACTGGATCAGAAAATAGCTGATTTATGGACATTGGTAAATGAGCGATGGTAGAGGGAGTTATTAAATAATAAGACTAATACTTTGAGTAATATTCCATCTTCCATTTTCCCTTTTACAAAATACATTTTCTATATATAAATGTTCTCTGAAAAACCTATCATTTCAATAATTATTCCACATTGGAATGGCATCGATGTACTCTCGGAATGCCTTGATTCCTTAAAGCAAACCACTTATGAAAACAAAGAGATCATTGTTGTCGACAATGCTTCTTCCGATGGGAGTCAAGCTTGGATCAAAGAACACCATCCCGATATTACTCTGGTCGAAAATGATGAAAATTACGGTTATGCCGGAGGATGTAACAGGGGCGTTCCATCAGCAAAGGGCAATTGGTTGTTATTCCTAAATAATGATACTATCCAAGAAACGGATTGGTTAAACCATTTAGCAGACCGGGTTAGTGAGAGTGAAGAAATAGTTGCTCTCCAACCCAAAATTCGCAATTATTATGAGCGCAATTTATTTGATTATGCCGGCGGAGCCGGAGGACATATAGATTTGTTATGCTTTCCATTTACAAAAGGCAGAATCTTTCTGGAACAGGAAGAAGACTTGGGCCAATACAATACAAGAACTGACATTTTCTGGGCTTCCGGGACAGCCATCATGGTTCGTAAAGACGACTTCGAATCAGCGGGCGGATTTGATGAAACATTTTTTGCCCACCAGGAAGAAATTGACTTGTGCTGGCGCCTGCAGCTAATAGGTAACAGGATTGTTTTTGAACCAAATTCAATAATATATCATAAGAATGCTGTTTCGCTACCCATGCATTCTTTACAAAAAAATTACCTGAATCACCGTAATTCCTTTTTCATGCTTTTAACAAATTACAATTTACTGCTGACTCTCTATTTAATCCCGATCAGATTAGCGCTGGAATTTGTAGCTGTGATATATGCATTGGTGAAATGGGACTTACGTCATTTTGGAGCAGTATTTAAATCACTTTTTTGGCTTTTAACCCATCCCGTATTAATATTCAATAAAAGAAGGTCAGTGCGAAAAATTCGTGTTTTATCAGATACTGAAATATTAAAGAAGTTTTACCGCGGCAGCATTGTTTTTGCCCACTATATCCGCGGTATCAAAAAATACAGCGACCTTTAATAGAGCGCTTGTTTATAAATCTCGAGATTATCGGGATCGAGTTCCATCATATCTTTTAACATATTTTTCTGACCCATTAACTGCAGAATTTTAGCCAATTCATTGGTGTGTGCTTTCAAAAAAAGCATTGTATAATGCTCCCGGGGTGAACGGTCATAGACCTCATCCAGGCCTTTGATCATATTGTTGAATTCTAATAAAGCTTCATCCAAATTGCCGTCCTGGAAAAGTTCCATGGCATAATAATACGAAAACTTGGCTTTTCGTAAACCAAAATTTGTACTAGCATTATTTGCAAGTTTGGACCTGTCTGACCAACCCCGGGAAAATTCACTGGCTGTACCGCGTAAAGCGATCTCCCGGCATAATTCATAGATTCGAGTACCCCCATTAGGTTCGTAAGTATCCATTTCTCCAGCGAGAACAAGATTTACATAAAAAGCCAGAAAACTCGATAATGGATCGAACTGTACAAGGTCAAAGTATAATGTGCCACCTTGACCATATGGGAACTGGACAGATTTGTCAAAATAACGTTGGTCTTTCCCTGTGGTAAAGAGTACTTGGCAAAGATATGTCTCTTGGGCACCTTTTTGGGCAGCGCCCTCAAAGATGAATTGGATATGCAGAGGTATCTTCAGGTCACTGTAATCCTCTTCCCAGCGCGTTGATTTAATATAACGGGCTATATCCTGTTTCAATGGCAGGATATTTTGCTGTTCATGGACTTTCAGCAGACGGTTGTCAAAAACGACTTTGACTTCCCCAAACTGCCCGTAAACACAACAGGAAAAAAGGATTGTTATTAATATCTGTCTCATACCCATGATAGTTGAAAATAGTGGAAGTTTTTCTATCGAGCAAATGAAATTATGATGCTGTGCATGAATTAGACCAATTTCCGTAACTTCTTGGCTGTTATGGCTAATATACACCATTTAATTGCAGAAGATACCATCGGTTCCGAAGTTCTCAAAAAAGCTGGAAATTTGGGAGCTGAAAGGGATCACGGCGTTTACGTTGTTGGCGGTTATTTACGTGATCTTTTCCTCGGGCGGCCCTTGAAAGAGATTGATTTCATGGTTGTATGTGATGGTGTGAAATTTGCTGAAGCACTGGCAAAAAAATTAAACGTTAAGAAAATTGTTCCGTTTCCAAAATTCTCAACAGCTAAAATTCCGTTTAAGCCCATACCGCTTGAAGTTGCTGCTGCACGGACAGAGACCTACGATAAAGGTTCCCGCAAGCCCAAAGAAGTTGTATATACAGATTTGCAGGGAGATCTCATTCGTCGAGATTTTTCGGTCAATGCTTTAGCTGTAGATCTCCATCCGGATCGATTTGGCGAATTGCATGATCCTCACGGCGGCATAACCGATCTAAAAGCTAAAATTTTAAAGACTCCACTTGATCCGGATGAAACGTTTAATGAAGACCCTTTACGCATGATGCGCGCAGCATACTTTGCTGCGGCCTTGGATTTTGAGATCGAAAAAAAATGTTTTGCAGCGATCCAAAAACAGGCCAATCGAATCAGTATTGTTTCACAGGAGCGGATCACAGCTGAACTGCTTAAGATACTGGCTACAGACAAACCCTCCATTGGATTGGACATTTTGCAAAAGACCGGGTTGATGAAATATGTTTTCCCGGAAATTGATGCCATGTACGGTTTGGAGCAAACCAAAGAATGGCATCATAAAGATATTTTTTACCATACCATGCAGGTAGTGGACAATGCGGCTCAACTTACAGACAAAATGGAATTACGTTTTGCGGCCCTGGTCCACGACATTGCTAAACCTAAAACACGCAGGGTTGATAAGCGTAAAGGATATACGTTTCACGGCCATGATGCTGTCGGTGAACGATTATTAAACAAAGTAGCCAAGCATTTAAAACTGTCAAATGACCTCCGGGACTACCTTAAAAAACTAACTCTCCTGCATCTGAGACCCATAGCGTTGGTAAAAGAAGAAGTAACTGATTCAGCTGTGCGAAGAGTAATGGCTGCCGCCGGGGAGGATTTGGATGACCTCATGATATTATGCCGGGCTGATATCACCACTCGAAATCCAAATAGAGTTAAAAAATATTTGAATAATTTTGATATTGTGGAATCAAAAATGTCAAATGTTGAAGAGCGAGATGCCATGAAGGCATTTCAATCACCGGTGCGAGGAAAAGAGATTATGGAATTGTGCGGGCTCACTGAAGGAAAAACAATTGGAAAAATTAAACATGCCATCGAAGAAGCAATCCTTGATGGAAAGATTGATAATTCCTACGATGCAGCAAAAGAATTCATGCTTAATAACAAAGATGAATTACTTACTGAAATAAAAGGATAAAATAAATGAATAATCTCCTGAATGTGTTTTTAGAACCAAGGGATGTGTTTACTTCATTGAGTAAACGTAATGATTGGAAAGATGCGTTATTGCCGATCATCATTTCTGTGATGGTAGGCGTTGTGAGCATGCTGGCTTTGGGTGAATTACTAATAGAAGTCCAAGTAGAACAGACAGAAAAATATATTATGGAAAGTTCTCAAATACCGGATGATCAAAAAGAAGAAATTTTATCAGAAAGTTTATCCAGCATTAAAGACCCTTCAAGTGCAATGGTAGCCGTAGGTTATGCTACAAGTGCTTTGGCTACACCTGCACGTATTTTACTAATAGCTTTGATGGTCATGTTAATAGGTAATTTCTTTTTCGGAGGAAAATCTTCATACAGTAATATATTGGTAATGACAGCATATACATACATGATTGCTGTATTAGAAGCATTGGTTAAGGTTCCCCTTATGATCTCGAAATGGAGTATGGATATTCATACTGGTTTAGGTTTAC
This sequence comes from uncultured bacterium, assembly GCA_964582455.1. Lineage (GTDB taxonomy): Bacteria > Fidelibacterota > Marinisomatia > Marinisomatales > TCS55 > UBA2126. The sequence continues at coordinate 33,085 of CAZORD010000012.1, read as the reverse complement.
TGGGATTGGGAGAAAAAGGAAGTTTTTTATATAATTTTATGAGCGGGATGGATCTTTTCGCCTTTTGGCGAGTAATCGTTCTTGCCGTTGGTATGAGTGTTTTGTATCGCCGGGAGGTAAAACCATTTATGATCGCTTTAGTTATTTATTGGATATTACAGACAACCTTTTTCTCATTTATTGGGTCATTATTTACTTAATCTATGAAACGACTATATTATCTTTTCTATTTTACCTCCTTCCTAAGTCTGGAGGCTCAGGTATATTCTCTCGCAGATTGTATCGAGGTTGCGCTGTTGAATAAAGAATCATTAAAATCCGCGGCTTTGGACGTGCAATCAGCTGTTTCCGGCGCAAGAGGGTCTTTAAGCAATATTCTACCTCAAATCAGTTATGGTAATTCATGGAGTGAAACTCATTCTACAAAAGGTGTGAATTCATCAGAGATGGTATTCATGGGCGATACTGTATCTTTTGCATCTCCGTACGGCGGAATTTCAAATATATATGGAGCTTCATTCTCCATCAATCAGCCAATTTATAATGGAGGCCAGTGGCTGAACCAGATCAGGTCAGCAAATAATACGCTAGTTATAAACCAGCAGCGTGCTCGACAGCAGAAGATCAATGTTATCCTGAATGTACATCAGTCTTTCTATGAATTACTGAAGGCACAGCAACTGTTAGACGTTTCAAAGAAAAATCTGGATTTAGCACGACAACAAATTATTTTGGTCAAAACGCAATTTGAATTAGGAGCTGTAAAAAAGACAGATTTATTAAAAGCACAGGTTTTGAAAGGAAATGCTCAATCAGATGTACTTATAAAAGAAACCAATTTGCTTAATGCAGAACTTGCTCTTCGTAACAGCATGGGTTTGATCGGCAGCGCAACGTATTTTGAAATTTCTGATACAGGACGGCCATTGCTGACAGTTCCGGAAGTAGAACAATCAGTGTTAGAAATGGAAGAGTATAGCCCGACGTTACTTGTATATCGATCCCAAATAGCAGGAGCTGAATTAAGCAGAAAAATTTTAGTGGGTACACGTTTACCCAATGTGAGTACATCTATGAGTTATGGAACTACAACAAATGAATTTGAAAACATGACTCAATTTGATGAATGGTCTTCAAGTATTTCTTTATCATTATCCATCCCAATATTTACTGGATATAGTTTATCCACAAAACAACAGCAGGCTGAATTGAATGTCCGCAGGCAGCAATATGATTATTTAACGCAGAAACATGATTTAATGGTGCAGTTGGAAAATTTAATTAATGTTTTGGGAAATTATCAGGAGTTAATACCCATCAGTGAACACGTTTTGGCTTCTGCTGAGGAAGATTTGAAATTGGTCCAGGAACGATATATACTTGGATCTACAACCATTTTGGAAGTGTTGGATGCCCAGGTATCCGTAAGCCAGGCACGAAGTTCATTGGTAAGTAAAAAATATAATGCACGAACCCAGGAAGCGCAATTAAGTGCAATATTAGGAACACTTGATCAAGATTACAGATAACCAGGAGTAACGTTTTTCAATGAAAAAGAATAAGAAAAAAATATACATGATCGGCGGAGTAGCTGCCTTATTAATCATCATTATCGCTGCCAATATCTTTCGTGATGATGATAACTCCATTAAGGTAGAAGTGGAGGAAGTACAACGAGGCACAGTAATCCATAAGGTTAATGCCAGCGGTAAAATACAGCCCATAAAGGAGATTAAGATCAGCGCTACTACATCTGCATGGGTAACAAAAATCACCGTTAAGGAAGGCGATCGTGTTCAAACAGGGCAATTATTAATTACGTTGGATGAAAAACAACATCTGGCTGCAACAGAACAGGCGCAATCTTCGGTGAATTCTGCTGAAGCAAACCTGAAGCAAGTGGGTGCACAGAAGAAACGCATGGAATCACTCTATAAACAAAAACTGATTTCTGAACAGGAACTGGAATCGATTACTGCACAATATGAAATGGCCGTCAACCAATTGCGGCAAGCCAAAGCAGCGTTAAGTTCCCGGGAAGACGAATTATCAAAATTAAAAATGACTGCACCATCAAATGGTATTGTCACTAGAATAAACATCGAAGTAGGCGAAATGGCAGTTGGCAGTATGTTTCAGGCAGCAACCCTGATGACCATAGCTGACTTGGCCAGATTGGAAGTCCAAGTGGATGTGAATGAAAATGATGTTGTATCAATTGTATTGGGTGATACGACAGAAATTGAAGTTGATGCGTTTCAAGATACGATGTTCTACGGTGTCGTTAGTGAAATTGCCCATGTAGCGGAAACGTCTAATTTTGGTACCCAGGAGCAGGTTACAAATTTTAAGATCAAAGTTCGCATGCTGGATGTTCATCCCAAAATTCGTCCGGGAATGAGTGCCAATACAAATATAATTACAGATGTAAGGGAAAATGTACTGACCATTCCTATCCAAAGTTTGACTGTGCGGCCCGAAGGATATGATAAAGAATCAGTTGAAAAGAAAGAAACTAATGACGATGAAGAGGATGAAGACAAAAAATACAGAAGCAGTAAAGAAAAGAAAAAGATGATAGAATTGGTTTTTGTTGTTGAGGAAGAACCTGCGGGGGATATAGAAATGCAGGGGAATAAAAAAGGCCCCTATGCTATAGCCAAACCAGTGAAAGTAGGCATAAGCAGTGAAACACATTATGAAATTATAAGCGGATTAGACGAAGGTGAAAAAGTAGTGAACGGCAGCTATAAAGCTATCAGTCGAGATTTAAAACATAATAGCCAAGTTAGTTTAGATGAAAATTAATGGCTGATTTAATCAAACTAACGGGTTTACAACGGTATTATGAAGTTGGAGGTGAAACCGTAAAAGCGCTGGATGGTGTTGATTTGATAATCAATCATAATGAATATATCTCCATTATGGGACCGTCAGGTTCAGGAAAATCAACCATGATGAACATGATCGGCTGCCTGGATTCACCTACGACAGGAACCTATGAATTTGAAGGTGAAAAAGTTCATGAAATGGATGATAATCAATTGGCGTCAATACGAAACCGGAAAATAGGTTTTGTTTTTCAAACCTTTAATTTATTACCAAAACTGACTGCCTTAAGGAATGTTGAACTGCCTTTGATCTATGCCAATATCCATAAAGATGAGCGTCTCGAACTTGCTGAAATAGCCATGGAAAAAGTGAGCTTGACCGACCGCATGCATCACAAGCCCAATGAACTCTCCGGCGGACAGCGGCAACGCGTGGCTATTGCCAGGGCGTTGGTGACAAATCCATCCATTATACTGGCAGATGAACCCACCGGCAACCTGGACTCAAAGAGTGGTGTAGAAATCATGGATGTTTTTGATGAACTGCACAGGGAAGGAAATACAATTATTCTGGTAACCCATGAAGCCTATATTGCAAAACACGCTCACCGTACGATCCAAATTCTCGATGGACGCATCGAAAAAGACGACCACAACCGAAAAACAAAAAAACGTAAAAAACCGACAAAGAAAAAAGCAGCTGCCTGATCATGTTTGCTTATGTTGAATCAGTTCGCATGGCCCTGAATGCAATCTGGGGAAACAAAATGCGGGCGGCTTTGACTACACTTGGGATCATAATAGGCATTTTGGCAGTCACGCTAATGGGCACCCTCATTTCCGGATTGGACCGTTCTTTTGAAAAAAGCATGTCTTTCCTGGGTCGCGATGTCCTTTATATTTCCAAACATGAATGGTTCGGCGAACAGGAGTGGTGGGAGATTCGAAATCGACCGGATTTGAAAGTTGATTATGTTGAAAAATTAAAAGATCAAGGTAAATATGTTGTGGCAGCTGCACCCGTTGCTATGCGTTCAGTAAATATTACCCGCAAAGATGAAATGGCTATGGGCATTAGGCTTGCAGGCACTACTCCGGAATTCACCCAGACTGCTTTTATGAATATTGAGTCCGGCCGGTTTTATACTGAAGGTGAAGACCGCAGCGGTGCAAGAGTTATAGTAATTGGCTATGATGTAGCGAATGTACTGTTTGAAAATGAAAACCCCATTGGTGAAAAAGTGAAGATCGGGAATTATGTATTTCGAGTAGTTGGAATAGCGGAAAAACAGGGAAAATTTTTGGGAATGTTCAGCTTGGATAATCGGGCTATAATTCCTCTGGGGACGTATCAACGTTTATTTGCACGCCGGGGTTGGATGCGCTTTGAAGTAAAAGTGGATGATGAGCACATTGATGATGCTAAAGATGAAATTATTGCTATCATGCGTCGCTTGCGCGGTCTGGGTCCCGAAGAGAAAAATGATTTTGCCATCAATCAACAAGATGCATTTCGTCAACAATACCAGACCATGAAAATTGCTATAGGCGGAACCGGGCTCTTTATTACAGTGCTATCATTAGTTGTTGGTGGGATCGGAATCATGAATATCATGTTTGTATCTGTGAAAGAGCGGACGAGAGAAATTGGTGTCCGCAAAGCAATCGGCGCTACACAGAGAAGTATCATGCGCCAGTTTTTATTGGAGGCGTTGTTCATTTGTCTTTTTGGTGGTTTTGTAGGAATTACCTTGGCCCTGGGTGGTAGTTTTTTGATTGATAAATTTGTATTTCCCTCAACTATGCCCGTATCCCTGGCCATTATTTCTTTAATATTGAGTTCCGTTGTTGGAATTGTAGCCGGGTTAGCACCATCATACAAAGCGGCACGGCTGGATCCCATTGAGGCGTTACGATATGAGTAAGGTTAAAAAAGGTCATTTTAAAAATACACTGAAGGAAAGCCTGATCATGGCTCTCCAGTCTATTCGCCAGAATAAATTACGGTCTTCATTGACATTGCTGGGAATTACCATTGGTGTATTTTCAGTCATTGGCGTCATGACAGCCATTACAACCATGGAATCATCTATTCAATCCGGATTAAATGTGTTTGGGGCCAATACGTTTTCATTTCAAAAGTTTCCGGCCATTCATTTGGGTGGTCATGGCTCCTGGCAAAAATATTCAAAACGTAAAAGTATTACTTTTGATCAATATGAAAAACTGCGTGAACGAGTAAAAACAGCAGCATTTGTCAGCGCGAATGATGATGCCTGGGGCAAGACCATCAAAAATGGTGATAACCAGGCAAAGCGAAATACGGTCCTTTACGCAGGAGACGAGTGGACAGCAAGGACGTATAACACAATGATAGACGACGGTCGCAATATTACACATGATGATGTTCACTATGCCCGGCGTGTGGTTATTTTAGGCGGCGATGCTCTGGATCAGCTTTTTCCTTTTGAATATGCTTTAGGAAATACCATTACTATTGACGGGATTGATTTTCTTGTGATTGGCACCGCCGAAAGAAAAGGACAGTCCTTTGGTGAAAGCCAGGATAATTATATCATTATTCCCATCTCAACATACTTGCATCATTTTGCCCATCAGCGGACTTCTTTGGTCATTACTATTGAAGCGCCCGCAACTGAACTCTATGATAAAACACAGGATGAAGCTATCGGTATCATGCGCACAATTCGTAAGGTTCCGCCCGGTGAAGAAAATGATTTTGAAGTAATTTCAAATGTTCAATTATTGGAAACATTCAGTTCATTCACCGGCGGAGTAAAAACGTTTGCCTTTGTTATCAGTATTATCGCCTTACTTGTGGCCGGGATTGGTATTATGAATATTATGCTGGTGTCTGTAACAGAGCGTATAAAGGAAATTGGTATTCGTAAAGCTGTCGGTGCAAATAAACGAGATATTATCACACAGTTTCTTGCGGAAGCTGTTTTTTTAAGTGAGATTGGCGGTGTGGTGGGTGTTATTTTAGGAGTTGTCGGCGGAAATGTTGTGGCCGTGTTTATGAATATTCCGGCTGTCATTCCCATGAACTGGGTTGTGTATGGATTAGTTGTTTGCTCATTCATCGGTATTGGTTTTGGAATTTATCCTGCCTGGCGGGCGGCAAATCTTGATCCGATTGAATCGTTGCGTTTTGAATAATATTTCTATCTTTTATGTCAAGAACAAATACTTAATTTCTAGCCAGATTTTCGCCGGTATATGCTCATACAGAACATCATCAAGACGAACAATTTGAACCTGTTGGAAACGTACCTCCTCTTTAGATTGGTTTTACGTTCGTGAATGTCGGCGTCATCCCGGCCCGGCTACATTCTACCAGACTCCCCCGAAAGATACTTGCCCCCATTAACGAAAAGCCCATGGTTGTTCATGTATATGAACAAGCTCTGCAGGCGGATTCTTTGGATGAAATCATTATCGCTATTGACAGTGATGATACAGCGGAAGCGCTAAAACCGTTTAATGTCAACACAGTCATGACATTCTCCGACCATAAATCTGGTACGGATCGTGTGGCACAAGTAGTCGGGGAACTGGATGCAGATATTGTGGTTAATATCCAAGGCGATGAACCGGCTATGGAACCGCAATTAATTGATAATCTTGTGGAAATATTTGAGAAACCAAATGTATTTATGGCTACACCTGCAACGACTGATATTTCTGCGGAAGATGAATTGGACCTCAATGTAGTCAAAGTGTTGGTGGATCAAAATAATATAGCCATGGCGTTTCGTCGTGAACCAAGACACTATGAATCGGGGGGATATTACAGGCATATCGGTATGTATGCTTTTCGTAAAAAAGC
>CAZORD010000012.1:10566-26304 GCA_964582455.1 uncultured bacterium | reverse complement strand
ATGAATCGGGGGGATATTACAGGCATATCGGTATGTATGCTTTTCGTAAAAAAGCACTTATAAAATTCACCAATATGACCCAGACAGAAAATGAAAAAAAATATCGGCTAGAGCAATTACGTATATTGGATAATGGTTTACCAATCCACGTACTCATGACCGATTATACGGGCAGGGGCATCGATACTGAAAAAGATTTAAACGCATTTATGGAGACTCATGGCTAAACAAACAAAATATATTTTCGTACTCGGCGGCGTCATTTCCGGATTAGGGAAAGGAATTGCTGCTGCATCTATCGGTTATTTATTAAAAAGCGCCGGATTGAAAGTGTCCATTATAAAGCTGGACCCCTATTTGAATGTGGATCCCGGGACCATGAATCCGTATCAGCACGGCGAAGTTTTTGTACTCGATGATGGTTCCGAAACAGACTTGGACCTCGGACATTACGAGCGCTTTATCGACGTGGATATGAGTAAGAATAATAATGCCACTACCGGCCAGATTTATAGCACTGTTTTAGATAGGGAGCGAAGGGGAGATTATTTAGGCGCTACGATCCAGGTTATTCCCCACATCACAGATGAGATCATCAACCGTATCCGCGGTGTGAATAAGCCCCGGAAATATGATGTCGTTATTTGTGAAGTGGGTGGAACGGTCGGTGATATTGAAAGTCTGCCATTTCTAGAAGCAATTCGTCAATTATCTTTGGAGGTTGGATACCGGAATCATGTTTTGGTCCACGTAACATTGGTCCCGTATATAAAAGCCAGCGAAGAATTAAAGACAAAACCGACCCAGCACTCTGTAATGAAATTGAGGGAAATTGGTTTAACCCCTGATTTTATTTTCTGTCGCACAGATCGGAAATTGACCAAATCCATTCGAGATAAGCTGGCACTTTTTTGTAATGTGTCAACGAATCATGTTATAGAAGGACTTGATGTCCCCAGTATTTATGAAGTGCCACTTGTTCTGCATAAACAAGAAATGGGTCAAGAAATTATGGACAGGATGGAGTTGCCCTCTAAACCGGATATAGATTACTTGGAAAAATTCATCCACAGTTTTAAAAATCCCAAGCACAAGATAACTATTGCAATGTGCGGGAAATACACCGAACTCCCGGATGCCTATAAAAGTATCCTTGAGGCATTTGTACACTCAGGTGTGGAGAACAACGCCAGTGTAAATATTAAATGGGTGAATACGGAAAAGATATTTAATGATACAGATGCGGCTAAAGCGTTTAAAAATATAAATGGTATCTTGATTCCAGGCGGGTTTGGTTCCCGAGGGTCTGAAGGGAAAATTCTGACTAGTAAATATGCCCGCGAAAACAATATCCCGTTCTTGGGGATCTGCCTGGGACTGCAATGCGCTGTGATTGATTTCGCCCGTCACGTCTGCGGATTAGATGGCGCCAACAGCACAGAATTCAATAAGCGGACAAAATACCCCGTCATTGCTCTTATGGAATCCCAACGGGCCATCAAACGCAAAGGTGGTACCATGCGCCTGGGGGCATACGACTGTGAACTCAAACCACGGACAAAAGCCTACAAAGCCTATCACAAAAAGAATATTTCCGAACGCCACCGCCATCGCTGGGAAGTAAATAACCGCTACCGGGCCAAGTTGGAAAATAATGGTTTGGTTTTTTCCGGGGTGAATAATGAATTGAATTTGGTGGAAATGATTGAAATAAAAGATCATCCCTGGTTCGTGGCCGGGCAGTTCCACCCGGAGCTGAAAAGCCGGGTCAGCGCCGCCCATCCGCTCTTTCGGGATTTTGTTGGCGCAGCAGTGCAATTTCATTTAAAATCTGACCATGTCTAATATTGTAAATGCGGGCGGCGTCTCCTTTGGAGGAGATGGCCTGCCTATTATCGCCGGCCCGTGCGTCATCGAAAGCAGGGATCATTCCCTGTCCATGGCAGAGGCCATTGCAAACGTATGTGAAAAAGTCGGGGTATCTTTGGTTTTCAAGAGTTCCTTTGATAAGGCCAACCGTACATCCGGTGATTCATTCAGAGGCCCGGGAATGGATGAAGGGCTTTCAATATTGTCCGAAATAAAGGAATCAGTGGGTGTACCTGTATTGACCGATATCCACCACCCGGAGCAGGCCGCAACGGTGGCTGAAGTGGCGGACATCCTCCAGATCCCGGCCTTTCTCTGCCGGCAGACAGATCTCATCGAAGCCGCCGCCAAAACAGGAAAAACGGTGAATGTGAAAAAAGGGCAATTTTTATCCCCATGGAAAGTGAATAGTATTGTAGAGAAATTGGTAAATGCCGGGAATGAAAATATTTTATTGACCGATCGAGGTACAACTTTCGGCTACGAAAGCCTTGTCTCGGACATGCGCTCCATCCCGGTCATGAAAGAGACGGGCTATCCGGTGATCTTTGACGCCACCCACAGCGCCCAAATACCAGGGGCATCCGGAGGGAATACAGGCGGAGCCAGGGAATTTATTCCCACCTTGGCAAAAGCAGCCGTTGCTGCCGGGGCAGATGGCATTTTCATGGAAGTCCACGATAATGTGGATGAGGCCAAGTCCGATGCTCCAACTCAATGGCCCCTTGATCAACTGGAAGATCTGCTGCGTTCTTTAAAACGAATTCACGAGGCCGTCAGTGGCTGATACAAAAGCACTCTGCGCCAATATAAAGATGCTCATTTCCGATGTGGATGGTGTGCTGACAGACGGATCAGTATATAAAGGTGCAAACGGCGAAGAATTGAAGCGTTTCAATGTGACCGACGGAGCCGGTTCGGCTATCGCCCGTGCTGCCGGGATGAAGCTTGCATTGATCTCCGGGCGCCATTCAGAAACGACATCAATACGAGCGGCAGAAATGAAGATCGAAGAAGTCTATAACGGTACCTTGGACAAGCGCGGTCCTTACAATGAAATCAAAGCAAAACATGGTTTAAGTGATTATGAAATTGCTTACGTCGGTGATGATCTCATTGATATCGTTATCATGGAACAAGTGGCAGTACCCATTGCTGTAGCCAATGCTTATCCGCTCGTCAAACAAGCAGCCGTGCATATAACTGAAAAATCCGGAGGTGAAGGCGCTTTCCGGGAAGCTCTGGAATGGATTCTTACAGAACAGGGCAGGCTGGAAGAGGTAATGCTGGCCCTGCGGGATGAAGTCCAAAATCCCCCGAAAACCGATCCCTATCATTAGCATTAAATTTTTAAAAATCTTTTTCAGATAATTTGTATCAGAATAGTATAGTTCATTGTTTTATGACCCCTCTTAAATTCTCCCCTATGACAGGGGAGAACATCATTTTTAATCCTTTATTATTCCCCTGTTACAGGGGAAACACAAAGGTGTAAAAAATTATAATTTAATGTTGAAATATTTGCCAATCGTGGTTCTATGTCTGATGAGCTGTTCCAACAGGGTTGAGAATAAGAATGCAAACACCCGGGAAGGTCTTCCGGACCAGGAAAGCTGGAATGTGATCATTACACTGACGAATCATGGCATCAAACGATCCGTTGTTCGCTCCGGCCATTTGGAAAAATATGATGATAGGCAATTCATTCTCCTGGATCAGAAAGTGAATGCTGATTTCTTCGATGAACAGGAGAACCATACCACCAACCTCAAGTCCATGTTGGCTGAAGTGGAGGAAGGCAATGACTTTATGCGCGCCATAGAAAACGTGGTTGTAGTCTCCGACAGCGGGGTAACGCTCTATACGGATACATTGGTCTGGGATTCCAAAGAAGAGTTAATTTATACCGAGGATAATGTTATGCTGACCACGGAAGAAGGTGACACACTCTACGGTATCGGTTTTGAATCCGACATCGAATTGGAGAACTGGCTGATCATTAAACCATCCGGTGTAACAACTATTAAAGAAGATGAATAAACATACACTGAAAGGCCAAAACCTGTCCAGACAATACGGCTCCCGCTGGGTGGTCTCCGGCGTGGACCTGGAGGTGAGCCAGGGTGAGATCGTAGGACTCTTGGGCCCCAACGGCGCCGGGAAAACAACTACATTCTATATGATCACGGGCATGATCAAACCGTCCAAAGGGAATATTTTTTTAGATGATCATGAGATAACGACCGATGCCATGTATATGCGTTCCCGGAAAGGAATTGGCTACCTGGCCCAGGAACCGTCCATTTTTGGCAAGCTGACAGTGGAAGACAACCTGAAACTGGTTTTGGAAATGACAGGCCAATCGGCAAAGGAGCAGCAGGATATTATAGATCGACTTCTGGAAGAATTGTCCGTTTCCCATCTGCGGGAGCAAAAAGGGAATACTCTTTCCGGGGGAGAAAGGCGCCGGGTGGAAATTTGCAGGGCGTTGTCCATGGATCCCAATTTCATTTTACTGGATGAACCCTTTGCCGGTGTAGACCCCATCGCCGTGGAAGATATTCAGCAAATTGTTCGCTCGTTAAAAGACCGTAATATCGGTGTACTGATCACAGACCATAACGTCCGGGAAACTCTGTCCATCACCGACCGCTCCTATTTATTATTTGACGGCCGGATATTAAACTCTGGTACATCTGAATTCCTGGCCAATGACGAAGAAACACGCCGATTATATTTAGGCGAAAAATTTAAGTTGGATTGAGAGCTGTTCAATGGCAAAGCTGCAGCAACGATTAGAACAAAAACAAACAATCCAGCCACAGCAAATTCTGCAGGCGGCTATCCTCCAGCTCAACACCGTCAACCTGGAAGAACGCATCCTGGATGAATTGGAAACAAATCCTGCCCTGGATCAACTGGAAGGCATCAGTGAACCAGAAGCAGAAATGACTGAAGATGAAGGTCTGGATTGGGAGCAGGACTATGAATATGAACCGCCCAATATCTATGAAAAAAAAGAATTCAAAGATATGCCTATTCCACAAAAAAAGGATTTTTTGGAATATTTAGCAGAACAATTGAACCTCATTGATTTTAATACCAATGCAAGATCAGTGGCAGAAGAAATCATCTATAACCTGGATGAAAACGGTTATCTGGCCGTGGATTTGGAACTCATCAGCGACCGCTTTGAAATGGAGATGGTAGATGTATTGCCTATTTTAAAAAAAGTACAGGAGTTTGAGCCGCAGGGTATTGCCGCCCGGGATCTGCAGGAATGCCTGCTTTTGCAGATTGATAGGCAAGAACACCCGGTTGCACATGCATTGGTTAATGAATATTTTGGAGATGTTGTCAATCACCGCTATGAGCACCTTGCAGAGTCGACGGGACATTCAGCAGATGAATTGAAACACGCTCTGGAAGTTATTAGCCATTTGAATCCCAAACCGGGTGCAGGACATGAAAATGCTGAAACCATATCAGTCATACCGGAATTGATCGTTTATGAACGAGATGATAATTGGGTAATTGTGGTGAATGACAGCTGGCTGCCGGATCTTCAGGTCAGCCGTGAATATGTGGATATGCTGGCCGGGAGTCTGGATAAAAAAGCCAAATCTTTTATAAAAGAAAAAGTAGATAACGCTGAATGGTTCGTGGATGCCATTTCCGAACGACGTAAAACGTTAACAAATGTGATGCAGGAGATCATCAAAAGGCAGCCGGAATTTTTTCGCGGAAACGTGGATCAGCTGAAACCCATGAAATTGCAGGACATTGCTGATATTTTAAACATGGATATTTCTACTATCAGCCGGTCAACCCGGGGAAAATATGTGGATACACCGTATGGTATTTTTGAATTAAAATCATTCTTCACAGAAGGGATGATAACATCCAGTGGAGAGGAGATCAGCACCATGCAGATCAAACGGTTGCTGAAGGAATTACTGGATGAAGAAGATAAACAACATCCGTTTACCGATGATAAATTGAAAGAATTATTAAATGAGCAGGGTTACCCTGTGGCCCGCAGGACTGTAGCAAAATACCGCGAACAGTTTCATATTCCTGTAGCCCGTCTGCGCAAACAGATTTGAAATAATGTTAAAATAGAGGAGTAATTAATGTCACCTAAACGAATTATAATCGGCGACAGGGAAGTCAGTGTACCGGCTATTGGTATTTTGCCAATGATCGGTATCGGATTGGTCCTGTGGTTATTAACAGGCACTTATGTTGTTGGGCCCGATGAAGTGGGTGTTGTGCAGACCTTTGGCAAGTATACCCGCGTTACACAATCGGGGTTGAACTATCATTTACCCTTTCCCATTGAATCAGTGTTGACACCGAAGGTTACGGAAGTAAAACGTGTGGAGATCGGTTTTCGATCCATGGGCAAGAATCAATTCCGCACCATAGAAAAAGAAAGTCTTATGCTTACGGGAGATGAAAACATTGTGGATGCCGAATTGATTGTGCAGTACAAGATAAAAGATGCTGTAAGTTATCTTTTCAATTTTGTTGAACCGGTCTTAACAGTAAGAGAAGCTGCAGAGGCCTCATTACGAACTATAATCGGTAAGCATAAAATTGATGAAGCGCTGACGTCAGGAAAATTCCAGATCCAGGAAGAAACAAAAGATTTGCTGCAAAGCATTTTGGATAAATATGAATCAGGAGTTTTGGTTGTCGCCGTGCAGCTGCAGGATGTATCTCCGCCAAAGCAAGTTAGCGCTTCTTTTAAAGATGTGGCGTCTGCGAAGGAAGATAAAAACCGCATGATCAACCAGGCGGAAGGATACCGTAACGATATCATTCCGAAAGCACGCGGTGAAGCCCAAGCGATGATACGGGAAGCTGAAGGTTTCCGGGAAGCACGAGTCAAACGTTCTGAAGGAGATGTTGCCAAGTTTAACGCTATGTTGGTAGAGTATAAAAAAGCAAAAGATGTGACACGAAAAAGAATGTATTTAGAAACGATGGAAGAGGTTTTGCCTAATATTGAAAAATATATCGTTCCGGAAGGAAGTGGAGGGAATCTCCTCAACCTACTTAACTTGAATGCGGAAGGGGGCAAACAATGAAACGTTCATTATTAGTCATCGTTGTTTTAGCCCTTATTGTTTTCTTCACAACAGTCTTTACGGTAGATGAGCGCCAACAGGTGGTTATTCTGCAATTGGGAAAACCGGTGCGCACAATTACTGAACCTGGACTGCATTTCAAATTACCAGTGCCGTTTCAAAATGCTGTCACGTTTGATGATCGTCTTTTGGAATACGATGTTGCACCGGAAGAAGTATTGAGCAAAGATAAAAAAACGCTCATTGTTGATAATTATGTTCGTTGGAGAATTACCGATGCATTACTTTTTCTGCAAACCGTACAGGCGATTCCTAATGCTGTAACACGCTTGGATGATATCGTTTATTCAGAACTTCGACAGGAACTGGGAAAACACAATATGTCTGAGATCATTACCGAAACCAGGGAAGAGATCATGGAAATTGTTACCAAGGCCAGTGATAAATCCACTGATCAATACGGTATTGAAGTGGTTGATGTGCGCATCAAACGGGTAGACCTCCCACGGGAGAATGAGGAATCTATTTATGCCCGCATGGATGCGGAACGGAAACGCCAGGCTAATAAGTTCCGCTCTGAAGGAGAAGAAGAAGCCCAAAAGATTCGCGCATCAACAGAAAAAGATAAGACTATTATTTTGGCTGATGCCTATAAAGAGTCTGAAGAAATCCGCGGTGAAGGGGAAGCGAAAGCGTTGGAGATATATGCCAACTCCTTTAACAAGGATGTGGACTTTTACGAATTCACCCGAACCCTGGAAGCGTATAAAAAAGTGATTGATAAGAAAACAACGCTTGTGCTGCCGGCGGATTCAAAACTCTTCAAAACATTGAATGAATAGGAAATATCCTTCTAAATTCACTATTATTGAAAAGCGATATATGAATAAAAAAGGCTTCCCAACGGAAGCCTTTTTTATGAGGAGAATTAATGGATAAACATTTTTTACATATTAAGGACCTTTCCAAGGAAGAGATTCTAGATCTTATTGCACTGGCTACAGACCTGAAAGCCAAATTCAGGAATAAAGAAGATTTCAAGCATTTTCATAATAAATCCCTGGCCATGATCTTTGCTAAACCATCGGCAAGGACACGGATCTCTTTTGAGACAGGTTTTACATGGATGGGCGGCCATGCATTGTTTCTGGGGCCCAATGATATCGGTATCGGCAAACGGGAAGCCATCAATGATATCGCCCGTGTGGTGAGTCGTTATAATGATATGATCATGGCCAGGCTGTTTGACCATGCTCATATCATCGAATTGGCGGAATTTTCAGAATCACCCATCGTAAATGGGCTCACTGATTACAATCATCCCTGCCAGATCATGGCGGATATTTTGACTATTAGCGAACACAGAGATTCATTGAACGATTTACATGTGTGCTACGTAGGTGATGGCAACAATATTGTCCATTCCTGGCTGCAGTTAGCCGCGCGTCTGCCTATGAAATTTACTTGTGTGTGCCCGGAAGAGTTCACGCCCGATGAGGAAACAGTTGCTCTAGCAAAAGAAAATAGCGGATCAGAAATTGTCATTACCCATGATCCCATAAATGGTGTGGTAGGCGCAGATGTAATTTATACAGATGTGTGGGCGTCCATGGGCCAGAAGGAAGAGGCGGAAGAACGGGAAAAACTATTCGCCCATTTCCAGGTGAATAGTGGGATGATAGCGCGCACCGGGAAAGATACTCTTTTTATGCATTGCCTGCCGGCAGAGCGGGATCGTGAAACGACTGATGAAGTCATGGAAGCGGATTATTCCATCGTATTTGACCAGGCGGAAAACCGCCTCCACGCACAAAATGCCATTATGGTAGCGCTAACGTCTTAATGAAAAAAATAGCAATATTGTTTTTAATATCGTTTTGCCTGGGACAGGATGCCTATGTGGGATCCATCAGTTTTGATTATTCCGGTTCTGAAAGCGGGTCTTTTCAGGCAGAATTGAATGATACAACTTTGGGAGGGAGTACAGTTGCAGTGATTAATGGTGATTCAAGTTCTACGTTGTTCTTGTCTGCAATTAAAGTGCTTGATTCCTCCACCGTTTCAGCTTTATTGGTCTATATGGTTGCTGACGATTCCATATTCACTTCCGGCAATTGGTCATTGCCTCCAAATGACCTGTTAAACCCCAACATTATTTTTGGATTTTTCCCGGTGGTCGACACCTCCTTTTTTAGTCAATTCACTGACCTGCTTCCTGATTCATTGGATTTCGATTCGACATTTATTGAAGACCTTCTGGGATCCCTTTTAACAATAATTTTAGATGAGTCATACCTGGGCATTACCGGCAATGTTTCAATTGATCATATTGATCTTGATTCATTGACCGGCAGTTTTGATGTGGGTGCTCTCCAAGCTGGAATCCCGCCAGGTATTATTGGTATTTCCAATGGTACAATTGCATTGACCGGCGTTGTTTTACCGCAAGTAGGTGTGGAAGAGGAACCGCTGATCCCTGAAAAAATTGTCTTACACCCGGCCTATCCCAACCCGTTCAACCCCACAACAAATATCCGGTTTACTGTAGAGGCGAGGCATACCTCGCAACTACATGTGTTTGATATAACCGGACAATTAGTGGAAATGCTGGTGAATGAAACCATGGATCCCGGTGAATATGAGATCACATGGAATGCGGCTAACAATCCCAGTGGTGTATATTTTATTCAGTTAGTAAGCGGAAATAGTGTTCAGACGGAAAAGGTTTTACTGATCAAATAGATCAATCAGCCTGGATCC
The DNA here is from genome assembly GCA_964582455.1 of uncultured bacterium. Classification (GTDB taxonomy): domain Bacteria; phylum Fidelibacterota; class Marinisomatia; order Marinisomatales; family TCS55; genus UBA2126. Next base: position 16,582 of record CAZORD010000012.1, on the reverse strand, counting down.
AGCGGATATCGTAGGTACGGTATTCAACAGTTGGTAACCCTTCCGCCAGGGGTACAGTGAGTGTAAAGCTGGCTGTCGCACCGGGCTCGATAGCTGTATCGGTAATGACACCGGTGGAATACTCTTGGAGCGAACCCTGGGCAAAAGCTGAATCCACTGCAGCCAGTTCAGTTTCCGGGGACCATAGTTTTGCTATTATGCGCACAAAATCCGCTCGTGTCTTCCCGGCATTTTTAACCATTCCCGTTATTTCCTCATGGTCCGGATAGACGCTCACAAACGGCTCGCTCATGAGTTCAACTTTTGGAGCAGGGGGTGTTTCTTCTTCAATATTAACCACCTTGTCTTTGTCAATTGATAATTGGCCAATAGAAGTTTGAATAATCACTGCTAATGCTGTCTCTTCGATAATTTCCCCGATAACAATAGTACCGTTGGTAAGTTCAATACGGTGCTGGAGTTCGGGAATCTTTAAAAGGTTCAATAATTCCTCATTGATACCGGGGATGGCCTTTTTCCGCTCCAGGACGCGAATAACACGCTTCAAAGAATCGATTTGAATCTGCAATCCTTCCAGGCCATCTTTAAAATCAAAAAAAAGCTCTCCTTCTGGGAGTTTTTCCGATTTTTCTTTTTCAATTATGACTTCTGGAAACAGGGTTGTGTCAGCTGATGTCGTGTCTGTTGCTATTGAGTCTACTTTTGTTGTATCTGCTTCCTGGGCAAAAATAAATGATATGCATATCAAAATGTATAAATTTTTCATTGGTTAACCACCTCATGCTGTGCCCGATAGGCCAAGCGGCGGATATCTTCGGCAAACACATCAGTTTTACCCATAGTCTTGAGCATGTCCATAATTGCCGGACGTAAAGGATAGTTGTCAGTATGTGCCAGAACCGGGAGTACTTTTGCTACAGTGGCATCATCCGCAAAACGTCCCAGAGCGCGGATTGCTTTGGCCCTGATGGGAATGGGGAATTCATTATTTTGGGCTATATCTACAGTTGCCTTATACACTTGGGGATCATCGAATTCTCCTAAGGCGTCCAGCAAGGTGTTGAGCATGCTGAAATACTGGCGCTTGCCTGTGTTGTAGGTTTCAATGAGGGCCAGGATCAGGTTTTCTTCTTTGACACCGGCCATGGTATTGATGGCAAATTCCCTGATCTCTGTATTCATATCCGGATCACCCAGCAATTCAGCAAACGCCGGTGCTACTTCATGAGGATCCTTTTTACCTAGGATCTCCAGAGCACGGTTTCGTACAGAAATATTTATATCTGCATCTTTGGAAATTGTCACCAAAATGGGAATAACCTCATCACTGCCGATTGCACCCAATGTTTCTGTTAATAATTTATTGGTACGGGAGACATTCGCTTTGGAAACTTCATACAATTCCAGCAAGGCCAGGATCTGGTCTTTGGTTCGGACTTTATTCAAACTGCGTACCAGGGTCATATGCAGTTTATTTGATTTTTCATCAATGGTGTGCATAGCTCTGACCATAGCATCACCCGCAGCAGGATTGCTTTTAAATTCAGCCAATAATTCGATTGAGGCCTCCATAAAAGTCAGATCCATAGCTTCAGCTTCAGAGACTACTTGGGCAATGGCATTCAATGCAGTGGGGTGTTGTGTATCAGCCAGAACGTCCCCAGCTGCGATACGTATATCAAAGGGCAGGTTAGAGTCGTTGTACATAATGATTAATTCCTGCAGAGCCTGGACTCGGCCGTCCTGGTAATCACGGCGCAGGTTTTCCACCTCAGCCAGGTTTACATCGCCCTTCTCTTTCTTTTTTCCAAAGAGTCCCTTGATCATTGAACAGCCCTGGAATGAAAGAGATGCAGCCACGAATGTTATAAATATCAGTCTACGCATCTGTATTCCAAAATTTCAGTTCGATGTCATTTCCATCAAAAACAGCGTATGAAAAATACTGCAGCCAATCACCCAGAACAACCAGCTTCCCGCCATTCACATTTTCCACAGCTGCCTGGTGGTAATGGCCGGTTATGACATAATCGTGCCCGTCAGCAGCGACCGTTTCAGTAAAGACCTTTAATTCATTGAGCACTTTTTCATTATACTCCTGCGAATGCTTATAATGGCGGCCCCTTTTGGAAATGAAATGAGCAATGCCATAACCAATTGTAGGGTGCAGCCAGCGGTATAGCCAAATGAATAACCGGCTGCGAATGAATGTTTTCAATAATCGATAGCCCCTGTCCCATGATAAAATTCCATCTCCATGAGTTAGGTAAAATTGTTTTCCGTGAATGTCCATTGAAACATCATCATTGTATACTTTTGTGGTGAGTGTCTGGCCCATGAAATCCAGCGTCCAGTGGTCGTGGTTGCCCGTAACAAAATGAATTTCTATGCCTTTGTTTTTTAAACTATACAATTTCTGGTAAAAGGGAAAGTATACTTTTGGGATAACATGCTTGTATTCAAAATAAAAATCATATAAATCTCCTATAATGAATAAAGTACCTCCTGATTGGGCAATTGAATCCATGAAACGAAATAATTTTTCCTGGCGTTTCCTTTCAATTTCATCGTAGTGAAGCATTAAATGAATATCGGAAATAAAATAGACGGGCAAATGCATAAGCAGAAACTTACTTTTTTGGAGATGTACAGGCAAAGGAATTGTCAACCTTTAACTAATTGATCAATAGACAGTCCAATCATTGACTTATTACACAAACAGCCATAGTTTAAGGGAGTTAACTTTCTGGAACTTAAACCCAAGTAGTAACGTAACTTTAGTATATGCGTAAAATAATAGTCATCGTTATTCTTTTAGCCGAAGTGTTGCTGGCCCAGTCCTTTGGCCAGAATAAGGTACAGTACAAGGAATTCGATTGGTCTTTGATCTCATCTCCGAATTTTGATGTGTATTTTTATGGCGAAGATGCTCACTTGGCAGAATTCACTGCAGAAATAGCAGAAGACGCCCACGAACAAATCTCTAAACATTTACGCTGGACGTTGAAAAAGAGGGTATCCATCATTGTGTACCATTCCCATAATGATTTTCAGCAGACCAATGTTATCTGGCAGTATATGCAGGAAGGCATTGGTGGTGTAACTGAATTGTTCAAGAACAGGGTCGTGCTGCCTTTTGAAGGAGATTATGAACAATTCAGGCATGTAATTCATCATGAACTCGTACACGCAATATTAAACGATATGATTTATGACGGCAGTATCCAAAGTGTTATTGCCGGGCGGGTAAAGTTGAGAATCCCCCTTTGGGTAAATGAAGGATTATCTGAATACCTTTCAATGAATTGGGATACCAAAGCGGATATGACCATGCGTGACTTATCCATCAATGAAAAAATGCCCACGGTAAAAGAACTGGAATCCTACATGGCTTATAAAGGCGGACAATCTGTCTGGAGGTTCATTGCTGAAAAGTACGGCCGGGAAAAGATCGGGGAAATCATTAATGCCATGAAAATGACCCAGAATGCTGAAAAGGGGTTTGAACGAGCCTTGGGGATGGATTATAAAGACCTCACCAAGCAGTGGCATAAATATTTGAAAAAAGAGTATTGGCCCGATGTGGCTGGTCGAGATGAGATTGAAGACATGTCCAAGCGCTTGACCAATCATAAAGAAGCGAAGAATTACTATAACATTTCGCCAGCCGTTTCACCTGATGGCAGTAAAATAGCGGTATTGTCAGACCGGTCAGGCTATTTTGATATTTATCTATTGGATGCCATTGACGGTGAAGAAATCAGACGCCTGGTTAAAGGCAACCGGTCGGTGGATTTTGAAGAATTAAAGTTACTCCAGCCCGGTATTTCCTGGTCACCGGATAGTAAACGAATTGCCATCGCTGCCAAGGCAGGCAAAGCAGACGCGCTGTATTTGATCGATGTTAAAACAAAAAAGAAAGAAAAATTTACGTTTGACCTGGATGGTATTTTCACTGCATCATGGAGCCCAGACGGCAAGCAATTGGCGTTTATTGGTACTAAAAATGGCACCAGTGATATATATAGCTATGATCTGGAAACGCAAAAACTCACTGCTTTAACGAATGATTTGTATTCTGATTCGGAGCCGGCATGGAATAATGATGGTACGAAATTGGTATTTGTATCTGATCGTAATGATGATGTTGCAGGCCAACATCCATCCAAAAATTTCAATAAACTTACTTTTTCACAAAAGGATCTTTATATCATTGATATTGCTTCAGGGAATATTAACCGCCTGACAGCAACAGATCACAATGAGGATTATCCAATTTGGGCCCATACACAATCCAACACGTTGTTTTATGTTTCTGACGAGAGCGGCGTTTGGAATATTTATCGCCATAACCTTGATACTGAACCGGTAGTAATCACAAATATTTTGACCGGGGCTTTCCAGTTGAGCCTGACTGAAGATGACGGTTATATGGTTTTTTCCGGCTACGCCGATATGGGTTGGGATGTGTACAGCATGAGCCATCCGCTGAAAAAAGAAGCAATGACGGCACCCTTAACACGGTATGTAATGAAACAGGAGGATACAACAGATGATTTAGCCGATTTACGGCGTCATAAAAGAGGGGAGTGGACTTCGGGGCGGACCTCAGGCAGGGATTACCAGGACTGGATTTTTGCCAGGGAATATGACCATTTTAATCAACCCATGGAAACGGCTCCTGATGCATCAGATAATTTTACCGCTGATACGACAGACTTATCTGAAGACGGCTATATACCCAAAGCGTACAAAACACGGTTTTCCCTAGATATGGTTAATGGTTATGCTTCTTTTAACAATGTTTTTGGGGCCCAGGGAATGACCATGTTTGCGTTCAGTGATATGCTGGGTGACCACCAGATCTATTTTGGGACAGAAATGGTGATTGACCTGAAACGCAGCGATTATTTTTTCAGCTATGCATACCTGACCCGGCCAACAGATTATTATTTCTCAATCTCCCATACGGCGAATGAATATTTTCTAGGTTATGATATGTATAATTATCAACGCCGCGGTTTGTTAAGAAATTTTGGAATTATGGGCTACTTATCTCGACCATTCAGTCGCTTTATGCGCATGGAAGGCGGATTATCCTATCACTATTTTTCATTTAGTGAATGGCAACAAGTAAATTATTATGAATTCACGGAAGTTAGCAACAATGAATTTTCGGTTCTTCTTCCAATTACCAGCTGGGTGTATGACAATACAATTTATGGTTATACAGGGCCCATAGATGGGTTTAGACAGAATACAACTTTGGTAGTCAGTCCCGGCATAGGGACTAAAAAACTGTATTTCCAAACGCTGAAGATGGATTTCAGAAATTATTTCAAGATTGGCCGATATTCCAGTTTGGCGGGAAGGTTGACGCTGGGAACAAGTCAGGGTAAAGATAAGCAAAAGTTCTATTTAGGCGGATTACAAAACTGGATATTTGGTACCGGTGAAACAGACGGTGAAGATGATAACAGCCGCTATCGTAGTGATATATTAGACGGTGAAAATGATCTCTTCGATGTATTCTTTTCTGAATTTGTCATGCCGGTCCGCGGTAGACGCTACATGGAACAAGTAGGCTCTAATGTTGCTTTGGCTAACTTTGAATTTCGTTTCCCCTTTCTGTTAGCCATGGGCGTTCCAGAAAAATTCGTGATAAGTAACCTGGGTACACATTTATTCCTTGATATTGGTACCGCCTGGGACGAAGGCGCTGACTTCAACAAAAATACCATAGCTGGTTTTGGCTGGGGTATGAAGATCAACTTGGGCTATTTTTTACTACGGATTGATTCTGCATGGGATATCAATGAATCAGGATACTCTAAACCACAATATTATTTCTCTTTAGGTACTGACTGGTAGAGTGCTTATTGGCTGTGTTAGGACAGTCAATTATATTAATTTTTTACTCTGTAAGCTTTGCACAAGTAACCGGTTTCCAATAACTTTCTAACCGGACAATGGCACAATCTTCATCCAAAACTATCTTCCTGTGTAACAGCTGCGG
>CAZORD010000012.1:3554-10466 GCA_964582455.1 uncultured bacterium | reverse complement strand
ACCGGACAATGGCACAATCTTCATCCAAAACTATCTTCCTGTGTAACAGCTGCGGGAATGAATTCCCCAAATGGCATGGACAATGCCCTGCCTGCAGCGAATGGGGTACGCTTAGTGAATTTCACCCACCAAAAACCAGACGAAAATCCAATGGGGCTCCCGCAAAAGAAACAACTGAGCTGCGAACGATTACTCATAAAAAAGACCGCCAGCGTTCATCATCCGGAATAAATGAAGTAGACAGAGTGTTGGGCGGTGGACTGCTTCCCGGATCCATGATCCTGCTGGGCGGTCAGCCTGGTATTGGGAAATCTACAATCGCTTTACAAATCGTCGCCGGCTGCGGACAGACAGTTCTCTATGTGTCTGCTGAAGAAAGTGAAGACCAACTGGCATTAAGAGCCGAACGTCTTGGTGTAAACACAAAAGACCTGCACGTGTCAGGTGAGAATGAAATCCTCAATGTGCTGGAACAAGTATCTGTCGTTCAACCGAGCTTACTTGTGATTGATTCCATACAAACAGTTTATAATGAAGACTTGGATTCGTTGCCCGGTTCCGTAAGTCAGATTAGGGATTGCGGTCAGCAGTTGCTGAATGCGTGCAAACAAAAAGGGTTTACGGTGATTGTTATAGGGCATGTCACAAAAGTCGGTACCATCGCCGGACCAAAAATGCTGGAGCATATGGTGGACACTGTTTTGTATCTGGAAGGAGACGAACGATACGACCACCGCATACTTCGTTCTGTAAAAAATCGCTTTGGCGCTACGCATGAAGTGGGCGTATTTCACATGACCTCATCTGGGTTGGATGAAGTGTCCAATCCATCTGAATTATTCTTGGCTGAACGCACAGCTGATACAGCCGGAACAGCTATTTTCCCATCCATGGAAGGCAGTCGACCCATCTTGGTGGAAGTCCAGGCATTGGTTTCTAAAGCAAATTTTGGCACTCCCCAACGCAACACAAATGGAGTGGACAGTCGCAGGCTATCCATGCTTTTGGCTGTGTTGGAAAAGCGCCTAGGGAATATTATGGGTATGAATGACGTATTTGTGAACCTGGTGGGAGGATTGAAAATCCAGGATCCGGCGGCAGACTTGGCGATTATTTCTGCGGTAGCATCCAGCAGCAAAGATAATGTTATTGCAGATGGAACCGTCCTAGTGGGTGAAGTGGGCTTAACAGGCGAAGTTCGATCAGTGGCGCGAATTGATCAGCGCTTGCAGGAAGCAGTGGCCTTGGGATTTAAAATTGCGATTATACCAAAAGGCAATATGAAAAATGTCAAATCCTTCAAAGGATTAAAAATTCACGGTGTGAAATCTGTCCGTGAAGCTTTCCAGATTATTTTTTAGATATTGAAGTTTAAAATTCACCATCAAGATGAAGTAACATCTGCCCGGACAGGGGAGATTATTACCGATCGCGGGTCGATTCCAACGCCGGTCTTTATGCCCATTGGCACCCGGGGCACAGTTAAAGCAGTAAGCACTGAAGAGTTAAATAGTATTTCAGCGAAAATCATTTTAGGTAACACATATCATCTCTATTTAAAACCGGGTCATGAATTGATCGGCCGAGCTGGTGGTTTGCACAACTTTATGAATTGGAATGGTGCTCTGCTAACAGACAGCGGCGGTTTCCAGGTCTTTTCACTGGCCAAGCTCAATAAGGTCAATGATGATGGCGTTGAATTCCAATCCCATATTGATGGTAGTCGGCACATGATTACGCCAGAATTCTCTATGGAAATTCAGCAGCATCTGGGCGCAGATATTATCATGGCCTTTGATGAATGTCCACCAGGGCAGGCGGACATTCAGACTGTTGAAACTGCTGTGGAGAGAACTACAAAATGGATGGTACGCTGTAAAAATTATATCGAAAAAAATCATGGAATTCATGAATGGGAACAGACTGTGTTGCCCATCATCCAGGGGAATATTTATCAGGAATTACGTGAAAAAAGCGTGGAGGAATTAACCCCTTTTGCAGCATGCGGTGTTGCTATCGGTGGGTTGGCTGTGGGCGAAGCCAAGAGTGACATGTTCGAAACCATTGAACAAATGGATGAACTGCTGCCAAAGGATCAGCCGAGATATTTAATGGGCGTCGGTCGGCCAACAGATCTGGTGCGTTCTGTCAAACGGGGTATGGATATGTTCGATTGTGTTCTACCCACGCGCAATGCCCGCAATGGCCAACTCTTTACATCAGCTGGGATAGTAAATATCCGCAACGTAAGGCATAAAGAAGAATTTATTCCTGTAGACAAAAATTGCAATTGTGATTTATGTTCAAATCATACACGGGCTTATCTGCGGCATTTAATGAATGTGAATGAAATTTTGGGCCATCGCTTGGCAACAATGCACAATTTGACTTATTATATGGATCTCATGGACACCATGCGTTCAGAAATCACCGCCGGAACGTTTGATAACTGGTCACACAATTATTTAAAGACCATGCTGGAATATAAAGGAATGTAATGACGGATATTATTGTAAGAGTGGTTGATGCATATATTTATCGCAATACAGAAGATGGCTTACTGTTCTTAATTTTAAAACGAGCAGAGACGAAGCTCTATGAACACCTCTGGCAGGGTGTAGCCGGAAAGATAGAAATGGGTGAAACAGCCTCGCAGGCAGCCAAAAGGGAATTGCTGGAAGAAACAGGGTTGCTTCCCAAAAGGATGTTTATTGCTGATCACGTAAGCCGGTTTTATGAAGCTCATGGCGACCGCATCAACCTTATACCCGTTTTTGGGGTTGAAGTCGATTCAGATATCGTAACTTTATCAGAAGAACATTGCGATTATAAATGGGTTACCTTGGATGAAGCACTTGAGCATTTAGTTTGGAGAGGCCAAAAGCAGGGCATCCAAGTTGTGAGTGCAATGGTTTTAAGCAATGATGACCGCATGCGTTGGTCAATGGTAAAGACGTAGTGCGCTACGTCTCCACAGCACAAAAGGAGAAAATATGTTAGAAGTTGGAAGCAAGGCACCGGATTTTACATTGCCTGATCAAGATGGGAATGATGTCAGTTTGTCCGTTCTTTCTGGACAGAAAGTCGTTTTATGGTTTTTCCCCAAAGCAAATACCCCCGGCTGAACCATCGAAGGCCAGGGATTCCGGGATGAATTCCAAACATTTCAAGATAAGAATGTGGCTATCATCGGCATGAGTGCTGATTCTGTTCAGAAGCAAAAGAACTTCTGTGAAAAATTTAATTTTCCATTTCCCCTGTTGGCTGATGAAAGTAAGGAAACGATCCAGGCTTACGGCGCCTGGGGGAAGAAGAAATTATATGGGCGGGAATATGAAGGCATTTTTCGCTATACGTACATAATAGATGAGGTTGGCACCATCGCCAAGGCCTATGAAAAAGTGTCCGTCAAGACCCACGCCCAGGATGTTCTACAGGAGATCGGTTAATCTAGCCAAATGAATTTGTCGTTTATGCACTCCCGGCGGCTGCGCTATTTATTGGGAGTGGCGGGGCTGTCATGGCTTCTTTTTGTTCTTTTCCGTATCATTTTCTTTTATACGTTTTCCAGCACAACTGTCGCTGTTAACCCAGCGGACATCACTCGTGCGTTCTGGATGGGTGTACGCTTTGACCTGCGTTTAGCCATTTTAATTTCATTGCCGCTGCTGGTTTTATCTATGGTTCCAGTCATAAATATGGTTCGTTCTTCCCGGACTCAATTTGCAGGAAAATGGATTTATGGTGTTTTAATTGCCAGTCATGTTGTTTTTTATACTGCTGACCTGGGCCATTATGCTTACCTCCACCAGCGAATTGATATTACTGCTTTGAGCCTGTTGGAAAATCCAGACATTGCCTTCAAAATGGTTTGGGAAAGTTATCCGGTAGTTTGGTTTATCCTGCTTCTATCCTTGATCTGTTTTAGCTGGATTAAATTTCATAATCAGATCGTTTCAGTTACTGTTGGGAAACCGCCCAAACACAGTAGTATGTCCCACAAAACATTCGGTATAATTTTTGGGGGATTGATTTATCTATTCAGCCTTTGGGGGACTTTTAGCCAATATGCATTATTATGGAGTGATGCTTTTTTCAGCCGCGACCCATTCGTGTCTGCCTTGGCGTTGAACCCGGTTTTGTATTATTATGACACCACAACCATTATCGAATCTGATTTTGATGAAGAAAAAGTAAGAAAATATTATCCATTGATTGCTGATTGGCTGGGCGTGGATGAACCGGATGTGGAAAAATTGAATTATACTCGCAGCGTGTTACCGGAACAATCGTATAAGCGGCCGCCAAATGTAGTGATCATCTTTATGGAATCTGTGGGATTGAACCGCATGGGGCTCATGGGCAATCCTTTTAACCCCACACCTGTTTTGGACAGTTTAGCCGGGGATGGTTTATATTTCACGAAATTTTATGTGCCCTGGGTGAGCACCTCCCGCTCGGTATTTACCATGGTCACGGGCATTCCGGATGTGGCGCGGTTCAAGACATCTTCCCGCAACCCACTCATCCGCGATCAATACAGCATTATTTCTCAATTTAAAGATCATGATAAATATTACATGATCGGCGGCAGTGCCAGCTGGGCCAATATCCGTAGCCTTATTACTTATAACCTTAAGGACATGGAACTCATCGAACTTGGTGATTTTGATCGGCCACGGGTGGATGTGTGGGGAATTTCTGATCTTGACCTATTACGTGAAGCCCATGATCTATTTTCCAAAAGGGATCAAAAAAAGCCATTTTTTGCCGTGGTCCAGACTGCTGCAAATCATCGGCCATATTCCATCCCGGACGATAACGCCGGTTTTGTATTTAAAGATGAAATCGAACAGGAATTACGCAAAGCCGGTTTCAGTTCTGTGGAGCAATACAATGCCATGCGTTTTTTAGATCATGCCGTTGGCAAATTCTTGGATATGGCTTCATCGGCAGAGTATTATGAAAATACTATATTTGTCCTTTTTGGTGATCATGGAAATTCTGATCCCCGGGCAGAACATATGCCGGCGGATGATTTTGCATTAAGGCTGCGGTCATATAATGTGCCGCTGATCATATATGCGCCGGGCCTGGAATTAACACATGGGCGCGATGAAACAGTATGCGGATTGGCAGACCTCATGCCCACGATCGCCAGTTTGAGCGGAATTGCATACACCAATCAAACACTGGGTCGGGATATTTTAAAAATGAAAGATGGATTAGCATTTGTCGTAAATAAAAAAATATCTCCCAGCAGTTATGGTGTGCTGAATAATCAGCATTATTTACGCATCTTTCGTAATGGATCAGGAATGGAATTTCATGATCTGCAGAGTGCTGATCCCCCAAAGGATGTTAAAGCAGAAAATGAAGCAGGCTCAAGTGCGTTTGAGGAGATGACGTTGGGAATCCTCGAGACAGCTAAATATATGTTATATCACAATCAGAATTAATCTGGTATGGAGACAGTGTCCATAAACGAATCAATGGGTTTAGCCACAATATCCACTCGATCTGCTTCAATATTCGCGTACCAGACCATACTCAACATGACGTATTGACCCGTCTGTCCATGCTTCCAACGCTGGATGGTGCTAAAGCGTGTTTCCTTAATTCCTTCTGATGTTTTAAGTGTCTGTTGATGGCGTTTGGTCCGTTCGAATTCATTTGGGTGGATCAGGTCTTCCCGATCGTAACGATGTCCCACCAGGTCTTCATCTGCATAACCCATATGCTTTTTCCAGTCTCCTTGAACTTCGGTAATAACACCATCTGAAATCCGGCCGGAGATAAATAGCGATTCCGCATTCACTTTTTCGATGATGTCACCTTTGCCTTTTGACGAGCGGATGCGTATTAAGTCTTGTTTCAGCTGGACGATTTCATTTTTTAAGGTCACATTTTCCGCAATAAAATAGTCGATGACCGCCTTCTGCTGCTGTTCTGCTTTTTGGTCTGAAAGTGGTATTGGTATTGAAGCACTCGTTTGGAGTATTGACTCTGATTGATATTTTAATATGTGTTTTGAAGGGATCGTGCCGGTGGTGAGCCACGTGCTGACGGCTTGGGGTGTTACGCCAAAATATTCTGCCACCTGGTATTTATGACGAAAACCCTGGGCAGCCATAACTGCTGATATGATTTCTTGAACAGATTTCATAAATATAAATATAACTTGAAATAAATTAACATATAATGTAATATTATTCAAGTATTATGAATTATAATAAAAGTAAAATGTTTATTTGTTCAAAACTAACAGTGTGTTTAATGTTAATACACTCACAAAGCAATCTTATGGGAGAAGTTCATGAAGATCATTAAAACATCGATTTTAATCATTGTATTGATGGGCATTATTTTTGCCCAGGAGAAAACATTTCACCTCAAATCCGGTGATACAGTAACTGGTTCTGTTAAATCACAAACTGACTCAACCTATGTAATTGAAACATCTTTTGGTGAAATAACCATTAAGAAAGATGAAGTTAAACCGGAAGAAGCATTCATTTTCCTCAAATCAGGAGATAAACTGCGGGGGATCATTGTATCGGAAAGTGATGAGGGGATTACGGTAAAAGCAAAGTTCGGTGAAGTGTTTGTCAGCCGGGATAAGATCGAGCGTATCGATTTTAAAAGCATGGGCCGTGCGCGAGGACAATTTTCACGACCGGGACAAACGGAAAGAGGTCGCTGGTATTACGGCAACGAACGTCTTATTGATATTTATTTTGATCCCACAGGCTATACTTTGGAAGAAAATGTTCTGTATTTAAGCGGTCTTTCCTGGGGGTATGGTATATCGGATAAAATGCATATTACTTCAAAATGGGGAGGGTATTTTTTAGGCGATCTGAATTTTCGGCCTAAGTTTATGATTTTTAAAACAGGGGATTTAAAATCAGA
>CAZORD010000012.1:0-3454 GCA_964582455.1 uncultured bacterium | reverse complement strand
TTCAGGATTGGCATTCATTTTCAGCGACCCTGGATCGCATTCTACTATAAATTTTAAGGGATGCATAAATGAAAATCGCACGCTTTTTCATCATAACATTTTTACTGGTTGGTTTGTTGCCGGCTCAAGGAGAATTTGAAAAAGAAACCTACTGGATTTACACCTATTCCAGTGAAATGAAAGATTACCAGATCAATGATATCGAAAATGATCAACTTGTTCTGAATAATGGCAGCTGGGATATAAAAATTCCTATTGCAGAAATTGAACTGATTGCACTTCCGCCCAAACCGGGATTACTTGGGCAAATTTTAGGTGGCTTCATTTGTGGGTATGGCGGTGGAATTGGCGGTTGCTTGATTGGTGTATTGATTTTCCCTGCTTCATTTAATGATGAAGGGGCACAACTTGGATTGTTTATGTTAGCCGGTGCAGCCGCTGGTGTTTATTATGGAAGTAAGCTTGGTGGCGGTTTTTTAAAGGGCAAACCGGAAATTATTGGAGATTTAGGATTTATGACATTGGATGAAAAAAAGGAATGGATCCAAACTAATTTGATTTTCTAAAAGAAAGGAAGGAAACTTATGTTCCCATCAGAACATACAGACATACTTGAAAATCCCCGGAAGCAGCGCTCGTCTGTTTTCCTGGAAATGACCCGGAGCCTTTGCTCCAAATGCTTGGTAGTGGTGGATGCTAAAATTCTGAAGACGGCTGATGATAAAATTGTCCTGCGCAAATGGTGCCCCGACCACGGCTTTGAATCCTGCCTCCTACATTCCGATGCCGATTGGTATTTTCACGCTCAAAAGTTCAACCGACCCGGTGACCTGCCACTAAAATTCCCTACAGACGTGGATCGCGGCTGTCCTTATGACTGCGGCGTTTGTCCGGATCATGAACAGCATATGTGCCTGGGGCTCATTGACCTTACCGATGCCTGCAACCTGGCGTGCCCCACGTGTTTCGCCGATTCTGATGGCTCGGCCCATCTGACCATGGACCAGATCAAGGCATCTTTGGACGGCTTTATTGAACAGGAGGGCGTGGGCGCTGTGGTACAGTTTTCCGGTGGTGAACCCACCGTTCACCCCAATATTGTGGGAGCGGTCAAGGAAGCGGTATCCCGCCCTATCGAAGTGGTCATGATCAACACCAACGGTATTAAACTGGCCCAGGATGAGGATCTGGTCAAACGCCTTGTAGATGTGAGCGAAAATAAACTGGAGATCTATCTCCAGTTTGACGGCTTTACGGATGAAGTAAACCAGAAGATCCGCGGAGCCAAGATGGCGGATCTGAAAATGAAAGCTATTGAAAATATGCTGAAACATGGTTTACCGGTGAACCTGGCGGCGGTGATACAGCGCGGAGTGAATGAGGACCAGATCGGAAAGATCGTTGACTTCGGCATCAAGACAAAAGGGATTCGCGGTGTGAATTTTCAACCTGCATTCTTCGCCGGTCGCTATGACCACGACTTCAACCCCATGGATCGGGTGACCAATACTGAAATTATGGATCGATTGGAAAATCAAACGGATGGAATGTTTAGAAAAACAGACTTCCTACCATTGCCCTGCAGCCACCCCAGCGAGATTGCCATGACCTACGCCTACATCAAGGGCAAGAAGGTGAAGCCCATTCCCCGCTTCATTAATATGGAGCCCTACATGGACCAATTCACCAATACCATTTTCACCGATCCCCGGCCCATTTATAAAAAAGCCATTGAAGGCTTATGGTCGGCCTCATCCAGCTTCAATTCCATGAAAACGCTCTACGATTTTTCCTGTGTTTGCGGAATTCCCGTAAAGAAGGATTTTTTCAGTGAGAAAGGACGGCAAAAAATTGCAGATGAAAATGCCTTTCGTATTATCCTCATCCAATTCCAGGATAAATATAATTGGGATATGAAAGTGGTGAAAAAATGCTGTATCGGCTTTGCCATGCCTGATGGCAGAACCATCCCCTTTGATACCTATAATGTCCTCTACCGGGAAACCCACGAGGTCCGTCACTGGCAGAATGGGAATGTCCCCAACCCCATTCCAATGCCCACGGCCAAAGCAAATGGATTCATCCCGGTCAATGGTCAGAATGGCAAGAGTAATGGACAAGTAAAACAGAGTTCGGAGGTGAGCCATGAGAACGAGTAGATCATTACTATTCTGTTTATTCCTTACTGCTGTAATGATTGGGTTGGTGAAAACGGATGTTATAGAATTTCAAAACCAAGGTATTCATGCCCAAACTCAGGAAATCATAGATTTATTAGCTAGAATCATTTTAGATGATGAATCCTCTTCAGAATTAGAAAAGGAGCAAGAGGACTTATTACAAAATTCTATGTTATTAAAAAACAATATCGATGGTGAAGTTATTGTCGTACAGCCATATGCATTAATTATGATCGATGATCAGGATATAGAATTTCAATTCAAAGTTTATAACCCTAATGAGAATTCTATTATTGTTACAAAAGGGACCAACCTGGAAATGGAATATAAATTATCTGAAATAAATATATTGAAGCTTAATACTGTATCAAAAAAATCTACACCTACTACAGAACAATTTATTGTTGGGGGGCTCGTTGGAACGATCGTTGGGGCTATAATTGGCTTTGCTGCTGAGGCAAACAGTAAACCAGACACCTATATATCCTCAGGTGGATTAGTTATTGGAGGCTGTGCTTTGGGTATGTTTGCTGGCCCATATGTCCTTAAAAGTTTACAATCTTCAGAAGGATGGATGGAAATTTATCTGGCTGAATGGTCCGTATGGAGCCCAGAATGAGAATAATTATTTCCCTAATAGTATTTAATATGTTGTCTGCGAATACACTTGAAATTTCCAGAGGAAATAATCGTGTGGAAATTCAAAAAGGCCAGCAGATTAAAATTAATAAAGATAACAGAAAATTGTTTTTTCAAGGATACAACCCTGTATCTAATACCATTACTGTGAAGGATATCAGCTATAAGATTTTTTATACCAAACGAGAAAAACTAGAATTTGGTTTAAGTGAAATTGACAATATTCAATTAAGGGTAGATGATACATTTAAACAGGCTGCTCTTCTTTGGTATCCAAATCTTTACGTACATGTTGTGCCACAAAGTTTGCCAGCTGGGCTTATTATAGGAGTAGCTGCAGGTATATATGTGGGGATAACAGGTGAAGAACATATAGACCCTACAAAAGGGGCACTAAGTTTCATATTTTTCCCTATGATGATTTATATTATGGGTAATGGTTTTATTAATTCCTGGCCAACTGCAAAAAAATATGGAAAGGGTGAATGGCTGTCCATTCCATTAAAAGGCTCTAATGCCTGGGAGATAGCAAATGAATAATCAAAAGACACTAATGATCAGTTTAATGGTTACTGCCCTTGCTATCGGCTTGGTGGAAACGGGTGGTGTAAAATTAAACGATCCCTATTTATACG
>CAZORD010000011.1:0-54725 GCA_964582455.1 uncultured bacterium | reverse complement strand
ATGGAAAGCTATCAAAGAGGAAACGGGAAAAAGAATTTGACGAATTAACGGATAGAGAGATTGTTCAGATTGAAGAATATTTTACGGAAATATTTTAATTCACTGTTAACCAAAACCACATTTTCCAAACCAAAAGAAGAATCCGGCTTTGCTTAACAAAGAGAGTGTCGATTCTTTGCTAAATCACCCATTCTACAATCCCGTAGGTTAACACGAATTAAGTTATAATTTTCACCAACTGGGTAACGACGTTACCAATTGATGAAGGAGATCAATTTTGTCTACAAATTCTCTGTTTTTTGTAATTGACTGGGTAACGCAAGGGGAGCAATAAACCCTGTTTTATGCAGGGTATTTTTATCGCATCAAAGCTTTAATTGTGGCATTGGATTTTGCCAGGCGATCACTCAGTAGCTGCACGATATACGTATGAAGCGCAGCTGCTTTTTCCGGATTCTCTATATTTAATTTTTTAAAATTAGCCTTCGATAGAAAATATATTTTGCAATCCATATCTGTTATGACGGAAGCAGATGCAAGCGATCCAAGATAAAGGCTAACCTCGCCAACAACCGTCCCGGCGCCCATGGATTTTAAACGTATATTTTCACCGCCATCTGTATCCAGATGGACAGTAATACGCCCTGACTCAAGGAAATAGATTCCACCGGGATCCTTATCTTGTTTAATGATGGCAGTATCTTGTGGGATATTCTTTAGTTCAAAATAATCCACCAAGTCTGCAAACCGTGTTTTGAAAAAATCCTCTTCACCGCTATCAATTGCAAAATCTTTATTACTAAAATATTCATTTAGTATTTGACTCTCGCACCATTCAAGTCCATGGTCGAGATCCTGAAAAGGTAAAAATATACTATGTTCATCTTGAAAAAATCCCTCTATTTTAAACTGTTTTAATGAACTGTCATTTAAACTACAGAAAAGGACCTTAAACTCATGTTCCTCTGCCATGATGTTTAATTTATTAAAACTGTTTATTGTTGATGAGTCAATTCCTGTAACCTGGCGAAAATCAAAAATGAGATATTTAAGCGTTTGTTGTTTATTGTTTTCAATTCTTAATTGAACTTTTTCCAACAGTTTATGAGCTGTCCCAAAAAATATAAAACCCTGCAATGGCAAGATACTTATTTGATCGCCATTTTCATGGATTATTTTTTTCATTGTTTCAGATCTTTCTACATTACTATGAAACGTAATTCCGGATAGTTCATGTTTAATCACTTCAACCTTTGAATAATTCATCACGAATAAAACAATAGACATCATTAATCCAACAACAATTCCTTCAAGGAATCCAACTGTCCCAATGACAATTAAAATAAGTACAATTACCAGATAATCCCCTTTGTTCAATTTAGACCATGAATCAAACAGCCATTCAACTAAAAATGAAATTCCAAGATTTAACAGTAATCCACCTAAAATAACCTTTGGAAAAAATGATATTACTTTTGCACCAAAAAAAAGAGCTATACCACAAAATATTGCAACCGTCACACTATAAAGTCGGCTTTTAGCTCCTATTGAATAGGCCATTGAGGATTCACTAACAGTTACGTATCCAGATGAGGAGCCTACCATACCTACAAGAATATTATTTATGCCAGTCATTTTCAATTCTCTGTTAAGATCGAAATCATGTTTAACCGTTAATTCTAAACCGCTGTAATTAAAAAGAACCGAAATAGCATTCAGAATCATCATTGTCAGTAATGCAGGTGTAAACTGAAAAAATAAACTCCATTGAAACCCTTTTACATATTGTAAAGGTATTCCTGCAAATAATCCACCTTCAGGAAATGGGCCAAGAAGAAAACCTTGATTCTCCAACTGTTCAAATGAAATTCCAGTTGTAAATGCTATTCCATAAAATATGGCAATACTTACAATTAGAAATCCCGGAACGAGGAGATAATGATTTATTTTACGAGTAACAAATAATAAAATAACTGCAAACAAAACTCCAGGTACCCAGCGAATTAATACACCTGATGAAAATAATGTGGAAAGATTATTCAGTGTTAAATCAAGGTCCGTCATCATACTGAAAGAAAACACAACAATGAGCCAACCGGTACCAGCTAAAAAGCCGCCTACAACTGGAAAAGGTATAAATCGGACTAATTTCCCTAGTTTGAATTGACCCAGTAAATAGAAGAATATTCCAACTAAAACAGACGTTAATCCAATGGTAACAAAGATGAATTGAAATAATTCTTCCTTATTCATTTGATGGGTAGGATTAGACATGAGAGTTGCAGCCATTAATGCTAAAATAGCAATGGGTATATCTTGTGGCGCACTGATGGCAGTAGGAAAACTGGCTGTAATTGAGCTAAATAAAGCAAAGATAAGCGATCCAAATAAAAGAATTCCAATCCCTTGAGGTAAGTAACTTGATAGATCTCCTGTAAAAACAAGTGCACTGAGAGCCATAGCTGAAACAATGATAATGATACTGCTAATTGTTCCTGCAACAATGCTTGGAATTATATTTGAATATTTAGTTTTATCGACCATAATTAATTTTGGCAAATCTTATACACAGAATATAAAAAGATGAATCCTATTTTTTTACATCCAATCCAACTGTGGGCATGTATTCAGCTTTACATGTATTCAAGAAATCGATGATTTCCGTTCGCTGTTTGATCAATTCGTAGATCAACGTTCTTTTTTTATAAAATACTGATAAGAACCGTAAATGCTGACGATAGTTCCGTACCCGGTTAATATATTGCAGGACAAAATTGCCGCTGGGAATTAGGGTTAGTGCATAGATAACTGTCCATGTGAAGCTGCCGGTTAATGATGCAAAAATGATGATCTCTATGGGGTAATAGATAAGGAAAATGATTGTACCGGAAACCATTTTCCAGGGAGCAATTTCTGACTTATGTTTTACAAAATGTTGGGAATACCAACGGGGGAATTTGTAGGGAATCACATTATTGATCAGTCCATAGAGATAAATGGGAAACATGAATACAATAAATGAAATTGCCCGTACTCTTTCCAAGAACGAGACACTACGGCTTGAGGGGTCCAGGAATTCATCCTTAATCTGTAAGCGATTAAGAAAGCGTTGGTAGCGGTGCAGCATCCTTTTGAATTTTTCAACTTTTTGCGGCTCATGCTCATAATACCATTCTACAGCATTTATAAGTCCTCTGGTAACAGAAAAATCGTCCCCCTTGTCTTTTATCTCTAATCCCAGGTCAACAGCCAATTCTTGTTTATATATAATTTCCAATGCTTCTACAATTTCCTGCATTTCCAGGTCTTGCAGGTTGATGGTGAGTTTGGATAATGCTGTTTCAATCTGCTCAGTTACTTGATTTACAGCTTTTTTATCATCACTTTCAAAAACATCTCTGAATTCTGATAAATATATTGGTTGTCCAAACCTAGCAGATACATTACTACGGAATTTGACATTATCTGAATAATTCAAACCTACGGGAATGATTTGAACGCCTAACTGCCAGTCATTTTGAGCTTCTGCACCAAAACCGATACGCGCAGCACCTGTTTTGATCTGGCTCAATTTGCGGTCCCCGGTGGAAATGCCTTCAGGAAATATGAGAAATGCATCATTCTTTTTCAATATTTCAAATCCCCTTGCAAATGTTTCTTCGTTTTTATTCATTTGTGCAGGATCATCCTGTTTGCGGTAAACAGGAATAAGATGGGCGCGTCTCAAGAACCATCCGGCGAAAGGTTTATCAAATAGAGTACTTTTAGCAAAGAAATATAATTGTCGATCACAGGCGTACCCAATAATCAGGGGATCCATCATTGTATTGGGATGGTTGGCTGTAAAAATTACAGGAGCGTCTTTAGGTATATTTTCAAGATTTTCAGCAGTAATTTTCTTGAAAAAGGTTTTGATGGCTGTAATGGCCATGAATTTGATGATATGAAACAGCACAATCTATTCTTTACAAATTGTACGAATATTATAGGGACTTGGATCCGGCAATTCACCTTTTTCAACAAGTTGTCGCAAATAATTAACGGAATAACTCGGTTCTGCAATACTGTCGTAATAATCGAATATTTTTTGAATGCGCTCTGTTTTGTATTTCAAACAATAATGAGGAAGGTTATGCAGCACTGCCTCGGATTTAGGCATGAGAGTCAGGTTCTGGTTTTCGTAATAGAATGAAGTATTATAGGCTTCATCCCAAAAGGGATTAACATAATTTCGTAAATCAAATAATCCTTCTAATTCCCAGCCTTTCCCTGTCCTTTTTAAATGGGCCGGGCCATTCTTGCAAAGATCCATTGCCAATCGAAATCCCTGGTAATTGCTCTCCAAATCGGCGTAAGAAAAAACACCCGATGAAATTTTACCAAGGACATTCTTTTCTCCATACACCCCCATTGAAATAGCCATTTGGATGGCCGCTTCATCTGATCCCAATTGTTCGAGGGCTAAATTGTAGATCCTGTAATACAAATATCCGGAAGCTGTAAAATGAGTCAATTTGTCCAGACCGATATATATACCGCCGACGTTGACCACTTCATCTATCTGCATCTCTAAACTGTAATCCTGGAATTGTTCAATATTCTCATATGGTAGTTCCCTGCGAAAGATGCTCCTTTTATACCGTTCGCTGATATGGGTTTCATCGTTGGGGGATTTATCTATTTCATTTGAATTCTTTAACATTTTTTCCAGGGGTGTATTCAGCCTAATTCCAAAATGTTTTAGAATTCGTCCGGCCGCTTCTTCGCAGGAACAGTCATTATGTTTTTTGTTAATTTCGTCCAATGCATTTTGAATTTCTGCATTGAATAGTTTATTTAAGTAATGAGTCTCATCATTGGGGAGTTGATTCCAGGCAAGATATTGATCAACTTCGCCAGCAATGACAACAAAATTAAGTATGAAGATTGGTAGTAAATACCTCATGGAAACTTTTTCACTATACTGGAAAGTATATAAGAACTGAATAGTTGGAAACTTCTTTTTGCTACACCATATTCCTGAATGGATTTGATATGAAGCAGATACTAATTCTTATGGTTGCGATTGTTGTTATAGTCGCTCAAACCGAAAAGGGAGAGAACACCATGGCTGATAAAGTCAATAAATCTCAAGCTGAATGGCAAACGTGCCTGACGCCTGAAGAATACAATGTTTTAAGGGAAAGCGGAACTGAACGTGCATTCACAGGCAAATATTACCATCACAAAGAAAATGGGACCTATGTTTGCGCAGCCTGTGACAATGAATTATTCAGTTCAGAAACAAAATACGATTCCGGCAGCGGCTGGCCCAGCTTTTATGAAGCGATTGCAGCTGGTAAAGTAAGTTATAATGAAGACAACAGTCTTGGAATGCAGCGCATAGAGATACTTTGTGCAAAATGCGATTCTCATTTAGGGCACGTATTTGATGATGGACCAAATCCAACCGGCAAACGCTACTGCGTGAATTCTGTATCATTAGATTTCAATAAAAGCGAATGAATTATTACCACGATAAGCATATTCTGATCACCGGTGCAGCCAGTGGGATCGGCCGCTTGATGGCAGAAAAGATGGGTTCTTTGGGAGGCAAGCTGATCTTATTGGACATTGATGCCTTAAGCCTGGAATCTGTAAAAAATGAGTTAGCAGCAAATAATGTTTCAGTAAGCACATATGTTTGTGATCTTTCAGATCGAGAAAAAATTTATGAAACAACACGGCAGATAGATCATGTAGATATATTGATCAACAATGCTGGGGTTGTTACCGGAAAATATTTTCTAGATTCACCAGATGAATTGATCGAAAAAACTTTTCAGGTCAATTCAATGGCGCATTTTTGGCTGGTAAAAAGTTTTTTACCAGGAATGTTGGAGAGAAATTCCGGTCATATAGTTACCATTGCTTCGGCTGGAGGACTTGCCGCCACACCACGTATGGCAGATTACTGCAGCAGTAAATTTGCGGCCATTGGATTTGATGAATCACTGCGGTTGGAAATGAGAAAAAATGATAGCAACATAAAAACAACATTAGTTTGTCCTTATTTTATAAATACCGGAATGTTCGAGGGAGCAAAAACACGTTTCAATTTTCTACTTCCCATCCTGAAACCTGAATATGTTGTGCGCAGGATCGTAAAAGCTGTTGCCAAAGGAAAACAGCGTTTGATCATGCCCCGCTTCGTCTATTCCATTTTCCCATTACGCCTGCTTTCTGTTCCAGCTCAAGATGCTATTTTTAGCTTCCTTGGTGTAAATAATTCCATGGATGACTTTGTAGGTAGAACTATAAAAACGTAATTTATCCGGTCAATTATTTTAAAAAACTATTTGTCTACATACCAATTCCTAATTATGAAATTCATCCGCATAAATCTATTATATTATTTAATAATAAGTCACATTTTAGCTGAAGAGACTTCTTCTTATCAACTTCCTGTATTTAATGTTTCACGAGCTATGGGGAGCATAACGATAGATGGTCATCTTGATGATGAAGGCTGGCAGTCTACTAATGTTATAAACAATTTTTTGGAGGTAATGCCAGGTGAAAACATACCTCCTATTGTTAGAACGGAAGCATTTGTTACCTATGACAGTAAAAATTTTTATGTTGCTATAAAGTGCTATGATGATCCTAAAAATATCCGCGCACAAATTTCCAAGCGTGATCGCATATATAATGATGATTACGCTGGTTTTTATATTGATACTTATGGTGATGCTAATAGAGCTGTAGAATTCCAGGTTAATGCACTTGGTATACAGGGAGATAGTCAAACAGTAGGCACAAATGAAGATCAGTCATTTGATATGATATTTTCATCCGCGGGTATCATCACTGAAGAAGGCTATCAGGTAGAGGTCGCCGTACCATTCAGTAGTCTCCGTTTCCCCGATAAGGAAGAACAAACATGGCGATTTTCCGTATTCCGCTCTCTTCCACGCAATGATTTTAAGCGCAAAATAGCTTCATTTAGAATGGATCGAAATAATCCATGTAATCTCTGTCAGTTTGGATATCTCAAAGGTGTCAGTGGAATTAAATCCAGTCGCTCGATTGAATTATTACCTAGCATGGTGGGTACACAAAGTGGACAATTGGATAGTAATAATGTTTTTCAAGAAAATGATTTTAATAGTGATTTAGCACTAGGTATAAAAATTCCAATAGGTCAGACAACGACTATTGAAGTTGCTATTAATCCTGATTTCAGTCAGATTGAGGCAGATGTAACACAATTTGATGTTAATAATAATTTTGCACTATCATATCCCGAACGACGTCCATTTTTTAATGAGGGTAGCGATCTTTTTAGTGCTGGCGGTCATGAGTGGCAGCCAAATATAAAACCTGTATATACACGCTCAATAAATGATCCCAGTTTGGCTTTGAAAATATTGGGCAGAGTCGGAAAAACAGATTATGGCTTGATCAGCGCGTTAGATGAAGAAAGTGGAATTGTTGTGCCCTTTGAAAATGGTAGCGAAATTGTGGCTCCTGGTAAAAGTCTTGTCAATGTTTTACGTTTGAAACATTCTTTGGATAACAGTTCTTATATTGGTGGTGTGATCACAGATCGTCGTTATGAAACGGGAAGTGGGACAAACATTGGCGCCGATGGTATATATTATTTTAATCAAAATATTTTTATTAATTGGCAGGCCTTTGCCAGTATGACACAAGAACCCAACGACACCTCTTTGTCCACAGAGATCAATGGTTCAAAATTTGATGCCGATAGTTTAACAACGGACTTCGATGGTGAAAGATACAATGGACGTCAAATGTTTTTACGACTGACCCGGTCAACCCGTAACAACCGATTCAATTGTTTTGTTGCTGAAAAAACACCCACTTTCAGAGTGGATACAGGTTACCTCAAACAGAACCATGAGCGCAACCTTGGCGGCAACTATACCTTTATTCGATATCCAAAGACAGATCTGGTGGAAAAATATACATTTACTTTAGCCACCGGTAGAGTGTGGAATTATGATATGGAAATCAAAGAACGCTGGTTCTATACTTCCGCAGGTGGGGAGTTTAAAGGTCGTATTGATGGAGAAATTAACTATTTTTTCACGGATGAAAACTATTTGGATTCATTATACACTGGCTTAAAGCATTTGTCATATGATTTAGATAAAAATTTCGGTGAAAAATTCTCCATTGGCACCCGTGGTTCCAATAATAAAACAATCATACGTTATTTGGATACACCAGAGATAGGCCGATCAAAATCTTATAGTGTCTGGTTGCGCTTAAAGCCTACAGCAAATATAAATATCAACCCATCATTGAATTATAATGATGCTCAAAAATTGAATAATGATAACTATTATTATAAAGGTCAACGTATTCGTATAAGATTTACATATCAATTCAGTAAATATTTTTCCTTGAGAATGGTTGGACAATACTTTTATCAGAAAGATTATGTAAATGATGAAATAGAAAAAGTTGTGGATTTACAGCCGTTAATTAGTTATCAACCCAACCCTTTTACTATTTTTTATATTGGTTCATCTATTGATTTCGATGAAGGGCCTGAAGGTTATGAATCTTTTGATATGCTGCATAACAGCCGGCAGATCTTCCTCAAGCTTCAATACCTCTTTCAAACCTAATTCATTCTCAATCTCTGTTCTGTAAATTTAGACTATGAAACCGGACGTAATTCTTTGTCACTACGGTGAAATTGGGCTAAAAGGAAAGAACCGCGGCTTTTTTGAAAAAAAGCTGCAAAAAAATCTGCGCTCAGCTCTTAAGCAATTTTCACCAGATACATTTTCATCAATCGGCCGCATGTTCGGCCGGCTTATTATTCGATTGAATGAAAACGGGCAAAATGAAATTGGATCAATTACAGCTGTATTAAAAAATGTTTGCGGAATGGTTTATTTTGCTCCTGCTGTGAAAGTTGAACAAGAAATGGACAAGATCACCCAAGCAGCTGTAACAGCAATGACCAATGGTGACTATAAATCATTTCGTGTAACGGCCAGGAGGACGGATAAGGATTTCCCAAAGAGCGTTCAAAAGATGAATGAAGACGTTGGTGCAGCTATTGTAGAAGCAACCGGTAAAAAGGTGAACTTAGGCCAACCGGACAAAACATGCTTCATTGACGTAGTGGATGGCAGAGCATTTGTTTATACTGAACGAATCCAGGGTCAAGGCGGGCTGCCTGTGGGTTCGAGCGGGAAAGTGCTTTCATTACTTTCAGGAGGAATTGATTCACCCGTTGCTGCATTTTATGCTTTGAAACGTGGAGCAGCCGTATCTTTTGTACATTTTCATTCTGTGCCGTATACGAATGAAGCTTCCATCGAAAAAGTCAGGGAAATGATCGAAAAATTGCAGTCATTCCAACCACAGATCGATCTTCATTTGGTTGAATTGGCGCCAATACAGAAAGAGGTTATGGTTTTAACTGCTGAAAAGTATCGTATTATTCTTTATCGACGTTTCATGGTTCGTATCGCTGAAGCACTGGGCAAGAAACTGAAAGCTAAAGCATTGGTAACCGGTGACTCATTGGGACAAGTTGCTTCCCAAACGCTGGAAAATATGGGCGTGATTGAAGAATCAATCAATTTGCCACTTTTGCGGCCATTGATCGGATTTGACAAACAGGAAATCATCAATAAAGCACGGGAACTCGAAACCTATGATATTTCCATTCTGCCGGACCAAGATTGCTGCGCGCTTTTTGTTCCCAAACATCCGGCGACCAAAGCCAGGCTAAAGGATATATTGATTGAAGAAGAAAAATTGAATGTTGATGATTTGGTTCAAGAGGCAATTGCAAATATTAAAATTGAACAATTTGACTGATGAAAACTATAAATCCATGGTGAATAAGATAATTCTCATAATCATTTCAATTTTATTAATAGCTGGCTGCCGCAATGAAGGACATCCGAATTTGTCTATTAGTGAAGTGGAGTGGAAAGAGTATACAAATGAGAAGATCGGTTATTCAGTTTCAATTCCGGATTCATATTTGCTAGATGAATGGGAAGACAGCAGTGCTGTGATGTTTCGTTTACTAGGCAACCAGCCAATGATGTTAGTCAGGTTTGGAAATGAGCAAGAAGACAAACATCGCGGAATTTGGTATAATCACGAGCCCATTAAGCAAATTGAATTAGCCGGAATTCCCGGCAATTTTTATGATTATTACCATTATGACGGGCCATCGGGGATTCATACCAGATCGTTTGTAATTCCTTTTAAAAATAAAAACCTGGGAATTGAATTCCGGACACTTGAGATCGGTCCAGTTGAAGATAAAATTCTATCCTCATTTACTTTGATTAATCAATGAAAGTAGCACTTTTCGGCGGTTCAGGGTTTGTTGGCAATTATATTGTAGATGAATTATTGCATGCCGGTCACGAACCCCATGTGTTGGTCCGGCCGCAAAATGCTTCGAAGCTGTTGCAAACTGACAAATGCAGGGTGTACTCAGGGCATATTGAAAAAGAAGCTTTGATTGCAGAAATGCTGGGAAACGCAGATGCAGTGATTTATAATATAGGACTTATCCGCCAGTTTCCAAAAAAAGGGATTACGTTTGAAAGACTTCAATATGAAGGTGTTAAGCGAACAGTAAAGCTTGCAGAAACTGTCGGAGTGCAACGCTATATCTTAATGAGTGCCAATGGAGTCAAATTGAACGGAACACCCTACCAAACCACAAAATATCTCGCTGAACAGTTACTTAAAAATTCTACCCTGGATTGGACCATATTCCGCCCTTCACTTATTTTTGGTGATCCCATGGGAGCTATTGAATTCTGTACCCAATTAAGAAAGGATATGTTGAGCTTACCCATTCCTGCACCACTATTTTATAATGGAATGATTCCAAAAAATGCAGGATCATTTGCTTTCAACCCTGTCCATGTAATCGATGTAGCAAAATGTTTTGTCCTTGCTTTGGAAAAAGAGTCTGCAATTGGAAAAACCTATACAGTGGGCGGTGAAAGTACTGTAACGTGGAAAGAACTGATCAAAACGATCACATCAGCGTATGGAAAAAATAAGTGGTCAATTCCTGCTCCCGTTCTTCCTGTAAAATTGTTAGCGAAATTATTAGATCGATTTGCATGGTTTCCCATTACTGCAGATCAGTTGACGATGCTTATGGAAGGGAATACGTGCTCATCAAAGGTGTTTGCAGAATTTGAAATTGAACCCATTGGTTTTGATAAAAATTCTTTGTCATATTTAGATAAATCATAAATGAATTTGTTTTAAATTTGGACAAATAAAGCAAAATGGAGGTAGAACCATGAAAAATACAATCTTGTTGATCTTTTCAACTACAGTGTTACTTGCCTTCAATATTGAAAGAGGTATTGCTGGCAATCAAAAAATCAATACTCTCATTGGCAACATCAGTTATATCGAAAAATTTGGTGTAAAACCAAATGATGATATTGATGAACAATTAAGAATTAAAACCCATCTGGAATATGTAGAACAGTTACTTATACAAAAAGATGTAAGTGATTTATCAGCACTCCAAAAGAAAAATAGAAAAAAGAACATTGATCTGCTGCATGAATATCGTACAGCCGGACTTTTTCCGAAAAACTATGATTACGCTGATCAGCGAAAACCGTGTTTCATCGATAAAGATGGTACTATTTGTGCTGTTGGTTATTTAATTGAAAATACTGCTGGGTTAGAATTAGCTGAACAGATTAATAACGAATACCAATATGCATATATTTATGATATGAATATAGGGGATGTGGAATTGTGGGTTTCTGAATCAGGTTTAACTTTAGAGGAATGTGCAATGATTCAACCAACTTATGCTCCTATTATCGATCCCAATGAAGAGGTTGAAAATATTTCTTTTGAATATAGTATTTCTTCAACAATTCTTGGTGGTACAAACACTGCTGTTAATATATTTAATATACTGCAATTAAAGAACGGGCAATATAACAAACGTGTTCTCTCAATTGGTTTATTAACTGGATTTGGCTCAATTGCACTTGGTATCATGAATCTTGAAAAAGATAATAATTCAGAATACTTTAAAAGTGACAAAAATACTCTTTCTTTTGCAAATATAGGTATCGGAACATGTACGTTACTATTGAGTGGCTATAATATGATTGCAAATAAAAACCAAATAGATGAAAAGAAAACACACATGAATTTTTATAGTATTCCTTTAAAAGACCAAAAAATAGAATTTGGCATAAACTTGACTAAATTATTTTAAATTCGCGGGCTTTATTATGATAAAATTCATTACATTATCAATATTTATGCTTGGTTTCCTTTGGGGAAAAAGTATGCCCATTTCCATTGGTGATCCTGCGCCGGATTTTTCCTTACCCGATGAAAACGGCCAAATGCATTCTCTTTCCCAGTATCGGGGTCGAAAAGTAGTAGTATATTTTTATCCAAAAGATGCTACCCCGGGCTGCACAAAAGAAGCCTGTGGAATCCGTGATGAATACAGCTCATTCGAAGACAACCAAATTGTCGTCTTTGGTGTCAGTTATGACAATGCGTCCAGCCACAGGAAATTCAAGAGAAAATTCGAGATCCCTTTTCATTTGCTTACAGATGAAGATAAATCCGTATCAAAATCTTACGGTGCGGACGGTGTGTTTTTTCCCAGCCGGAAAACGTATTTAATTGATGAAGATGGCACTCTCTTAAAAATTTATGATAAGGTTAATGTTTTAAATCATGCTGAGGATATTCTGCGCTCATTTGAAGAAAGTAAATAAGCTTTCCAGCCCCCTCTTATTCTTACTTATAACGTCCTTTACATTCGCTCAAAGTGCGCGTATTAACGGCATCATTACTGATGCCGAAACCGGCGAAACTCTAATAGGCGCCAATGTTTTTATCCGCGATACAGGCCAGGGTATGGCCACCGATCTGAATGGCTATTATGTATTGGATAATCTCGGCCCTGATGCAAAAACACTTGTTGTTTCCTTCCTGGGATTTGAGCAATATGAAAAAATACTTTTTTTGGAAGAAGGTAAAACACAAAAAATAGATATTGCGCTGAAAACAGAAATTATTGAACTGGATGAAATTAACGTTTCCGCAGAAAAAGCAACGCGCCAGTTCAACATACAGCCCGGCAGGGTCAATTTGAGTACACGCCAGATCAAAGCTGTACCCTCAATCCTGGAGCCCGATATATTCCGGACTATACAAGCATTGCCGGGAGTGCTAACCCAATCTGAATTCAGTACCGGTTTAATTATCCGCGGCGGAAATACTGACCAGAACCTGATCCTGCTGGATGGTATCACTGTTTATAATCCCTCTCATTTGGGGGGCGTGTTTTCCAATTTCATTGTAGATGCGGTAAAAAATGCAGAACTAATCAAAGGCGGATACAATGCTGAATACGGCGGCCGGCTTTCAGCTGTACTTAATGTGACCAGCCGTGAAGGTAATCGCAATAAATTTGACGCTAAAATGAATATTTCTATCTTGTCAGCCCAAGCCACTTTTGAAGGACCCATACCGAATGGGGCTTGGCTTATCTCCGGACGCAGAACTTATTTTGATAAAGTTCTGGAAAATTCGGATTTTAATGTTCCTCCATATTATTTCTACGACCTGCAAGGCCACATTTTTACTGATCTTTCTGCCAAAGATCGTTTGAGTATCAGTTTCTATAAAGGACTTGATGATTTCAACTATGATGACATTGGTATTGATACTTATTGGGGGAACGAAACATTCAGCCTTGCCTATCGGAGAATATTTAATGATCTACTCGTTGGCAATTTTCTTTTAGCCAGTAGCCGCTTTTTTACATATTTCAATTTGGGAGGAGAGTCCGGGCTAGTCCAGGACAATACCATCCAGGATTTTACCGGTTCAGCTAATCTCACTTATTTCCAAAATGAGAAAATGACCTGGAAATTCGGCGGGCATATCAAAGAATTGGGTTTTAATTATGATAATACCTTTGCCGATTCAGCGCTCTTCACTATAAAAAAAGCGCCGCTGGAAACAGCAGCTTATTCCAAACTGAAATGGATTCCGAACAAACGCCTGGTGATCGAACCCGGCTTCAGGTTGAATATGTATACCGCTCATCCAGATACATATTTTCCAGATTTTCGTCTGGGCTTGAAATATTTGTTAACAGAGGATCGTTATATCAATTTTGCAGTGGGGAATTACCACCAGTTCATTATGACCATCCAGGATGACTATAACCCTGTACTCCTGGATTTTTGGATGGCGATTGATGAATCAGTTAACCCTGGAAAATCCAAGCAGATCGTTCTGGGCTATGAAGAATATTTTGGTGAAATATATAAAATACAGGTGGAAGGATATTATAAAGACCTGAAAAATATGCTCACCTTTGTTGAAACACGAGCATCTACAGATGAAGTGATGTCGGACGAGAAACTGACGGACATGTTTGATATTTCCGACGGTTATGCTTACGGATTGGAAATATTTGCTCAAAAAATGTATGGAAAAATAAACGGTTGGATAGCGTATACATATTCAATATCCAGGAAGAGTATTGATGATTACGAATATTACACCAATTGGGACAGACGTCAAGCTTTTACAGTAATAGGTAATTATAATTTCAATAAAAAATGGGAAATGAATTGGCAGTGGTCCTACCAGACAGGCCAGGCATTTACACCCATATTGGGTTATTATGTAGAAAACCTCGATTATACGTTTGATTCCTCACACAGCAATTTCGGTACCATCCCAGGTTCGAGGAATACAGGGCGATACCCTTCATATCACCGCCTGGACTTGGGTGCAGTCCGACATTTTAAATTTAAGAAATTTGATATGGACCTGTATATCCAGGTAATTAACAGCTATAACAGGGATAATATTTTTCGTTATATCTACCATCTTGGTAATCCACACAATGGCCTGGATGATGATGGAGACTGGAACATAAAAGAGGATGATCTAAACGGCAATGGTTACCCCGACCCTGGAGAACCCAATGTGGATGAAGCTGACGAAGGCCGGGTAACCCGCACTGATATTTCCATTTTCCCAATCATCCCTTCAATTGGTATAAATATAGATTTCTGATGGAGAAGATCTTATTACCTATTCTCGCCATCTTGATGCTGTCTTGTGAGTTTGACGATACAGTTGCTGCTTATGAAGATAAGCTTGTTATTTTTTGCAACCTGCCCGCTAATTTGCCTTTAGGGACCATTGGTGATACGTGTTTCATATCTATATCATCCGCCATCGAAGACGAAGTCGAACCGGAAGACTTGTATATTGCAGATGCGATAGTAACCATTACTCAAGCAAGTACTAATGAAGTATTTCCTGTTTCCTCCGTTCCCAATCGCAAAGGCCGCTATTTAACGGCTGATTCAATCATATTCCAACCTGGTGAAACGTATATATTACACGCAGTGTATGGTGAATTTGAGGTCAGCGCTGAAACTACGATTCCCAGCGGAATGGATTATTACAGCCCCGCAGGTGAAGTGCAAAAATGTGAAGGTGTGGAACAAGTTGTCCCTGCTGTAAACACAGAAAATTTTGATCTGCAATGGCTGAATTTTATGGATAATCCAGATACACTGAACGAACTGATCGACTTTTCTTTAATTTCTACAGCTTTGTATAAAAGAGGCGGTTGTTATACAGAGAGTTTTGCGTCATTTCCCTTATTCATGCTGGACTTTGAAGCGGACAATTATGCGACCATCAAAGTAACCACTGTTGCTTTGGAAGCTTACCAAAGAGGCTTAGAACCATTTAAAGATTTGAATGGTGATGGAGAATACAATGAAGACAGTGAAACATTTGCAGATTTTAATCGCAATGGAATCCATGATTCCACATTTGTCAATTTAATTTATGATACTTCGTTGGTGTATAAAATTTGGAAGGAAGATTATTTACGGGATGACAACGGTGATCCCTATCGCGTAAATCCATTTACGTGGCAAGTATCCCTGCCGCCGGTTCCCATGAGTTGGCTCTTTTTCAATTATTATGGATTAACACTCGTCGTCCTGGAAGCGACGGATGATGCGTATTATAATTATTACAGCGGTGACCCCGCCGGGCAAAATCAATATTTATTACCGGAATCAAATATTTTGGATGGCTATGGCTTATTCTCATCTACGAATGCCAAGGCATTCCTAGTCTATATTGAACGGGAATGATCAGGGTGTCCCCACACCGTAAATAAACGTAAGAGTTCCTCCAAGATAGCTGTTGAACAAAACAATCCCGGCAAGCAGTCCAAGAAATGCCAGCGCCAGGTAATCTACCCGCCGGTCTTCCAAATCGTTTAAGAAAAAGTATATCCACAATATCAAAACAGTGATACTGCCCCAAGCAGTAATATTGCCCAATAACTCATGGCGCTGGATTGTTTCCAGTACAATGGTATCATAGCCAACCTGGCCGGCACGAGCTGCTTCCTTTTCTCCCGTGAGTGTAGCCGCCATGGACATGACAGCACCAAATCCTAACAGCCACATACTTGTGGTACGGCAGATCCAATTATGCTTCCAAAGATGGATGGCTTGAAATACAAATGCAGCTGTGATCAAAGCAATGGGGTAATGGACCAAAGCTGGATGAAGGGGCAGATTCATAGTCGAATTTATAAATAAAAAACCCTATCGATCGATAGGGTTTAAGTTTGTAGCCCGTAGGAGAATCGAACTCCTGTTGCCAGGATGAAAACCTGGAGTCCTAACCACTAGACGAACGGGCCATTTCCATTAATAATTAAGGGTCGCAAATTTATATTTTTAATATGTCAGAACAAAAATATTATTCTGCTTTTTCACCGGCAGAATCCAAAACATCCAGCAATTGGCCATTGTTGTGTAATTCAATGGTAATATCGGCACCGCCGATCAGTTCGCCATTCACAAACAGCTGTGGTATCGTCGGCCAGTTGGAATGTTCTGACAGCTTGACCCTAATTTCAGGATCGGTCAATACATTTGTAGCTTTATACTCCACACCATAATGGTTTAACACTTGAATCACTGCATTGGAAAAACCGCATTGCGGCATTTCAGGAGTACCTTTCATATACAGCATGATGGGGTTGGTTTTAATATCGTTAATAATCTGTTCTTTTAAACTCATAATAAACTCCTAATTGTTTTCTTTTTTCCATTGATCTTTGGTTAAGGTTTTCAGCTGCAAAGCATGAATTTCATTTGTCATCAAACTGCCCAATGCCTTATAAACAATCTGATGCTGTTGCACCATGTTCTTCCCTAAGAAAGTATCGCTAATCACGATTGCGCTGAAATGATCCTTCGTACCGGTGGTATCAATGACCTCAATGTGGGCATCTGCAATTCCGGCCTGAATCAATTCTTTAACTTCGTCGACTTCCATAGTGTAAAAGTTAGGAATCATTTTGCATATTGTCCGAGCATTGTTATAACCTTATGCCCTTATGAAATTAATTTCATGGAATGTTAACGGCGTCCGGGCTGTGAATAAAAAAGGCTTCCTCGAATGGCTGGAGAACGCCGATCCAGACATCCTCTGTTTGCAGGAGACCAAAGCACATGTAGATCAATTGCCCGGTGAATTATTGGAAGGCCATGGTTATCATACTTATTGGCACTCCGGAGTGAAAAAAGGTTATAGTGGCGTGGCAACGTATTGTAAAGAAGAACCGCTTTATGTCCAGGAAGGGTTGGGCCTGGATAGATATGACCGTGAAGGGCGAGTCCTCGTTACAGAACACCCAAACTTTTTATTATATAATATTTATTTTCCAAATGGCCAGCGTGATCATGAACGATTACAATATAAATTGAATTTTTATGATGACTTATTGCCTATGATCAATGAACAGGTGGAATCAGGAAATAATGTGATTGTAACCGGTGATTGGAACACTGCCCACCATCCAATCGATTTAGCCCGGCCAAAAGAAAATATTAAAACAAGTGGATTCATGCCTATCGAACGGGAGCGCTTGGATACATATGTTGAGAACGGCTGGGTGGACACATTTAGATTATTTCATCCGGAACCGGAACGCTATTCCTGGTGGACATATCGATTTGGTGCACGATCAAGAAATGTGGGCTGGCGCATTGATTATTTCTTTGTAAATGAAGGATTTACTAATCAAGTTCTGGACGCGGAAATACATGACGAAGTCATGGGCTCTGACCATTGCCCCATATCATTAGAGGTAGAGGATTGAAATCAAAAGCAGATATAGTAAAAGACTGGATCAACCGCTATACCGGAACACCCGTTGAAGGGTTTGGTGAATGGATCCTATTGACCAATTTTCAGAATTACGTCGATAAGTTTGCTGGAACTTTTGGTGCAGAAGTAAATGGCCGTGGCGGACCCATGACATCGGCAACGAATAAAGATGGTTTAAGTATCATCAATTTTGGTATGGGCAGTTCAAACGCCGCAACGATTATGGATTTACTTTCAGCCGTTAGTCCAAAAGGTGTATTATTTTTGGGAAAGTGCGGAGGACTTAAGCATTCTACTGATATTGGCCATTTTATTCTTCCCAGTGCTGCCATCCGTGGTGAAGGAACTGGTGATGATTATTTTCCAAAAGAGGTCCCGGCGCTGCCATCGTTCAAGATCCATAAATATGTTTCCGATAAATTGGTAGAACGAGAATTGGAATATCGAACAGGAGTGATCTATACAACGAACCGGCGAGTATGGGAATATGACGAAGAATTCAAAAACTATTTGCAAAAAGTTCGCGTCCTTGGGATTGATATGGAGACAGCTACAATATTTGTCGTCGGTTTTGCCAATGGCATTGACCGCGGAGCACTCCTCCTTGTGTCTGATACACCCATGACACCGGAAGGTATAAAAACATCCGAGTCTGATTCAAAAGTCACCCAGAAATATGTCGACCTTCATTTGGAGATTGGTATCAATGCCATGAGCCATATTGGCAATGAAGGTGAGCAGATCAAACACTTTACGTATTAACATGATTCGCTGCTTAACAGTAGTCCTGTTTTCTACATGTATGGGTTTCGCCCAGCCTGGCATCTTGAAAGTAGGTTTTGATATAGATGACACTGTGCTGTTTAGTGAGCCCATGTTCCAGCAGCACATTAAGGAACATGGACTGCCAATCGATTTCGGCTGGATCAATGCCAACGATCACAATTTTTCTATTCCTATTACACCCACTATTGAACTGGTTCATTTCTTTAGAGGGAATGGCCATGAGGTCTTTTTCATCACCGCCCGCCCGGGAAAGAATGGGGAGATATTAGCTGAATATTTAACTGGCATTTTAGGCTACGAGGTGCAAAAGGATGTGGATTTATTTTTCATGCCCAAGGATACACTAAATAGTATCAGGTACACATCCAAGCATCGGAAAATGAATGAACTTGGACTAGATTTATTTTATGGCGATTCCGATACAGATATCATTGCAGCTCTGAAAGCTGGAATTCATCCTGTGCGAGTGGTTCGAGACCCTGAATCTATAGACCAATACGGAGCCAATTATTTTGGGAATACTAATAAAGGTGATGCAAACAAGTATCCATTTAATTCAGATGATCTGGAGAAATTTTACAATAAATCTGTAGGTGTATTTGGCGAATCAATTTATCCCATTATCTGGGAGGGACCAATTGATGAATAAATATTTTTCAGTTCTTGTACTCTTAAGTTCGATCTTTGCGGCTGACCTGGAATGGCAAGCTGATTTTCGCTACCGGTTGGAAACAGACAAGGATATTGAAAATACAGATTCAATTTATACAAGAGAAAGAAACACATTTCATTATACTCGGTCTAGAATCAGTTTGAGATTGGTTGAGGGCCCTATTACAGGCTTTGCTCAACTTCAGGATTCCAGATTATTAGGTGGAGAAGACAATTTTGCCGGTTTATCAAAAGCTTCAGGAGTCAAGATCGAATTTCATCAGATATATTTTCAGGTAAATAATTTGCTGAAACGCAATTGGTCCATGAGATTTGGACGTTTCGAAATGCCATTGGGAGCTCAAAGGTTGTTCAGTAAAAATAATTGGAATAATTATGGAAGATCGTTTGAAGGAGTTCATTCCTTCACTAAAAACAGATTTGGTTCAATAAACTTATTTCATTTGATTAATGAAGAAAACTCCGAAACTGCTGACTCAGATTATTATGATGAAAGAATTAATGGTATTTATTTATCACCATTGATGAATCACCTTCCTTTTATCGATATGAATGTCTTCGATCTGTACTGGTATAATTATATTAAAGACGAAACATTCCTTACTGATCAATCGGTAAAAATTGAAAGATCAACTATGGGATCCAGGTGGGCTTTCAATTTTCTTTTTGCAAAGTTTGAAGGAGAATTTGCCATTCAGAGCGGAAAATTCAATCAATCATCTTCCATTTCGGAAATTGATGCAAATTTTAATGTATTTAATTTCCATTTAGATCTTTCTCGATTACCTGTTATATCAAAAGTATCTTTTGGTAAAGAATATTTTTCAGGGGATGATCCAAATACAGAAGATAATTATGAAGGATTTGCAAATCCATGGGGTGCCGGCCATAAATACCACGGTTACTACGATAACCACACCCGTTTCAATGACAACTCCCAAATCGGATTGAATGAGTGGAATGTGAAAACAGTTTTATCACTCCCCGGTGATTTCAAGCTGAATATGCATTATCACGATTTTAAGGATGGTATAAAATCTGACCCGTTGGGGACAGAATTGGATGTTGTTATTTCAAAAAAATTAGGGTTTGGCGGAGTGTTGCAGCAGGGCTTTGCCCGTTATTGGGAAGAGGGCGGCAGTCAGTTAGACTACAGCTGGCTGATGCTGACCTTTACTCTGTAAGGCTGTTCAGGTCGTCCCTGATCAGGACCAGGATGGCCGATTGTGGCACAATAAGGTAATTATCTTTTTCTACTTTGATCTCAATGGCTGCTTTATTCAGGAATAACGTATAATCTCCCAACTCTGCTTGAGTAGGAATATATTTGATACCACCATGTGTTTCTGTCTTCCAGGGTTCATCACCCACCTCATCGGGATTGCCGACAGGTATACCGGGGCCGACTTCTACGATGATGCCGCCGCGGATTTCCTGTTTCTCCAGGACGCTGGGCGGGAGGTAGAGTCCGGCTGCAGATTTACTCTCTCCCTTGTCGGGCTGAATGAGCACTCTGTCGCCTACAACAATTATCTGTTTTTTCTTATGACGCATATGTTAATATTACGAAATTACATTAAGTATGCAAATGTATGCTGAATATTAAATACATCGAAACTGAAGATGAATACCAGCAGGCTCGTGTTATCAGGGAAGAAGTATTCATCAGAGGACAAAATGTACCCCGCGAGATTGAATTGGATGAATATGAAGATACAGCTACTCATATTCTTGCTGTGGAGGACGGCCAAGCCGTCGGTACGGCGCGTTGGCGGTATACAGAAGAAGGAGTGAAATTGGAGCGCTTTGCCGTACCGGAACAACACCGCGGGCAAGGCGTAGGAATTGCGCTTGTGGAGTTTACATTGCAAGAATTATGGAATGAAGAATTCATATATTTGAATGCCCAGGAACACGTCATTGCGTTTTATAAAAAACTGAATTTTGAAGGAGTTGGGGACATTTTTTTAGAAGCAGACATTCCTCACATGAAAATGGTATATAAACCGAAAAAAGCATAAATTTTTACTGTCTATATAAAGCAGTGTAAATTATCAGACGCCAAACCGCATAACAAATCCGATCATGAACGAATCCCTCTATAAACGCATGTTCAAACTGGTCATTCCCCATTGGCCATACCTGCTGTTATCATCCTTGGCTGCCATAGTTTATGTCGTCTTGAACAGTGCGTCCATTTGGCTGACAGCATCATTGATCAATAATATTTTGATGGATTTCGGACATTTAATTGCTGAACAGGCAAAACTAGCCGAACAAGGTATACTCACCTTGAATGACAAATTGAAATTTTGGACCAATGGATTGATTTTACGTGATACTCCCTATGATACACTGAAAGTTCTCTGTTTGACCATTATGGTGGTTTTCTTGACGAAAAATGTATTTCTCTATTTCAAAAATATCTCCATGACATTGGTACAATACCATTTAATCACAGAAATGCGTAATAGTCTTTATAGGCATTTTAATTCTCTGTCACTTTCTTATTTCAACCAAAATAAATCGGGTGAATTAACATCAATTGTAATTAATGATGTTGCCAATCTCCGTCGCGCTTTGGGAGCAAGTTTTCATCATGTAATCGTAGAACCCATCAACCTCCTTGCGTTTGTCACGTTATTGTTTATTATTAGTTGGAAATTAGCCTTAATGTCTATAGTTATAGTTCCAATTGCAGGTTTTACTATTTTGACCATCGGCAGGAGCATTCGCCGCAAATCCAAGCGCACAGCAGCTATGATTGCGGGAATCACCAATATTATTACCGAAACATTATCATCCATCCGCGTAGTTAAAGCTTTTGCCATGGAAGACTACGAAGTAAACCGGTTTTTTAAAGAGACACACCAATATTTTAGATTGATCCTGCGGCGGGCGAAGCTGCGATTATTGGCATCACCTATAACTGAAACACTTGGCGTTATGATGGGTGTTTTGCTCCTCTGGGTTGGCGGGGTTGAAGTATTGAGCGGAAAAGGGTTAACACCCGAAGACTTTTTACGTTTTATTCTGCTGATCTTCGCTATGATGGATCCATTAAGAAAATTGAGTAATGTGAACGTTGAGCTCCAAGTCGGAGCCGCGTCTGCTGAACGCATATTTTCTATTTTAGACACTCCTGTTTCTATTAATGATAGAGCTGATGCAAAAAAGATCAATTCATTTGAAAACAAAATTCAAATTGATGGCATCAGCTTCAGCTATGAAAACAATGATACTGTATTAGACGAAATTTCTTTTACAATAGAAAAAGGATCCGTGGTGGCATTGGTGGGACCCAGCGGCGCCGGCAAATCCACATTAGCAGACCTGATCCCACGTTTTTACGATGTAAGCACAGGCGCTATTGCTATCGATGGGCTGGATATTCGCAATGTTACGTTACATTCATTACGGAGCTTGATGGGTGTCGTTACCCAGGAAACAATTCTGTTTAATGATACAGTCAGGGCCAATATTGCCTATGGCCAGCAAGATATTGATGATGAACAGGTAACTGCTGTTGCCAAAGCAGCCAATGCACTGGAATTTATAAATGAACTTCCGGAAGGCTTGGATACGATCATCGGTGAAAAAGGTGTGAAACTTTCCGGCGGACAAAGACAGCGCCTGGCCATCGCCCGTGCCATCATGAAAAATCCGCCGATCTTGATCCTTGATGAAGCGACATCAGCCCTCGATACTGAATCGGAACGCCTGGTGCAGGAAGCGCTGGAAACGCTCATGGCTGACCGTACAGTGATGGTTATAGCTCACCGCCTGTCCACGGTGACAAATGCGGATAAAATTATCGTACTGGATAAAGGCCAAATGAAGGAAATGGGTACCCATAATGAACTGATTCAGCAAGATGGGCTGTATAGCCATCTTTACAATATTCAGTTTACTTAATTTTAGGAAATTATTTTAATCTGTACATGGATATTACGCGCCAGGTAAAAACAAATCTTTTTTCAACCACTGTAAAACTATTAAAGAAAAATAATATCCCCTTTTGGCTGGATACCAAAACACTATTGGCCTTAATGGGGAAAAAGATGGGTTTGGATCTGCTCGATGACAGGAATGTGCGTTTAAGTATTCCTGGTGAGTATTTTTCTCAATTGCTGACATTAGAGCATGAATTAGGTTTAGCGTACCGTTTTCAATTAGTTCTCGATCGCTCCGGGCGTGAATGGATAAAAAGTGATTATTGCCGCCTGGCTGTATTGAGTCGGTGGAAACATAAGCAAAAAGCATTCAATATTTTCATTACGCCCAAGTATAAAGCAGACAACAACTACCGCTGGGTTGATAAACGCAGCTGCAAAGAAATAGATAGCAAGTTTTATGACACATTGGATGAAATTTTGATTGATGGAAAATCTTTCCCCATTCCGCAATATACAGAAGAATATTTAAATATACGTTTTGGAAGTGACTGGAAAAATCCGAACTTGAAATGGATTGCCAGTATTGATGACAGTACCATCATTAATGATTCAGATTTGGAAAATATTGAATACAAAAAAGTGATCAATGCATCTCCCCTGGATAAAATTCAACTCCAAAAAGGGAATTATCACCAGCGTATGAAAAACATGTTGCTGAGGACGATCGATATATTAAATGAGAAAAAGTATAAATACTGGCTGGAAGCGGGTACACTGCTAGGCATTATCCGCGACGGTGATTTAATCCCCTGGGATTATGATGCCGACTTGGGTATTCCTGCCGATTCTGCCGATGAAATCATGAAACTGCGCAAAGATTTTTTACCCAAATACTTGATTAAACGAAGGCGCATCCAATCTCTTTGGATTCCAGGAGATATGCGTGTGATTAAAGTGAAAACTCCATGGGAAAAAATAAGACAGATCAATTTTCACGTGGATTTATTTTGCGTCTATCCTGTGCGGGATAAATACCGCTGGGTGGACAGCAATGCATTGAAGCACGTGGACAGGAAATTTTACGATTCATTGAGTACAATTGAATGGGAAGGACGTACAATCAATATTCCAAATCATACTGAAGAATATCTTTCCCTGCGTTATGGAAATTGGCAAGTTCCGGAGCGAAATTATGATGCTGGGCTGCATGATGGTTCAATTGCAGAAAAAGGATTTTAATCCATTACACTAAACCAGAATAATTATGACAGCAAGTAAAAAATCTAAAACTGTATATATAGGTATGTCTGCTGACCTGATTCACCAGGGCCACATGAATATTATTGCTGAAGGATGCAAGTTGGGCAAAGTGGTCATTGGTTTATTGACGGATGAAGCAATTGCCAGCTATAAGCGTTTACCTTTGATTGCCTTCGACGAGCGAAAACTGATCGTTGAAAATTTGAAAGGTGTAGAAAACGTGATTCCCCAGAAAACCTTGGACTATGTTCCAAATTTGAAGAAAATTAAGCCAGACTATGTGGTTCATGGGGATGACTGGAAAACGGGTGTCCAGCGAGAAGTTCGCCAACGGGTCATTGATGCATTAGCTGAATGGGGCGGTGAACTTGTAGAACCAAAATATACAGAGGGGATTTCTTCAACAGATCTAATTACTGCCGTGAAAGCTCAAGGCATTACTCCCGGAAAACGGATGAAAACATTGCGACGGTTGATTGATGCAAAACCAATTGTGCGGATTTTGGAAGCGCATAATGGTCTAACGGGACTGATTGTAGAAAAAACAAGCATTGAAAAAGATGGCAAAAAATTTGAATTTGACGGTATCTGGGAAAGCAGTCTCACCGATTCAACGGCCAAAGGAAAGCCCGATACAGAATTGGTTGATTTTTCTTCCCGTTTTTCTACAATTGAAGAAATATTGGAAGTCACGACAAAACCCATGATTGTAGATGGCGATACCGGCGGCAGGATCGACCATTTCAAATTCAGGGTAAAAACTCTGGAAAGACTGGGTGTTTCAGCCATCATTATTGAAGATAAGATAGGCGATAAGCGCAATTCACTTTTTGGCACAACAGTTCCCCAACAACAGGATTCAATCGAACATTTTTCCCAAAAGATCCATGAAGGCAAGCAATCCCAGGTTACAGCAGACTTTATGATTGTCGCTAGAGTGGAAAGCCTGATCTTACAAAAAGGAATGGCTGATGCGCTCAAAAGAGCAGAAGCTTATATTGCTGCCGGCGCTGATGGAATTATGATTCACAGCAAGGAAAAAGATGGCCAGGAAATCATCGAATTCTGCAAGGAATTTCAAAAGTTTGAATCAAAAGTTCCTCTGGTTGTAGTACCTTCAACCTATGCCCACATGACTGAAGCAGAATTTCAGGACTTGGGTGTCAATGTTATTATCTATGCTAATCATTTACTGCGCTCGGCATACCCGGCAATGATGTCAGCTGCACAATCCATTTTGGAAAACAGCAGAGCCAAGGAAGCATCGGACGAAAACTGCATGTCCATTAAGGATATTATTACCCTGATCCCTGAGGTCAATTAATGGCCGTAAATCCGACTGATTTCTACAATCAGTTAACCAGCTACGGAGTTGACTTTTTTACAGGTGTTCCTGATTCTCTGCTGAAAGAATTTTGTCTTTGTATTGATGATCGTATTCCAAGCGACAAGCATATCATTGCAGCAAATGAAGGCAATGCTGTTGCATTGGCAGCGGGTAATTATCTGGCAAGTAAGTCATTACCTTTGGTGTATATGCAAAATTCAGGGTTGGGCAACGCAATCAACCCGTTATTATCACTCTGTGACCCGGATGTGTATTCTATTCCTATGCTGGTAATGATCGGCTGGCGGGGTGAGCCGGGTGTTAAGGATGAACCGCAGCATGTGAAACAGGGAAAAATTCAATTAGAACTCCTGGAAACGATGGATATTCCTTTTGAAACAATTTCAAAAGATGATGAACAATTTGCTTCGAAAATATCAAATGCCGTTGAAATTGCAAAAAGTGAAAGCAGGCCTTTCGTCCTCTTGATCAAAAAAGGGACATTTGAAAAATATGGTAAGGAAATTCAAAAAGTTGAAGATCAGCGCATGGTACGGGAAGAAGCTTTAGCGATTGTATTGGAAAATCTAGATGAAAATGCAATTGTTGTTTCTACAACAGGAAAAACATCCCGTGAAATATTTGAGATTCGAGAAAAAAATGGTCAATCTCATCAACAGGATTTCCTGACTGTGGGTTCCATGGGTCATTGCTCATCCATTGCCTTGGGCATTGCCTTGGCTAAACCCCATCGAGAAGTGGTTTGTATTGATGGCGATGGAGCTATGTTAATGCACTTGGGTAGCCTCACATCTATCGCGAGTTTGAACCCGAAAAATTTCCGTCACGTGTTAATGAATAACGAAGTCCATGAATCTGTAGGCGGACAGGATACAGCTGCAAAAAACGTAAATCTTTCAGCCATAGTTGAAGCTGTTGGATCCAGTAAAATGTTCATGGCAGAAACAACCGCTGAATTAAAAACAAATATCAATAATTTTATGCAAGGTGATGGGCCATCATTTCTTGAAGTTAAAATTAGACCGGGTTCAAGGGCAGACCTGGGTAGGCCGACTATCAAACCTGTGCATAATAAAGATAATTTTATGTCCTTTCTGGATAAGTAATTTTCAGATTCAACTATGTCAAATTATTATAATCCTGTAAGAATTATTAAAACTGAAGATTGGCTGCGTGAATTAAACTTCAGGATTTATGATTTAAAAATTTCTTCCTCGATCATAATAACATCACCTGGGAACAGAAAACGGTTACACCTTGATTCTAAATTTGACCCTGAGGCTATTTTTAGTGATGTAGCAAGTAATCCAACGTTTGAAAATTGTAATAATGCTGTAAAATTTTGTAAAGGAAATATGTTTGATGGTGTTATAGGCATAGGAGGCGGTTCGGCCATGGACCTGGCAAAGGTTGTTATAGCCCACCTGAGTTTGGAAAAGACAGATATTAATGAATTAATTGAATATAAGGGTTCGTATCCGCAAGAAATTCCATCCATTTTTCTGCCGACTACTCACGGCACAGCGAGTGAGGTAACCATGTGGGGTACAATATGGAATATGGAAGAAGAAAAGAAATACTCCATTTCACATCCAAGCTTATATCCAAAAGTAGCAATACTGGACGGCAATTTAACATTATCTCTTCCACTTGATATTTCTATCTCGACT
Source organism: uncultured bacterium (assembly GCA_964582455.1). GTDB lineage: Bacteria > Fidelibacterota > Marinisomatia > Marinisomatales > TCS55 > UBA2126. Next base: position 26,856 of record CAZORD010000011.1, on the reverse strand, counting down.
GTCATGGATGCATTAAGCCACAGTTTTGAATCTATTTGGAATAAGAATGCCAATCCCACATCAACTGATTTTGCCATATCTGCCATATGCTCGATTCTAGAAAATGGCCCGATATTGAAAAAAAAGCCTGGTGATCTGGACATTCGCAGAAACCTATTGAAAGCTGCCACAGTTGCCGGTTTAGCATTTTCCAATACCACTACAGCCGCCGCTCATTCAATGAGTTACCCGTTGACTATCCATTATGGAATACCCCATGGCGTTGCGTCTTCTATCAGTTTATTACCTTTACTAGACATAAATGGGAAATTGATCAAAGAACCGCTTGATCGTATTTGTAAAAATAATGGATTGACGTACGATGAATTGAAGCAAACGATTAAAGAAATCCCTAAAGGTGTAGTGCCTTATACGCTGGATGAATGGGGAATCCCAGAGGATCAACTGCCAAAATTAGCTGAAGAATCTTTTACTAAAGGAAGAATGGATAATAATGTAGTGGATTTGACGACGGATGATGTTTTAGGCATTTTGAAAGAATTATACAGTGTTTGAACGAAAACTCACCCATCTTCTACATTGCTACAAAGTTATGCAATCCTCGTGTACTATAGTACACTCCGGTTTCAGAACTTTTTGCGCCTTGCATTTAGGCAACTTTTCGCCCAAACACAGAGATTTGGTCAGGTTACTATATAGTGAGCAATGAACAAGGCTCATCTTAAGTATTTATTTTTTGTTACCAAGCCATATTCGTTTTCAATCCTTGAACCGATACAAGATACGATTTCTGATTTGGATTGTGGAACAGTCAAATGGTATACAGCCAGTTCAGCAAAAAATTATTCATGCCCTGGGGAGGAATTAAAATCCAATGAAGATGTATTAGGATATGATCCAGATGCTATGCTTGTACCTGGTAATGTCGTCCCCCATTTCTGGCCAGGATTGAAAGTGCAAATTTTTCATGGAATGGATGAGGAAGTCCAGGGCTTTTATAACATAACGGGTTTCTTTGATCTATATTGTACGACCGGCCCTGTCATGACAGAACAATTTTCTATTATCGCTAATAAAAAACAGCATTTTTTGGTCAGGGAAACAGGCTGGCCAAAACTAGACCCTGTCTATAACAAGCAGTGGGATTTTACCGAACAGAAAAAGCAATTGATTAGACAATACAGCTTAAATCCCGACTTACCGGTTGTTCTGTATGCGCCTACTTTTCCACCCAAGTATACCTCGGCGCCGGATTTGCTGGACTCTATCAAAAACTTGAATATTGGTAAGTATAACTGGATAATTAAATTTCATCCATTAATGAACAAATCGATTCAAGAAAAATATAGTCAATTAGAGAGTGAAAATTTTTGTGTCGCAGATGTACACAATATTTTACCCATTATGGCTGGCGCTGATATGATGATCACAGACACATCATCTGTTGCCTATGAATTTTTACCTTTTGACAGACCCTTGATTACATACCGAGCCATTGCTCGCCAAGATAAAGGCATCAATATTCAACACTCGGATGAACTTGAAGAAGCAATCGAACAAAGCCTCAATAACCCCGCAGAGTTTTCGGTTAATAGACAAAGCTGTTTAAAGGAGATTCATCCCTATACCGATGGGCAATCTGCTAATCGCGTTGTTGCAGGGATAGCAGAAATTTTAGCGGATGGATTGCAGAATGATCTCAAACGCAAGCCGCAAAATATTGTTCGCAAATACCAGATTCGTAAAATGATTGCTAGGAGCCAGGCGTAAGTACCATGGCCAAGACAAAAGTATTATTCAAAATGTTTTACCTGTACCATAAAGCAGCGTTTGATCCATTAATTGAGCTCTTTGAAAGTGATACTGAATATGATGTTGCCCTTTCATTAACACATGAAGTTGAACGGGCGTTTGGTTTATTCGATAAAGATCATACCAAAAAATATTTGCAGGAATTTGAAAATGAAGGACATCGAATAAGCGATGAAAATGAAAAGTTTGACGTTGTATTCGCACCGGATGTGGTGGATGAAAAAAAATATGGAGCTGCAATACTTTGCCTGATTTATCATGGCATAATATTTACCAAGACTGTCACTTACAGGGAATTAAAAAAACACGCAGATCATAGCTATATTATTTTTGTTGAAGGTGAACAATCTGTGCAATCATTAATGGCGTCTGACAGCATTGGGAATTCTAAAGTTGCTAAAGTGGGTTATCCTAAAATGGATCCTTATTTTACAGCAGGGAATTTCGATAGAGATAAGATTTTGAAATCATTAGGTTTTGATCCTAAAAAACCTGTTGTACTTTTCGCGCCGACGTATAAACCCACCTGCATAAATGATTTAAAAGATGCAATTTTTAAAGCGACTACAGAATATAACCTGATTATCAAACTTCATCATTATGCCTGGCTGGGAAAATATGCATCACATAATCAGCATAAGATTTTTGAAGATCGCATAAAGCAATATGACCATGCTGTTATCATCCCCAAAGATGATTACAACATTCTGCCATTATTATATGCTGCAGATACATTGGTTTCAGAAGCTTCCGGGGCGATCACCGAATTTTTAGCGACAGGTAAGACTGGTATAATTTATAACCTTGATCAGGAAAGTTTAAAGCATTCCGATGGTGAAGCACTTCTTGGTTTTGATAATCGTGATTATTTGAAGGATTCTTTTGTGCATATCAATACACCCGATGAATTGCAGGCAGGAATCAAATTAGCATTAAAACCAACTGTTGAAATGAAAAATGCTCAAAAAACTGATCGGGATAAAATATTTTTTAAATTGGATGGTAAAGCATCTATGCGTGTAAAACAAAAAGTTGAAGAATTGATTTCAGAAAGATCAAACGTATAAGTTATAAATATGGCACATATTTCACCATTTAAAGGCTGGCGGTATAATGATGATCTGATCGCTGATTTCACAAAAGTGATCGTTCCGCCTTATGATGTAATAACGGCTACTAATCAAAATGAATATTATGATGCTTCGCCGTATAACTATATCCGAATTAATTTAAATCGTTCTGAAGGGGAAAAAAGATATATTAATGCATCAAAAGCTCTTGTTGATTTGCAGCAAAAAGGTGTACTTAAAAGAGAGTCTGAAGAAGCAATTTATATCCTTTCCCAATCGTTTGAACAAGATGGAAAAATGGTAGATCGAGTAGGTTGTATCTGTGCATTGGAATTATCAGAATTAGGTAAGACTGTTCTGCCCCATGAGCAGACAATTGAAAAACACTTGGACGACCGTTATAAGCTTATGGAATCGACGAAAGCCAATTCGGGACAGATTTTCATGTGCTACCAGGATGAAGAATTGGTTTTGGAAAAGATCTATAATTCATTAAACACTGATCCGGAGATAGATTCGATATTTGACTATATCCGAACTCGACTGTGGGTTATTACAGATACGCAAATGATCGGAAATTTCAAAAATTGTTTAATGGGAAAAAATGTCGTGATCGCCGATGGGCATCATCGTTACAAAACTGCATTACGATATAATCATAATCATCCGGAATTGAGTGGATCAGATAAGGTCATGGTCGCATTGGTCAACAGCAGTAATCCTGGAATGAGCGTTTTACCTACACATCGATTGTTGAGTGGGATTGATATTGCGCATAATGAAATTATTGAAAAACTAAAAACCCATTTTAGCATGGAAATATTTTCCGGCCCGAAACTGCTTCTTGAACCATTTGAAATGGATGGATCAAAAAAAGGTCAAATGGGTGTTTACCATCGGGAAAGTGATACAGGTTTATTGTTAAATTTCCGAAGCTGGGATAAGTTAAATAGTATGTTTACCGACCAGTGCAAAACGTCCCGGGAATTGGATACGAATATTATGCATGCGTTTATCATGAAAGATGTGTTCAATATTGATACTCGCAACCAAGAGGATCTTAAAAAAATATCATACATGCGCGGAAACAAACCAACATTGGAATTATTAAAAGAAGAATCAAATTATGATGTTGCGTGTTTTATAAAACCGCCTGCGTTGCAAGAAATATTTGCAATTGCAGAAGCAGGTGAAACCATGCCGCAAAAATCTACATTTTTCTTTCCAAAGATATATTCAGGATTAGTGACACGTTGTTTTAATGAATAGAAAAGAAAAATAATGACATTATTAAAGAAAAAACTAACTGAAAAAATCTCCCAGTGGCAAACTGAAGCACTGGATCTTGTAAAAAACAGTGGCGCAAAGAAAATAAGCGATGTAACCGTTTCACAGGCGTATGGTGGTATGCGTGGTGTCCGTGGATTTGTGTGTGATACTTCTTCTGTCTCTGCGGAAACAGGGTTGATTATTCGAGATCACCCACTTTTAGAAATCACTCATTTGCGCCCGGAAGAAGTCTTCTTTTTACTCATTACAGGTGATCTGCCAAACGCAGAAGAATTAGCCGATTTAAAATCGCAATATTCAGAACAAGCTGTGGTTCCTGAATATGTCTGGGATGTGATGAAAAATATGCCTGCTGATTCACATCCAATGACCATGTTCAGTACGGGAATTATGGTCATGCAGCGGGAAAGTGTTTTTCGCAGAAAATATGATGAAGGAGTTTCCAGAGAAACATATTGGGAATATTGTTTAGAAGATGGCATCAATCTCCTGGCTAAACTGCCGGGGTTGGCAGCTGGTATTTACAGGATTCATTTTAATAAAGGGGAATTGATTGATCATGACCCAGGATTAGATTGGTCAGAAAATTATGTGCATATGACGGGAATAGATGATCCCAGCGGACAATTCAAAAAATTGATGCAGTTGTATTTTATGCTCCATTGTGACCATGAAGGCGGAAACGTTAGCGCTTTTGCAGCCCACACAGTTGCGTCTGCCTTGTCTGATCCATATTATTCAGTCGTCGCCGGGTTAAATGGTTTGGCCGGCCCTTTACATGGTTTGGCAAATCAGGAATGTTTAAAATTTGTTTTAAAGATTTTTAATCATTTTAATGTTGCACCATCCAAAGAAGAACTGACGCAATTTTGCTGGGATCGCTTGAATAATGGGCGCGTCATTCCTGGCTATGGGCATGCTGTGCTGCGCTGTCCTGATCCACGCTTTACGGCCTTCGTCGAATTTGGGAAAAAATATATTCATGATGATGATATCTTTGACATTGTGAAATTGCTATTTGATGTGGTTCCGCCTGTTTTGCAGGAACAGGGTAAAGCCAAGAATCCCTGGCCCAATGTAGACGCCGCTTCAGGATCACTGCTCTATTATTATGGCTTGCAGGAATTCAAATACTATACGGTACTTTTCAGTGTATCCCGTGCCATGGGTATGATTGCCCAGATGGTCATCAACCGTGCCCTGGGAATTCCCATTACCCGTCCCAAGTCAGTCACCACAGACTGGCTCAAAGAAAATACATAGTTCTATTATGAAGATTTTCCTGCGGTTTTTAATTATGTTAAATATCGTATACCAGATATCGGCGAATGATATTTACCAATCTGTGCGTGTGTGGAATACGGACCAGGCTACATTGTCTGCACTGCATAATGAAGGTATTCCCCTGGACCATGTGCACATCAAAGCAAGTGTTTATATTGATGTGGTTGCGAGTATGGAGCAAACGAGCAGGCTTGCAGAAATGGGAATACCCTACGACATTTTAATCACGAATATGACCCAGCATTTCATGGACCGCAACGTACCAGACGTCACCCGGGATTTTGAACTGGGTTCCATGCTGGGCAATTATACATTTAGCGAAGTTGTAGAAAAAATGGACACCTTGGTTTTGCAATTTCCTTATTTTATTTCTGTAAAAGATTCCATCGGTACATCCATCGAGGGCCGCACGATTTGGGCCTATAAAGTTTCTGATAATCCCGATATTAATGAAACTGAACCTGAAATTCTTTTTACGGGAGTCACTCATGCCCGGGAACCGTTGGGCATGATGAACCAATTCTATTTTGTACAATGGATGTGTGAAAATTATTCTACAAATGCTGTAGCGGAATATCTTGTAAACAATCGGGAATTGTGGTTCATCCCGGTGATCAATCCAGATGGTTATGTTTACAATGAAACCATTGCGCCCAATGGCGGCGGCATGCATCGCAAGAATCGCAGGGATACAGGCTGCGGCGACGGCACCCAACGTGGAGTGGACTTAAACCGCAATTACGGTTATGAGTGGGGAGCCGATAATTCAGGTTCCTCACCTAACCCTTGTTCATCGACATTCAGGGGTGATTCTGCGTTTTCTGAACCGGAAACGCAAGCTGTGCGGGATTTTATTTTGGACCACGAATTTTCAAACGTACTGCATTACCATGCCTATTCAAATGTATTGATCCATTCCTGGGGAGATGGAACTCTTCCTGACGAACCTGATTTGACCACCATTAGGGAAATTGGCTGGGAAATGTCGAAATACAACGGCTATCAAGTAGGCACTGGTTATGAAACGATAGGTTACGGCGTGAATGGTGATGCCGTGGATTGGTCCTATGGCGAGGCCGGGCTCATTTCCTATACGCCTGAAGTGGGGTCTTACCAGGATAATTTCTGGCCGCCGGAGAATAGGGTTATTCCTTTATGTGAAGACCAACTCTATTCAAACCAGGTCTTCGGTTTGGTGGGCGGCGCAGATCATATTGTTTATGGTATTGAATCGAGTGAGCAAGTGGAAGATACTATGCATTTTGAGATTACGATTCAGAACCGGGGTTTGCTGGATTCAGATGGAGATGTACAGGTAGACGCTGTTACCTATACCAATGCGAGTTATTTACTCGATTATAACGAAAATATCGGTCCGCTGGCTGCGAGAGATACAGCTCAAATAAGTATTTCTTTGGTCGTACCCGGTTCATCTGAAAATGGAATGGAAGTTGGTTTTTTATTGACGTTAAATGACAATAGCAGTTTTATACGGACGGATACAGTTACAGTTATTAGCGGTACGCCCTTATCCATTTTTACTGAAGATGCAGAATCTGGCCTTGATGGTTGGGATACCAATGATTGGGGCTTAACATCAGCGAGTTCTTATAATGGGGATTATTCCATCACTGATAGCCCCCAGGGAAATTATAGTAATAATTCTACTACAGCCATCAAGACTTCTGCTCCCATCAGCCTCGCGGTTTTGAATTATCCCATGGCAAGATTCGCGGCTAAATGGACCATTGAGAATAATTATGATTTTGTTCGTTTTCAAGTGTCAACAGATGGTATTAATTGGTCTTCATTATCCGGAGAGTACACAGAAAGCGGATCCGGCTATGGTGTGCAGAATCAAGATGAGGAAGGGTATGATGGCCAGTCAGACTGGGTAGAAGAAGTGGTTGACCTTTCTACATATCTTGGTGAGCCAGCAGTTTATTTTCGATTTATACTTACCTCCGATGGCGGAGTAACCAGGGATGGATTTTATTTTGATGATTTTACTATCCAGGGTTATTTGAATTATGTGCCGGGTGATATGGATGATAATGATGAATTGGATATTTTTGATTTACTGAATATTGTGGAATTAACATTGAGCACTATAGAGTTGAATGATTATCAGCAATTGCGGGCAGATGTGAATTTTGACGGGGAAGTTAATATTTATGACATCCTTGCCGTGGCAGATATTATTCTATCAAATTAATGAAAAAATATTTTCTATTCGTAATAATTCTTTGTCTGCACTATGAAGCTATGGCATCGGAAAAAATGTGGATATATTTCATAGATAAAGATTATTCAAGTCAAAATGTCATTTTAGATGATAAAGCAATTCAGCGAAGATTGAAGATGGATATTAAAAAAACGAGGTTTGATCGTCCTGTTACGAAAAATTACATTGAAGCTGTGGAGGAATTGGGCGCTATCATACACCGCCAGAGCCGCTGGCTGAATGCTGTTTCTGTTACAGCTGATGAGGGTGTGTTAAATGCAATTTCGACGCTGCCTTTTATCAAAAAAATTGAACTGGTTGCCATCTACAGAAAAAATAATCTTGAATTGACTGATGCTCAATCTTTTAAAACACAATCTCGAACTGACTCCATGGATTACGGTTATGCCCAAGAACAAATTGAGCAAATAAACTGCCATACCGCTCACCAGGCGGGCTATACAGGTCAAGGCATACGGGTGCTGATCTTGGATACGGGCTTTAATACTGAGCGAATTGTTTTTGATTCACTGACAATTATTGATGAATGGGATTTCATTAATAATGATGGCAATACGAGCAATGAGACAGATGATGAAAGCACCTACGGCCAGCACAATCATGGTACATACATTTTTTCTACATTAGCAGGATATGACCCCGGCAACTTAATCGGCCCAGCTTTTGACGCTGAATTTTTATTGGCAAAAACGGAAGACGTGACCTCCGAAACACAAGTGGAAGAAGATAATTTTGTAGCTGCGTTGGAATGGGGGGAACAAAATGGTGCCGATGTCATGTCCTCATCCCTGGGATATTTGGATTGGTATTCGTATTGTGATATGGACGGCAATACAGGTGTAACCACAATCGCAGTGGATATTGCAACATCCCTGGGAATGTTATGTGTCACATCGGCAGGTAATTGGGGGACTGATGAACCGCCACCCAATCCCTGCGATACACTGTATTATTATATTTCTGCTCCAGCCGATGCAGATTCTGTTATTTCTGTGGGCGCTGTAAACAATACAGGCGATTTAGGATATTTCAGTTCCCATGGGCCCACCTATGACGGCCGCATTAAACCCGAAGTGTGCGCTCGTGGTGTGTCTACGTGGTGTGTAGATGCCAACAGTGATTCCTATCGCACGGCCAGCGGCACATCTTTATCCGCGCCGTTGGTTAGCGGTGCCGCCGCGGTTATCTTGAGCGCCCACCCGGACTGGACACCAATGGATGTTCGAGAAGCCATAATGATGACCGCTGATAATGCTGATTCCCCGGATAATGATTATGGCTATGGCGTAATTGATGTTATGGCTGCTATCGACTATGAAACGTCAGCCATCAATGATAATAATGTTCCAATTGAATTTTCAATTTTGAATGTGTATCCCAATCCGTTTAACTCTACCATAACCATCCGGTTTGATATCGGTGTAGGGGACGCATTTTTACGCCCCCTACAGTTAACCGTATATGATTTAACCGGTCGGTTGGTTGAAACGATTGAAAATAATAAACTTTTACCGGGAGAGTATGCGTATACATGGAACGCCTTTGGCTTATCCAGCGGAATTTATTTCGTGCAGTTAAAAACCCGCACCAGTAGTATAACACAGAAAATTACCTACCTTAAATAATCCGTCTTCCGACGAAGATTATACTTGCCTCGGGAAGTATAATATCAGAACTTAGGTCTCGCCGGGAATCTTTTCTCATGAATAGAAATAAGTTTAATATAATGGCCTTGGGCATCTTATTCCCTTTTCTCCTTTTTGGAGCAGAAGATCAGGAACGTGCGTCCATTAAACTTGAGGCTCACGGCGGGCCGGGTTCCATCTTGTTAACTTGGGATCTTCCGCAGCACGAAATGATTGCCGGCATCCGGATTTTCCGCAGCAATGATATGATGTCTTCCTATGAGATTATTGATCTCGACGGGTTGATCACAGATCGCTATCTGGACAGGGATGTATTAGTAAATGACTTGATTTTTTACAGGGTGGAAATTGAAACATTTGATGGCATGATTTATTCCAGTTCCCACCAGACACCGGCCTTGGCCAGGTCAAAGGACGCCCGGCAGATCGAACGTATAATGGCAGAACTGCAGCAATCGTATCCCATGACAATTTCAACACACGGCGAGATAACAGATATTCACGAGTATAAGAGTGTTCTGATCCACGATTTTATCTTGGATCAAATTCCTGTTGAGATTAGTCAATTGCACCTGCTGCAGGTATTCTTATTAGTCGATGAATTAGCCTTTGACTCATTTTTAAATGTATTGAGCATCAGTGATTTTAAAGCATGCGGACTATTGTTTGATGCATACGACCCTGTTGCAATGCAGGATTATATTGAACAGGCATTTAATGATCTGGAAGTACTCTTTCGCCAGCAAGTATTGATAACACCCGTTGAATGGCAGCATGAAAAAACAGAGTTGATCGAAAGGTTGGATAATAAGCTTAGCGCAGGGGTTGATATATATAGGGATGATGTTACATTTTTGGAATCCCTGTTGCCGGTACGTATAACCAGTATGGCTAAAGATTCCAGCGGAATCAATTTATCACTGTATCAATTTACCGGCCAGGTTAGTTCGATAGAATTACTCATGCATGAAGAATTATTGTCCCTGCCAAACACCGATAATAATTCGCAAACGATTGCTATCCCTGGTCATTGGGAATTTGTTGATCTGCTGGTAGAGGGTCAGGTGATCCAATCACTTCCGGTGGTCCAAGAAGATGGCTTGCTTACACTATCCCTGGATGATCAATACATTTTTGCAGATGAAATATCTGATCTGCGGACCATACGCTCCATCCCGGAGCAGGATTTCCAATTGAATGAAATCGCTTACAATGCTACTGATCAAAAACTCGCTGTGGAAATTGCCGGGCATGCAGATTGGCCAACTGAATTAGGGTTGTTTATTAATGATTCATTAGTGTGGAATTGGAATTCACCACCGGGTTTTGAAGTAAGTTTTGTTGATTCCAATTGGACACTGCAAACTTCCAAAGATTTTGGTTGGTTCCACCTTTGCCAAATCGATGAAAACGACACCTGGGAAATTTTGGAAAGCCGGCCGTTGAACTTGCTGAAATCCTTTCATGAAAGCAAGGTCCCGGATCTGGGTACATGGACGACATTATCTTTTTCATCCTTTGGTGAATCAAACGACATTACCAGGGCCAAGGAGTATAAACAGCTTATACCGGAGATCTTCGCCCTCTATCAGAATTATCCCAACCCGTTTAATGCCAGTACCAATATCACTTTTGACCTGTTGGAAGAAGCGACGGTCAGTTTATATGTAGCCGATGCCCGGGGCAGGAAACTGCAGGTGTTCTTGGAAGAAATATTTTTGGAAAAAGGATTTTATACATTTGACTGGTCCGCGGAATACCAGTCCAGCGGAGTGTATTTTATTACACTGCAGGCGCAAACAGGTGAATACCTGCCGGTGGTCATGAGCAGGAAAATGATTTATTTGAAATAGTCAAAACGAGGTAAGGTTATGCTGGAAAATCAATTTGATGATGAAATGAAACGCATGGATGAACTGGAATACGATGTATCATCCGGTATTGAAGAAGGTGTCTCCCTGGATGATCCGATATCCAGTTTAGCTCTGCCCAAGCCCATTGTTGTAAGCACCGGAACATCCTTAAGTAAAGCTGTTAAAAAATTGCAGGATCGTTCTCTAGGCTGTTTGCTGGTTGAGCGTGACAATAAATTAGCGGGCATTATGACCGAGCGGGATATTCTGCTGAAGATCACCGGTAAGGGTTTGGATTTTGAAAAGGAAGTAGTGGATAATTACATGACGCCAAACCCTGAATATTTAAAGATGGTAGATGCTGTTGCCTACGCCCTGAACAGGATGGTGGTGAGCGGTTTCCGCCATGTGCCCATTGTTGATGATAATAAACAATCTGTCGGTGTTGTGTCATTGGTGGATATTGTGCAGCAGGTGGCTACTGCCCTGGGCGATGAAATCCTCAATTTGCCGCCCTTCCCCCAACGGAAAGGTTTTACCAGGCCCGAAGGCGGTTGATGCGACACCTGTTATTTATAATTTCTATATGCATTTTTCTTGGCGGCTGTGCCACCCATCCCACTGTCAGTACAACACCCATGGATAAAGGGGAGAAGCGCTACGGCTGGAGTTGGTCTGCGGAAAACGTCTTCCCCTACCTCTGGTACCGCTACGGCCTGACAGATAAAGACGATATTGGCCTTCGGATTGGGCCGGCGATCTATGGTACCGGCATCGACTACAGCCGGATATTGTATTCAAAAAAGAACAAGTGGGATGTAATAAACCTGGCTTGGAGTATGAATCCCAATTATAATACCGACTTTACCTATTATAAATTCAATCAGCGTATGAATAAGGATAATACGCCCGGGGCTGTTTCCTGGTGGGGCCTGCGCATGATGTACATTGCGGAAGGTATCAGCGGCGGAACCAGTACACGTATTGGTTTTTTGTTGGGCGGTCAACCAAATGACAAATGGGGTTATGAGATCGGTTATAACCATGATTTCAGTTCCATCCCCATTTCTAATCTTTTTGATTTCAAATGGAATGATACGGTGAAGAATGACCCTAATCTTAAAAGACGGTATGGTGATACACCCCATACCGATCCCTCTTCCGGCCTGCCCACTGAATATTCACGGCTGACCGGTATTTCGATTCGTGTATTTGTAAACCTGGGTATGATAGCTCCGGCAGCTGCAGATTAGCTCGATACCTTATTTAACTTTAAATGCCCGCCATTAAATCTCCGAAAGCTGTCCAGCAGGATGAGCAGGAATTAATCCAACGTATAAACAAGCTGATCTCGCTGGCTGTAAAAACGGAATTTGATGGACAGCCCAGTAACCACCCCCTGATTTTTGTAAATGCAGTAAAAAATATTATAGGTGATAACAGGAAAAATCCTCCACAAAAACTGTTAGATTTATCTGAAAACTACATTAATCAATTTTCACAAAGAGAGGGTGATGAACAATTATTCAATAATGTTATAAAAGAGGGATTCGGTTTAACAGTATTTGTGGATGATATTGAAGAAGCGATCATGAATGGGAGTAAAGATGACGCGGAACTGGAATCAGCAAAACAGCTCTTGGCTTCCGACAAATCACCAGCTATTCTCGAGCATTTGGCCGAGCTTACACTGTATGATATTGACTCGCTGGGGCTGTTTACCTACCACTGGCTGCGCAGCTATCAATTCCACCAGGATAAAGAAATGTTGTGGCCCTATGCTCGAGCAATAATCAATGAAATTTTTAAGGGACATTTACAGCAGCAAAGCAAAACTAAACTTCAAAATCCTCAAGATCATTTAATTGATATCCTTACGTTAAAAAACAATGGATTATGGCCAACGTTTTCCGCAATGCACCGGCTGTGGGATGAAGATTATGTGCGTTCCTCAAGCTACAGGAAATCCATTTCAGCTTGGCTGTATATCATAAAGTACAATGAAGCTGGTGCAACAGAAGTTCACTCTGGTGAATTAGAAAACTACGTTCATAATGGGGGATGTTATTTTATTGAACTGGCTGAAGAGATGGCAAATAAACATAGTGCTAATACAGCGGTGCAAAAGATCGTAGACCTGGAAGCTTTGCGTGGTCTTGCGAAAAATACTCCTCCAGAATCTTTCACTGTAATTGCCCGATGCATTAATTTCATCGTCTCCTGATCATGCAAATCGGCCCCTATCAGCTCTATAGTATCGAAACCAGTGAATTCGCCCTGGACGGCGGAGCCATGTTCGGCATAATTCCCAAACCGCTATGGGAAAAAGAAGCGCCAGCCGATGAGCAAAATCGTATTTCCATGGTCACTCGTTCACTGCTATTGGTTAGCGATGAGCATAAGATCATTGTGGATACAGGCAACGGTACCAAGTGGCAGGAAAAATTCAAGGATATTTACCGCATCGAACTGGAAAATCTGAATCTGGAAAAATCACTAAATAAATATGGTTTTACTCCGGACGAAATTACGGATGTTTACTGCACACACCTCCATTTTGACCATGTGGGTGGTAATACGCAAATCGTCAACGGCAAGCTGGAACCCGTTTTTCCAAACGCAATATATTGGGTCCAAACAGAAAACTGGGCACTGGCCAATTCACCCAGCGAAAAGGATGCCGGCAGTTTTATGAGCGCTGACTGGTCAGTACTGGAAGAAAATGGAATGATCCAATTTGTGGATGGCAAAGAATCCTTTCTCCCGGGAATAGAAAACCATTTAACCTATGGCCATACCACAGGTTTGATGCATCCTATCATTGGTGATTCTCAAAAACTGATATATATGGCTGACCTTATTCCCATGGCGGCGCACATACCATTGCCCTGGGTGATGGCCTATGATATTCATCCAGCACAAACCGTTCATGAGAAAGGTGAAATCCTACCCAAAATTGTGGATGAAGATTGGATCATCTTTTTCGAGCACGACCCCGTGCACCAGGCGGCAACAGTACAATTTGACGGTAAGCATTACCGCTTGCAAGAATCGGTGACCATCAGTGACTGATGAAGCCAGGATGGAAGAACTGTTTTTACTGGGTCTGGAAGCGTATCATGATGGTAAATATTTTGATGCCCATGAGCATTGGGAAGACCTCTGGTCCGATTATCATTTTGCAGACCGGCGCTTTATCCAGGGATTAATTCAGCTTTCGGTGAGTTTTTTTCATCTCCAGAATAATAACCTCAATGGCGCCAAGGGGCTAATGCGGAAATGCATGGAAAAATTTGCTGATTATTCAGGGGTCCAGAGAAATATAGACGTTGACAGTTTAAAAAAGCGTTTAATGATAATCCAGGATGAATATAATAAAATTGATAGCTCCAGTGATTTTAACAGTGATTTAATACCGGAGCTGTTTTAAATATGAAGGTTGGACTCTTTATTAAAGATTTTGAATTAGGGACGAGGGTTTCCACCAAGTTAACTGAATTGGAATCTACTTTTGAATTCTGTGAAAAGAGCACTGATCTATCAGAAAATACTAAACTTGTGATCGTTGACCTTGATAATGAGGAAACGGGCAATGAATTTTTCATTCATCAAATGGCGACCACTCGAAAAGGAATGCGGATCATCGGCTATATGAAACATGTATTAAAAGAGCACCATGAAAAATTCAAAACGGCCGGCTGCAGTATTATCCTACCCCGTTCTTCACTGGTTAAAAATCTGTCTACATTTATTGAAAAATAATGCACGAAAGTAAAGCCCGAAAAATCGATCGCGCTGCTGAGGCAGTCCAACTGCTTTATAAAGAATACCCCAATGCCAGGTGTTCGCTGAATTATAAAAATGTCCATGAATTATTGGTGGCCACGATCTTGTCAGCCCAGTGCACCGATCACCGTGTCAATATTGTAACCAAAGACCTTTTTAAAAAATATAAGTCAACAAAGGATTATGCGTACTGTGATGTAAAAACATTGTCAGAAGATATACATTCCTGCGGGTATCATAATCAGAAAGCAAGAAGTATCCAGGGTTCCAGTTTAATGATTGTTGAAGAGCACAATGGTAATGTCCCAAATACAATGTCAGAATTGATCAAGCTGCCCGGAGTCGGGCGCAAAACAGCTAATTGTATTTTAGGCGAGTACTATGGAGTGCCGTCCGTGGTGATAGATACACATATGGTGAGGATTATGAACCTGCTTGATTTTACAAAATCTCAAGATCCCAAAAAGATTGAAATGGAATTAATGGAATTAATTCATAAAAAGGACTGGGTGAAACTGACCCATATGATCATTGACCACGGCAGAGCTGTGTGTATTGCCCGGAGACCGCAATGTAATGCTTGTACTCTTTTTGACCTCTGTCCGTCAGCAATTAATTAAATAATACTCATATGTACCTCAATAATTAGTTTTTAATTTATAAGAGCTATTATGTTTGTAACATACAAGTATATATAATGCAATTCTTAACAAAAACATTCCATTTTTGCGCTGCTCACCAGTATGGTCATGATGACTGGAGCGCTGAAAAAAATGAAGAAGTTTTCAAGGATGATGCCAAAATTCATGGCCATAATTATATTCTTGAAGTAACTGTAAAGGGAGAAGCAAATCCGGATACTGGATTTATAATTGATCTGGTCCAATTAAAAGATATAGTTCAAAAAGAGATCATTGCTGTTTTGGATCATTCGCAAATTGAAAAGGATATCCCTTGGTTCACAGATAAACAACCGTCATCGGAAAATATGGTTGTATTTATTTGGGAAACCATTGTACAAAAGTTGCTGGGCGCTGAATTGCATCGTATTCGCATAATTGAAACGCCAACCATTAAAACAGATTACTACGGGCCTGACTGCTGCTGATGGATTTCAAAAACAGGTTATACTTGGTTTTGGCGGGTATATTTATTGCATCTTTGGTCTGTTCAAACTTGATTTTTCAAAAGTTTTTTACCTGGACGCCATTTGGGATTTATACCTTTGAGATATCGGTTGGCATATTACCTTATCCCATCACTTTTTTAGTCACGGATTTAATTTCCGAATTGTTTGGTAAAAAGAAAGCAGACCAGGTTGTATTTGCAGGGTTGGCTGCATCAATTTTTGTAATGGGTATCATTTTATTAGCGGATACACTGCCGCAGACAGACTGGTCGCCGGTTGATTCAGAAACGTTTAACAGCGTTTTTGGACTTTTTGGGCCGGCTGTATTTGCTTCCATGGTGGCGTATTTAACAGCGCAATTTATTGACATCCGCATGTTTCATTTTTGGAAACGCCTGACCAAGGGGAAACATCTCTGGTTACGAAATAATGCCTCCACAATTGTCAGCCAGTTTGTAGATACTGCTGCTGTCTTAACATTACTTTGTCTAGCCGGGGTTATTGAATGGAGTCGTTTTTTATCATTGTTGGAAAACGGATTTTTATTTAAGGTGCTTGTGGCACTTTTGGATACACCTATTATTTATGGTGTGATCCATTTTTTAAAAGGGAAAGTGGACATTGCACCTTACCAGGAAGGAATAGCGAATGAAGGATCATAATAAGCTAAAAGAAATCACAAAAGATTTATTAATTGAAATTGGTGAAGACCCAACCCGCGAAGGTTTGCTGAAGACGCCGGAACGTGTAGCCAAAGCATGGGATTTCTTTTCCCAGGGATACCGTGTAAATGTTCAGGATATTGTAAATGGGGCTATTTTTGAAGAGGATTGCAGTGAAATGGTTGTGGTCAGGGATATTGAATTTTTCAGTATGTGCGAGCACCATATGATTCCCTTCTTCGGCCGCTGTCATGTGGGTTATTTACCGAATAATAAAATAATCGGCTTATCAAAGATACCTCGCATTGTAGATGTTTTTTCACAGCGGTTGCAGGTTCAGGAAAGGCTCACAAGCCAGGTTGCTGAAACGCTTATGGATATTCTTGATCCCAATGGTGTAGGTGTTGTCATGGAAGGGCGCCATTTATGCATGCAGATGCGCGGAGTGGAAAAACAGAATAGTTTTGCCACAACATCCGCCATGCTGGGCCAGTTCCGTGATTCTGCAGAGACACGGTCTGAATTTTTGAGCATAATCAGTATGAAGCAATTTTAACATGGTTATCTCCAAAACACCAAAACCACCATATTATGCCGTTATTTTTACTTCCCAGCATACTGGCAAAGAAAAAGAAGAATATGAAAGAGCATCGGCTGAAATGGTCACTTTGGCAAACGAACAGCCGGGGTTTTTAGGAGTTGAATCGGTTCGTGATGAGTCTGGGATGGGCATCACCAGCGTTTACTGGAAAGATAAAGAATCCATTGCCGCCTGGCGTAATCATCCTGAGCATAAGAAAGTCAAAAAACGGGGAAGATCAATTTGGTATGACAATTATTTCCTACGAATAGCGAAAGTAGAAAAAGACTATGGCAAAATTTGATATAGCAGTTTTAGGCGGTGGACCCGGTGGCTATGTGGCAGCGATCCGCGCAGCGCAATTGGGCAAAAAAGTTGCCATTATTGATAAAGATCGACTTGGGGGCATCTGCCTCAATTGGGGTTGCATTCCCACAAAAGCTCTATTAAAAAATGCTGAAATATTTCATTATATCAAGAATGCCGATCAATACGGAATACATATTCCGAAATACACAGTTGATTTTGGTGCAACAATAAACCGCAGCCGTGCAGTGGCTGATCAATTGTCCAAAGGTATCGCTTTCCTGATGAAGAAAAACAATATTACCCATATAGAAGGAAATGGAATACTTACATCTGCTACGACCATTGCAGTAACTAAAGGAAAGAAAAAAGAGTCCGTTACAGCTGAAAAAATCATATTAGCTACGGGCGGCAGGCCGCGGTCATTCCCGGGAATGGAGCTCGATGGTGAGCGTATAATTGCGTATAAAGAAGCGATGATCCTTGAGAAAATTCCCAAGAAAATGATCATCATTGGATCGGGGGCGATTGGTGTTGAGTTTGCATATTTCTACAATGAATACGGCACGGAAATCCACCTTGTTGAAATGCTGCCGCGCATTGTTCCGGTTGAAGATGAAGCTGTTGCCAAGGAACTTGCTCGCAATTTTAAAAAAGCGGGAATCAAGATCTATACCGAAACAAAAGTTTCAAAGATTTCTGCACTGAAAACAAAAGTGAAAGTACATTTAGAGCGCAAAGGAAAGAAAGAAACGCTGGCAGGTGATATTGCCTTGGTAGCCGTAGGCGTTACAGGCAATATTGAACATATTGGGCTTGAGGATGTGGGTGTGGCCACGGATAAAGGCGCAATCATCATCAATGAATTCAATCAAACCTCTGTGCCTAACATTTATGCCATTGGCGATGTGACCGGCCCGCCGTGGCTGGCTCACGTTGCTTCGGCTCAAGGTCATGTAGCAGCTGAGCACGCTGCAGGGCAGGATACCACACCTGTAAATTATTCCAATATTCCCGGATGTACATATTGCCAGCCGCAAGTGGCATCCATCGGTTTAACTGAAGCTGCAGCTAAAGAAAAAGGCCATGATGTAAAAATCGGTAAGTTTGATTTTAAGGGCAGTGGTAAGGCTATGGCAACCGGTGCTACATCCGGATTTGTCAAACTGGTGTTTGACAGTAAATATGGTGAATTGCTTGGCGCCCATATTATTGGTTCGGAGGCAACGGAAATGATCGCTGAACTGGGCATGGCCAAAGCACTGGAATGTACTTGGCATGAGTTAGGCGCAACTGTCCATGCACACCCAACATTATCGGAAGCGGTTATGGAAGCGGCCCTGGATGCCATGGGGCTAGGGGTGCATCAATAGTGGTACATCCTGCAATCGTCCAAGTTCATAAATCTTTCAAAGGTTCAATACCATTGAATGGTTTGGTAATAAAAGACTTGGGTAAACAAAATTATCAGGAAGTTTGGGATGTGCAGAAAGAACTGCAAGCCAAGCGCATCAAAGGAGAAATTGGTGATACATTACTATTGGTCGAGCATGAACCCGTGTATACGTTTGGAAAAAATGCCGATGAAAACCATCTTTTACAAAATCACCCTGACGATGTAAAAATATTTCATATTGAGCGCGGGGGTGACATTACGTACCACGGCCCGGGGCAGTTAGTGGGCTATCCCATCATTGACCTGCACAATTATAAAATGAGCATTAGCTGGTACATGCGTTCCCTGGAAGACGTAATTATTAATACGCTCGATCATTATGGCATTACGGCGGATCGTAAAGAAGGTCTCACCGGAGTTTGGGTAAATGATGAAAAAATTGCAGCACTGGGTGTGCGAATTTCCCGCTGGGTTACCATGCACGGTTTTGCTCTGAACGTCAATACAGATTTACTTTATTACGAAAGTATTATTCCCTGCGGTATTTTTGAATATGGGGTGACATCCTTGCAAAAAATAATGAGCAAAGAATTGGTAATGGATGAAGTAAAACATGTACTTATTCAGCAGTTTAAAAATGTATTTAACCAACAGCAACCCCAGGTGAATTGATGCCGCGTTTGCACGGTTTTATGAAAAAGGAATTGCTGGATGTATATCGCAATATGGCGATAGCACGCCGTTTGGATGAGAAGATGCTGATCATGCTGAAACAAGGCAAAAGTTTTTTCCATATGGGCGCTTCAGGGCATGAAGCTGCACAATTAGCCGCTGCTTCTGTAATGCGTCCTGGCAAAGACTGGTCTTATCCCTATTATCGGGATAGTGCTTATTGTTTGGGTTTGGGCATGACCACCCGTGAACATTTACTCTCCTTTCTTGCCCGGGAAGCAGATCCAAATTCCGGGGGACGGCAGATGCCCCATCATTATAGCCATAAAGCACTGCGCATTATCAGTCAATCCAGCCCTACAGGAACACAATATCTGCAAAGTGTAGGCACAGCCATTACGCGCAAATGGGAACAAACAAAAGAAATCGTGTACGTTTCCAGCGGCGAAGGCACAACCAGCCAGGGGGATTTTCATGAAGCCTTGAACTGGTCAAGCCGGGAAAAAGCACCTGTTATTTTTCACATAGAAAACAATGAATATGCTATCAGTGTCCATATTTCAGAACAAACAGCTGGCGGATCTGTATATTCTATGGTATCCGGTTTTCAAAACCTGGCGCGCTTTGATGTAGACGGCACCGATTTCTTTGAAACACATCTCGCTTTTAAAAAAGCCGCTGAACGTGCTCGTAAAGGAAAAGGCCCTACAGTTATTGTAAGTCATGTGGTGCGCTTACTACCCCATTCTTCTTCAGATGATCAGCGTAAATACAGAACAGAAGATGAATTATCTGTTGATCTTTCCAAAGATCCAATAACTCGATTTGAGGAAATGTGTTCTGCTGCAGGGACGATCAGTCAAAAAGAATTTGACAAGATCAAAAAAGATGTTTTTACACTTATTGACAACGATTCAGAATGGGCTGAACAGCAAGACCATCCTGATATAGATACTGCTTTGGATCATATTTATTCGAATAGCAGCCAGTTAGAAGCAGCTGAATTAAATCCGATTGCGGAAAAAATTGTAATCGTTGATGCCATAAACCATGCCTTGAATGAAGAAATGCAGGCTAATGATAAAATGATAATCTTTGGCCAGGACATTGCAGATCCAAAAGGCGGGGTTTTTACTGCAACGAAAGGGCTTTCAGATACATTCGGAAAAGAGAGGGTGTTTAATTCACCCCTGGCTGAATCTTCCATAATCGGGACTGCAGTTGGTATGGCTGTTACCGGTTGGAAGCCCGTAGTGGAAATTCAATTTGGAGATTATATCTGGTACGGTATGATGCAGATCAGAAACGAAGTGGTCACCATGCGTTACCGCTCCAATAATACATGGAGCTGCCCTATGGTCATTCGCGTAACCGTGGGAGGATATATTCATGGTGGACTATGCCACAGTCAATCCATAGACGGTTTTTTTATCCACCTGCCAGGTATATATATTGCCTATCCTTCTAATGCAGCGGATGCAAAGGGACTGTTGAAAGCAGCTTGCAGGTTGGATGATCCAGTAATTTTTATGGAGCATAAAGGGTTATATCGCCAGGGTTATTGCACTACACCTGAACCAGATAAGAATTACGTTTTACCTTTTGGTAAAGCCAGAGTTGTCCAGGAAGGGACACTGGCTACCATTATTACATGGGGAGCCATGGTCCAAAAATCAATTGAAGCTGTACAGGAATTAGACGCTGTTGGAAAAGTTGATATAATAGATTTGCGTACCTTGAATCCATTGGACAGGGAATCCATTAGAGTCTCATTGGAGAAAACGGGTAAAATGCTTATTGTTTATGAAGATAATCTCACCAATGGTCCTGGTGCAGAAATTTCAGCCATTATTGCCAGTGAATATTTTGAATTATTGGATGGGCCCATCAAGCGCGTGGCGGCGAAAGATTCACCGGTACCATATAATTGGTTTTTGGAAGAAAAAATATTGCCGCAAACTGCTGATATAGTTGTGGCGTTAACAGAATTATTGGAGTATTGATCATGGTCGTAGATGTCGTTATGCCTAAAATGGGTGAATCGATCACAGAAGGAACCATATTAGAATGGCGGAAAGGAGTGGGCGATGCCATCGCTGCTGATGAGATCTTATTGGAAATAGGTACGGATAAAGTTGATTCCGAAATCCCTTCGCCCAACGCAGGCGTCATTACCGAAATTCTTGCTGAACCCAATGATGTGATTGAAGTGGGCAAGGTAATCGCCCGTATTGAAACCGATAGTGATGGAGTTGTCGCACCTGTACCAAAACCTGAAAAAGAACCAGTGCCAGTTCCAGAACCTGAACAAATAGCTGAACAACCTGCCCCGGTTGCTGCACCAACTCCACCTCCCATTCAGACAATCCGTCAAACTGGTGAGAAAAAATATTACACACCCCTGGTCAAATCCATTGCCCGCAATGAAGGCATCAGCCAAGATGAACTCGCAGGAATAGCCGGAACAGGAAAAAATGGCCGGGTTACAAAAAAAGACGTCTTAACGTACTTAGCACAACGGAAAGCCACACCTCTTCCAATTGCTGCAGAAACTGTTCCTGCAGTTCAAGTACCAGTAGTTACGCAACTAACGGATGAGCGCATTGAAATGGATAAAATGCGCCGGTCCATCGCTGAACATATGCGCATGAGCCTGGATACATCTGCTCATGTCCATCTTATGAATGAAGTGGATATGACACATATTGTACACTATATTGATGCAAATGGTGCCAGTTTCAAGGTTCGTGAGGGATTTTCATTAACCTACACACCATTTATCGTTTATGCCTGTGTACGTGCCTTACAATCATTCCCCGATATGAATAGTTCGCTGGAAGGAACAACCATTATTCATAAAAAAAATATAAATATCGGGTTAGCTGTGGCAATGGAAGCCGGTCTAATAGTTCCGGTCATTTTACGATGCGAGGAATTGAACTTCCTGGGGCTATGCAGGAAAGTGCGTGATCTAGCTGTACGAGCTCGAAATAAACAGATCAGACCAGACGAACTTTCAGGTTCAACGTTCTCTATTTCAAATTTCGGTATGTTCAATGTGACGACTGGTACACCTATTATAAATCAGCCAAATGTTGGCATTTTGGGTGTAGGAACGATCAAGAAAAAACCGGTCGTCATTGAAGCTGCCAATGGTGATTCAATTGGTATTCGTTCCATGATGTACTTATCCATTGGTTTTGACCATCGCCTGATCGATGGCGCAGGAGGAGCGAAATTCATACAGGAAATACAGAAAAACCTTGAAAATATGGATTTAGAACACCTTTTCTAATGGATATTATGCAAACTCCAAGAGTCAGAAAACCCAAGATCCGTTTACAGATCGGTGATGGTTATAAGTTTGTGGATCAAGTTGTGCAAGCGAACAATCTGCATACTGTTTGTCAGGAAGCGCGCTGCCCCAATATTTATGAATGCTGGAATCGAGGTACAGCAACCATTATGATTCTAGGTGATGTTTGTACTCGTGCGTGCGGATTTTGTTCTGTAAAAACGGGACGTCCGATTTGGAATGACCCACTGGAACCAACACGCACAGCCATGGCTGTGAAAAAAATGAATTTGCGTCATGTGGTAATCACATCCGTAGACCGGGATGATCTGAAAGATGACTTTGGTGCGCAGATCTGGGCAGAAACTATCAGGCAAATCCATTCGTATGTTCCCAAGTGTACAGTGGAAGTTTTAACACCTGATTTCCAGGGATTTCTCCCTGCGTTAGAAAAAGTATTTGCAGCACATCCAGAGATTTTTTCTCACAATGTTGAATGCGTGGAACGGATCAGTAAGCAGGTGCGTTCGCAAGCCAATTGGCAGCGCAGTTTGCATGTGTTGCGACATTCGGTCAATTATGGATTGTTAACAAAAACGGGTATCATGGTTGGTTTGGGAGAAACAATGGATGAAGTCATTGCTACGATGGAGGAAGTGGTTAACGTTGGCGTAAAGATCTTCACTATTGGTCAATACCTGCAGCCAACGCAAGATCATTTACCCGTAACCAGGTATGTAGAAGATGCGGAATTCGCTGAATACAAAAAAATAGGATTAAGGATTGGATTTAGTGTAGTTGAATCCGGATCATTGGTGCGCAGTTCCTACCATGCCGATGAACAAGCCAGGTTGAGCGGTGTATTCGCAATTAATGAATAAACCTATTGTTTACAGTTTGATTCTCATAGCCGGAATTGTACTGGCAAGTATTACCTATCTGAAACAGAACAAGGAAGAGCGTATTAAGCCAGAAATAAATAACCAAATCATGATCGATGGTAAGATCCCTCCCCAGCTTTCAGACCTTTTTCCTGATCGAGATCAAGGCCCCCATCAAAAATACATTGATGAAAAATCCTGCCTGGCTTGTCATAAACAGGAAATCACCATTCCCGGAGTTGGATTGGTGCCCAAAATTCCCCACGAATACCGCCCGGACTGTGTATCCTGCCATTTTTTACCATCGAGGGTGATGTGACGGTGGGACTGACAAACTCTGCCATATAGGCATATAATATATTATGGCACATTTATTGAATCATGTTAATTAAATATTATCAAGGAATATCATGGCTGATGATGTAACAAAAAAAACTGAAGAATATGCTGTAATGCCTCTGCGCAATACGGTCTTGTTTCCACAACAGGTTATTCCGATTTATGTAGGCCGGGAAAAATCTCTAAAACTAATTAATGACTTAACTCCGCAAGGCAAACATATCGTTGTTGTTGCCCAGGAAGATGGCTCGATTGAAGACCCACGGCCTGAAGATCTGTATTCATACGGTACTCTTGCGGTAGTCTTAAAAGTGTTTGATATGCCGGATAACAGCAAGTCGGCCATTGTTCAAGGGGTCGAACGTGTAAAAATGCTAGATTATGTTGATGACGACCCATATTACATTGCCAAAGTTTCCAGGGTAAAGGATAAGGAAGAATCTGACATTGAACTGGATGCTTTGGTTAAAAATTTACGTAGTACATTTTCCGAACTCATCCAGGTAGCACCAAATCTCACTGAAGAACATTCAGGTATGTTATCCAACATTCAAAAGCCTGCACGCCTTGCTGACCGTGCCATTTCCCTTTTAACTGTTTCCAATTCTGAAAAGCAGGACATTCTTGAGGAACTGGATGTAAAGGCACGAGTAGAAAAATCTATTGCTGTATTATCCAGGGAAATACAGCGAATCAAGCTGGGCGAAGAAATCCAGAGTGAAGTCCACGATGAAATATCCAAGACCCAACGTGAGTATTACTTGCGGGAGCAGATGAAGGCCATCAAGAAAGAATTAGGTGAAGATGAAGGGTCGGTGGAATTGAATGAATTAGAGGAAAAGGTCAAAGAAGCAAAAATGACCGAAGAAGCTGAAAAGGTCGCTTTGAAGGAATTGGATCGCCTTTCACGCATTCCCACACAATCACCAGAATATTCAGTTGCTCGAACCTATATTGAATGGCTGGCTGATCTGCCCTGGTCTAAATCATCTGATGATACAGTTGACGTAAAGAAAGCTCATAAAATCTTGGATGAAGACCATTACGGCCTGAATAAGGTAAAAGAAAGAATTTTGGAATATTTAGCTGTGCGCACGCTAAAACAGAAAAAAGATCCTGATGCTGTCGTTCGTGGACCGATTCTGTGTTTTGCCGGTCCTCCTGGAGTGGGTAAAACGTCTCTGGGCCAATCCATTGCACGCTCTATGGGACGGGAATTCATCCGTCTTTCTCTGGGGGGTGTCCGGGATGAAGCTGAAATAAGGGGCCATCGCAGAACTTATATTGGCGCCTTGCCGGGGCGGATTATTCAATCGCTGAAAAAAGCCGGAACGAATAATCCCGTATTCATGCTGGATGAGATTGACAAATTGGGTATGGATTTTCGCGGCGATCCATCATCGGCACTTTTGGAAGTATTGGATCCTGAACAAAATAGTACATTCAGTGATCATTACCTGGAAGTGAATTTTGACTTAAGTAACGTCATGTTTATCGCCACAGCCAATTATCAGGACCCCATTCCGCCAGCACTGCGGGACAGAATGGAAATATTGGAGTTCAGCGGTTATATTGAAGATGAAAAGTTAAAAATTGCCAAGCGGCACTTGATTCCCAAACAGATTGAAGAAAACGGGTTGACTAAAAAGGAAGTTGGCTTCGATGATACGTCCATAAAAGAATTGATTCGTTCATATACCAGAGAAGCAGGAGTGCGCAATCTGGAACGTGAGATTGCCAATGTACTCAGGAAAGTAGCCCGGGACCAGGTAGAAAATAAAAGTAAGAAAACAAAGCTTACGAAAAAGAAGGTATTAGCTTATTTAGGCGCACCGCGTTTTTATTCAGAATTGGCAGAACGCACAACCAAACCCGGAGTGGTCACAGGATTGGCCTGGACAGCCGCCGGTGGAGATATCTTATTCATTGAAGCGTCCAAAATGAAAGGGAAAGGAATTCTAACGTTAACCGGCCACCTTGGTGATGTCATGAAAGAATCAGCAACTGCAGCTTTAACATATATTCGTTCCCATACAGATATACTTGGTCTTGATGAAGATTTCCACAAAACAACAGACATCCATATCCATGTCCCGGCAGGAGCCATACCCAAGGACGGACCTTCAGCAGGTGTAAGTATGTTTACAGCTATATTATCATTATTAACGGGAAAACACGTGGTAGATAAATTAGCAATGACGGGTGAGATCACATTGCGGGGTAATGTATTACCCATCGGTGGTGTAAAAGAAAAAGTTACTGCTGCGCACCGTTCAGGAATAAAAACCATCATTCTCCCTGATCATAATAAAAAAGACCTGGAAGATATACCTGATCATATTAAAAAAGACCTGACGTTTCATTTTGCCCATGAAATGATGGATGTGATTGATGTGGCGCTGCCGGGGTTAAATGGACGGAAGAAGAAGCCAGCAAAGAAAACAAAAACAAAAGCTAAAAAAGCATCATAATTTCGCAACCGTTTTTGGGCGCTTAGCTCAGTTGGTCAGAGCGCTGCCCTTACAAGGCAGAAGTCACAAGTTCGAGTCTTGTAGCGCCCACCCCTCAATAAAGCATAAAAGCCTTCGTTAAACGACGAGGGCTTTGTTG
>CAZORD010000010.1:0-55027 GCA_964582455.1 uncultured bacterium | reverse complement strand
TTTAAACAATACAGGGGCGGTATTAACCGCCCCTGTGCAGTGTCGTTTATCTTACTAGAAGCATTTTGCGATGAGCAATAAAATCGCCTGCCTTAATGCGATACACATACATTCCTGATGCAACGTCAGCACCTGCATCATTGAGGCCATTCCAATTAAGAACGTGATGACCGGCAGTCATTCTGTCTGAAACAAGCGTGCGTACTTTGCGTCCTAAAACGTCATAAATCATCAGTCTAACATGGGAATTTTCAGCCAGTTGAAACCGGATCCTTGTTTCGGGATTGAAAGGATTTGGATAGTTGGGATAAAGGGCAAATTCCCTCGTAATACCATCAAAATCATCATCAATACCCAACTGGCCAAGATCTGCCATATCCCTGATTTGGATCTTGTAGGTTCCAAAACTGAAATTGAAAATACCTGTCACACTGGATAAAGTTGTCCCTTCAGCCAAGTCAGCCATGAAATTATCCGCAGCCATATTGGCCATATCATCATCAATGAGGCATTCTACTCCTGAACCATCAACTATACCCCAATCATATGAATTCACTGAAGAAACTGTAACATTTGAAACTGTTACAAGACATCCTTCATAAGATTCAACTTCATCAGCATCTTCTTCTAAATCTTCAGTACTGACGTTCATGGCAGCTAAGGAATTCTCTGAACTGTTTACTGTGACAGCTGATACATTGATGATCTTTGTATTGTTGTCGTATTTGAAATGCCATTCAGCATCAAATTCTGCTACAGTACCGGTGATAGTAACTTCATCACCTCTTGTCAATTCAGTATCGTCCCAACCATCAAAGACAATCCCATGCCATGGGTTTGCTTCACTTTGGATAGCATAGGCCCCATAACCAGAATTGTACTGGGCCGTATCAGCTGTTACAATTCCTGTAACTGTCAGTTCACAATCATCATAAAGAGAATTTCCTGAAGGCCAGTCTGTCATTTGTGCGAGAGCGATATATTGATCATCCGTGATGTAATATCCTAATTGATCATTATCAATTTCATATGGATACGTACTCGTCTTTTGTTCATCCTGGTCAGTGCCATCATCTGTTGCAGAAATGTAATAATAGAGGAGAGCACCAGCAGATGCGTTGGAGCCGGGAATTGTACCTGTCCAAGTATCATCTGCACCACTTGTCATTGATACAGATTGGTACGTACCGCCATCAATCGCATACATAATCTCTGCAGAAGCAATATTGGAATTATCCGTGATCACTGCTGATACATTAACATCTTCTCCTAAACTTGGAGCGCAGGGGTCTCTGGAAACATCAGATATGACTGGCGGCCCGGCACCAAATTCAATATCAGATACATAAAGAGGTTCCAGTTTATAAGCAGTTGAATCAGAATAATCACCATAATGATGATAGATCCAGCCTTCAATGGAACTAATAAATGTTCCGACAGGTGGTGGACCAACAGCATCAAAGTAAACTTCAATACTATCTGAATCATCATCTACAAGAACTCCACCGGAGCCATCATCCACTTCAAAAACTTCATACTGAAGATCGTTATTTGTAACAATACCTTCTTCAACTCTGACGGTTACATTCCCCCATTGCTCTGCTGTTGTAGGCCAACGCAAATCACCTGATTCTATCACTTCCGGTTCTGGCAGATCTTCTCCTACAGAAATTATATTTACAGGTTCAGTAATGAATATTTCAGTCATATTTGCCGGGCCGGTTGAATATTCATACACATAACCGGTTGCCTGGATTTTATCTCCTTCATAGAGAACAGGAAAAGCTGAACTATCCGGATCATAGGATAGGATCGAACTCCAGGGTCCACCATTTTCATCCTGAAAAATGAACTTGATACCCGCGCCGGCATAACTCAATCCTGTAGGCATGGTTACAATTCCTTCAACTGTAACGGTATCACCATACATGTAGGAAATATCTGATTCCTCATCTTCGCCGGATGCAATTAGATCGCTATAAAGAACTTGTTGTATACGTTGTAAACGTACCGGCTCACCATCTGCTTCAATAATATCTCGAGCTAAACGAGGTAAAAGTTTTGCGTTACTGTACGTGTATGTCATAACACCTGAAACTTCTGCCAAACTTTGACCCGCTTCTGGAAAGTAATAATAATCCCAAATATCGTCTAATCTCATAGAGTTAATTCCCGAAATCGTGTCCGTTACGGACCATTCTCCATAACCCAAGTCCGGGTCATCAACTGTAACATTTTCTACAGAAACCAGGCAACCTTCGTAGGATTCTGCGTCTGTACCGCCTGTCATAACCTGCCCAGTCGTAACCACCGTAGGACTAATCATATTTTCTCCAGGACCATGAATAACCACTTCTGTCACATCCACAATTTCTGTAAGATTATTATATTCATCGACAGTTCCTGTAACTGTTACACTATCACCTTCTGCGACAGAATTAACACTACCTGCAGCTGAAGCAAAATCAAACGTGTCCCAACCATCGTAATTAAAACAAACAATGCCATTCCAAGGACCTTCAGCATCTTGTACATAAAGATATCTATTACTGCTACTGCCCCAAAATTCAGCTGTAACAATTCCCCTAATGGTAACGGTTTGGCCATCTAGAGGTGAATCACCCGATGCATCAGTCGTATATTGAATATCATAGATAGCTGTAATTGCACCACCCGCAGGCAAAACAGTGTACGATGATTCATCTGATGTTGCTGAATTACCGTCATTATCGGTTGCGGTAATAGTATAAGATACTGTTGTACCTGACGTTTGAACAGGTACCGTTCCTGCATATGTATCACCGGACGTATTAGACATGGCTACATCTATATCCCCTGTACCAGTGTCATAAGTTAGTGTTGCGCTGGAAACGGATCCATCATCTGTAATGGATGCAGATATGGTCACTTCATCCGCATCTGTTGGTGCTTCAGGATCAATACTGATATCCGCAATAGTCGGAACAACCGCACCTACTGCCGCGAAGTCAGTATAATATCTTGGTTGCACCTGGTAGTCATTATACTGGCCGATGACGGCTGTAACAATGAAAGGTTCCTGAGGCTGCGTTTGGCCATCGATATCTGTATCCGAATCAATGCGCATGGTGATCGTAGAGGTCTCATTATCATCTGTAATGGTTAAATTAGCCGAAGAACCTTCACCAGGCCAAGTTCCAGAAGTGATAGAAACACTATCAATGACAATAATTTCTGATTCATAATCCTCACCATCAGTTAAAAGTGTAGCTACAGTCACTTCTTGGGCATCTGGTGTGACATTCCCAGAACTGAGAATCGTAATATCATCTGCACCGCTGGGTACAATTTCCATTAATCCATTATATTCATCAATTGTACCGGTAACTTCAACTTTATCACCTAAAGCCAAAGTTGCAGGAGGATCAATTATCGATGTAGGGGCATAGATAATGATACCCGCAGTAGAATCTTGGATAGTGTAAGAAGTATAGTATCCTCCCCAGTTTGGTGAAGTGACAATTCCTTGTACAGTCGCTGATGAACCAATGGCTAAAGCTCGAGCTGCAGCAATAGTGATTGTTGTTGAACCAAGTTCATTTATCCACGTCTGTACCAGGGAAATATTGGAAGTAGACATTTGACCTGAGGGCGGCATCACCTGGCCATACGTACCAGTATTACTGATTTTATTATACAAAACAGAACTACTTGGATCACCGCTGGCCACGCGCAATGCCGGAGGATAATTTTGTGATACTATATCCACTAAAGCGTTATAACTGCTGTTGGTCTGCAAATTCAATCCTGAACCATGACCATAGACATGACAGCTGGTACAATTGCTGTCCCAAAT
This sequence comes from uncultured bacterium, assembly GCA_964582455.1. GTDB lineage: Bacteria > Fidelibacterota > Marinisomatia > Marinisomatales > TCS55 > UBA2126. The sequence goes on along the minus strand of CAZORD010000010.1, from coordinate 51,192 downwards.
GGGTTGGATCTGGGTGGCATAATCCACTTGAGCAAATAAACCGCCCAGTATAAAAACACTTGTTATTATCAGATTTTTCATCCTTTACTCCTTTGTTTTATTTTATGATTAAAAATTTACCTTCTTTGACCTCACCGTATGATGAGCTTTCATTATCTAAATTCTCAACTGTGAATAAATATAAACCAGAAGCGGCAGCCTGATCGTGGCGGGTGATGAGATCCCAGGCATGTTCCCCACCGCCGAACTGGGGATTTTTACGGTCATCGATATTTTGTATATCTGCTCCCTTATATTCTTTATCATGATCCAGTATATCCATCAAATCTCCCGCCAGTGAAAAAATTCTTATTTCAGCTTTTGAGGGCAGATTTTGAAACCAGATTTGTTGACCTCTACTGCCAAATCCGTCCCATTTAGCCTGACCACGATAAGGATTGGGATATACGCTGGGTTTTTCAGCCCATTCATTCGTCGCCTTGACCCCAGGGAAAACATATTTGCGATTTGAATAAACTGAACTTTCCAAACTTTCCAGGTTAGCATCCGGATCCCCGCGGTCGTAGGCTGTGACAGAATAATAATTCAGCCAGCCGTTTTTCACATTACTGTTCACAAATTTATAATGATAATAATGACCATCCACATCTATACTGTCTTGCTCGCCAAATTCATTCACTATTTGAATAAAATCAAATCCGGTATTGTAACCAATTTCTTCAAATTCAGGATGTACAATATCAAATTCACCCAATACCGTAAATTCATTTTCTGAATCATTCAGCGTTTTCCTGGCACCATAGACTCGATATCCCTCAAAGTCCATTTCCCGACTGATGGGATCCACATAAGATTCAGCATTCTTTTGCCAATATACTGTTACTTCTTGATCCTGCACTTCTAAAGCAATATTGGGAATTGGCGGTGGCTCAGGTAAAATATAACGTGTAATCTTACCATCTTCATCTAAATCTTCACCTTCATCTAACACATTGTTTCGATTTGCATCTTCCCCATCAAAGGCTTTTTGCGCCCAATCATTGTTTACATGAAGATTTGCTCTTCTTGTTGGTCCATCATCAGTCGTTCCATTCCAGCGCGCACAAACAATCGCCATAACAATATTGCATGAATCTCCTGGGGGCAATTCCCATACGGATGAATCTTCATTGGCCGGAATACTTCCAAATGGTCCAGCAGAAAACAAATAAATCCAACTATTTGGAGATGAAGGGAATCCTTCATCGGTATAATCCGATCCTGTTCCTTGTGGAACATTGGATTTTAAGGCATCATAACGATCTTCATCCCTTAAAGGCATACTATATTGCGGGTAATCAGAATTGTTTGAATTCGTCCATACCCATTGACTGTAATGGGATTGCACGTAGTTACTGGGCACAGTTCCGCCTAATAATGAAACGCCTATATAGGATTCTGCCCAGCCATCATCACCATCGGCATCGTATTGATAGGCAATATCCCTGGTAAAACCAGCATCATCCTGGGACTGATCATAACCATCCAGGTTATCATACCATGTAAATCCTCCGCCAGGCTCATACTTATTTGTATAATTCATATTTGCTACAGATGCATCCATCCAAATCCCTGAATAAATATTTTTTATGGTTTCACTGGATGAATTTTTTATGTTGTAATTCAAAATAACAAATGCATCCGCAAATGTAAAATTCCAGGCATATGATTCCAAACGGACATCTATTCCTAAGGGGTTATGATTGGGGATACCATAATCATCCGTGGGGGAATCGCCATAATCTTTGAAAGCCATAATAAAGTCTTGATGTGAAACAGCATATGGTGAATAATACTGGGCCATGGAATCTAGTGATGTGGATGAAATAGAAGATCGAATTTTTATGTTTGAGTTGGCAAAATATTCAAACCCTTCCTGTCCAGATTCAAATACACCATCTACAATGGCTGTGGAAACGCGTCGTTCACCGTTCACTTTGCCGCCGATCCAGAGTCCGGCATAGGAAAAATGTTCAACCTGTTCGCGCAGAATCTCCGTTTTTTGTTTATACATGCAGGATGGCTGAATACGGCCGTCAATCTTATTCCAGCCATTGCCCAAAACACCGAAATTGGTCACTGCTAAACCCAACTGGCCTACAGAGGTATATTTATCATATACATCATCTGCAAACTGGGCTTGGAGACGTGTTAGGAATCCTGCCATTAGAATCAAAAATGCGAAATGATACCAGTTTACTTTCATGTCATACCACGGATAAAAACAGCAGATGTGTCCACCTGCTGAAAAATGCGCTCGCCAAGTTAATATTGACGGCGAGGGAAGTCAATTAAGACTGGAAATTATTTTAATAAAATGAGTTTTTGAGTTTGCTGGAAGGTACTATTGGACAAACGTGCGAAATAGATACCGCTGGACTGGTTGGACGCATTCCAAATTATTTCATGCTTACCAGATAATAGTCTTTCATTTACAAGCGTTTCAACCACCTGCCCAGTGATATCATAAATCTCTAGGAGCGATGCATGTGTTACCGCAATGCTAAACCGGATAGTCGTAGTTGGATTGAAGGGGTTGGGATATGCTGGATATAAAACAAACTCTTTCGGTAATTCAATAACATCATCAATCCCGGCTGATGTGGTATCATCCCACGCTCTGCCGGGTGTACCATAATCGCCATCACCATAAGGGGCTTCAGACATGGCCCAGCTGGTATCTGTACTATTATCGTAATTAATGTCCATCAAATACATGGACGCACCACTGATATAAGGGAAGGATGAATTGTATTCGATCTCATCCACAACACGCCCTTCATCATCGATTAAAAATATTTCATCAGCACTGTTCGCCAGCTGAAAGCCCGAGTATTCATAATCAGCATTGTAGCCGCCATTTTCTGCACTATCAGCATTTCGACCCAACACCAAATAGTCACCTGGATTTATATAAAATTCTATGGATACAGTTTGAATCTCATGGAAATCATCTTCACTGTCAGCAATTTGCCAGCCAGCAAGATCAATAGATATGGTATCATTGTTATAGATCTCAAACCATTCACCATAGGAATCTGAAACAGCAGCAGGATTTACCATGACCTCTGTAATGACAATATTATATGGCGAGGGGTCTCCTACAGGAAATGCAAATGTTGCCATGACCGGCAAATGGTCAGAAGCATCATGAAGTGCATCAGCAACTGCATCATTTACTGATGAGTTGTTGCCATCATTAATTGCTTGTTCGAAATGATTGCCGTCATTACCAACTGCCCAATATGAATCCTCCACATAATTCATTTCATACGTTTCATTCAGTACCGATTCTGATGCAAAAATCCAATCGAAACGGTCATCCATCCCGCCATAGCTGCCGCTGCGGGGTGATTGAGTATGGACATCTGCAAATGAATTATTGTTATGCCAGTGGCCAATACGATCTACTGGATCAAACAGGCGTCCGTCTTCGTCATCACCTTCCCCTGTCAGCATATCAAAAGCCGGTTCAGAAGAGGAACTATTGCTGTAAATATTGAAATCACCTGCAACAATAAAATGGCTTCCTGCTGGGGAATCATCCAAATAATCTCTCAGGGCTGTGGCTTCAGCTAGCCGCCACTGGGCATTGGTATTTCCTGAACTTGCTTTAAAATGGACCCCATATACATTGAACTCTACGCCAGAATCATTATGCTCCATGACCCATTCTACAACATCCCTGGTTCCTGTGGATTGAGCGGTATTAACTAAATCTGTGCTGATAAACGAAAACACATCATGGCGGTAAAAAAGGGCAATATCAATACTGGCGCTCTGGTTGATAAATGTCGCCCCGGACCATTCTCCGGCAGCAAAAATATCTAATACATCGGATTGAAAATGATTAAAACCATCTTCTCCAACAATTTCCTGGATAATGATAATGTCTGGCTCTACATAGCCTATTACAGTTATATAGTCATCTTCCCGGTCATCCTCGTCTTCATAATTGAGAATATTATAGGTTAAAAACGTGTGGTCGCTTTGCCCAACGAGTAGGTTTGTAAAAAACAAAAAACATAAAATGGTATAAAAATGCAATTCAATTTCCTAAATGTCTATTACGATAGAACCAACGTCGAGTTTGTTGTGGTTCCTTAAAATAATATTATAGTATTTGTCTAATTTCTCAAGTTCTGAAATATTCACTAGATCAAGATTCTTCAAAATAGCCAAAGTTGCAGTAGGTCCACAACGATGACTACCATCCAATATTTTTACTGCTACACCCCAAGCGGTGCCATCTTCCAAACGAATACTTATGCCCCGGACAGCTTCACCCCCTACTTTGGTAACTGCGCGGCCATCCAGCGCTGATATGAAATCCGTGTCAAAGCGGTCAGTCCCTCCCACATGCATAGGGTAGGAAACCATAGCGTCATAGAGAAAATTCAATTCTTCATTATCACCACTGGCCAGTTTTTGATACATCAATGCAATATTATATAAGGGCATAAAGGGCACTGGAGCACTGCAGCCGTCAATCGCCAAAGGAAAATCATCCAATTCAGAATATTTTTTTACTTGTTTAATAATTGCCTGTTGAACCGGATGGTCCTCCTGGGTATAACCTGATGGGTCAGTTTTTAAATGTTTTGCAAGACACAACATTCCAGCATGCTTGCCGCTGCAATTATTGTGAAATGGCGTTGAATCGTTTGCAGCCCTAATAAGCTCAAATTTTGAAGTTTGATCATAGGGAGCATGGCTGCCGCATTTATAATAATCTATGTCATAACCCAGTTTTTCCAGCATTCCCCGGGCTGTTCTTACATGTATATCTTCACCATTGTGGGAGGCACACATTAAAGCGATTTCTGCTGTAGTAAATCCTGCTGCATCCGTAGCTCCAGCGGCCACTGCAGCTGATGCCTGGAAAGGTTTCAGTGCAGAACGAACACACGTTAAGTAATCGGGGTCACCCCAATTCTTGACTATTTGTCCATCTCCATCAACCACAACCGCATAAGCGACATGCATGCTTTCGATAAAATCACCGCGCATAACTCTGCACATGATACCCATAATTCAATCTACCACTTTAGAAACAAAAACAAATTCGTAATTATCTGCTTTTAACCTGGGAATCTCCCGCTGGAGAACGGCAAGAGTGTTTTCTTTCACATGGCCAATGCCGACAGCAAAACCACCTGTATTAGCTTTTTCAGCCAATAAACTCAATTGTTGTCTTATGGAATTTTCATCAGGTTCATTATCCAAAAAAACATGCCGTCGTCCAGTGGGAACACCCAAGGTGCGCATTATATTTTCAGCTTGGGTTTCTTTGGTGGTACGACTGTCTAAAAAATATTTTCCATGCTCTTTTAAAACAGTACCCATAACATTCATAACTCGCCTGTTTGCAGATGCTTTCGATCCTTGATGATTATTCATACCAACAGCTTCCGGCAGTAGCAGCAGTACCTTCTTTATCCTACTTTCAATTTCGGAACTGGTCATAGATGCTTTGATTATATATTCATCTTCACCAAAACTGGGGATCGTGGTTCCCATGGGTATATGGATAATGACTTCATATCCCAATTGGGAAGCCTTTTTAGACATAAATTGACTGTATTCATGACCTGGTATAACTGCGTACGTCAAATCAGCATCCATATTCAAAAAACCATCAGATATAGCATCATTCCTGTAACCGAAATCATCAATTATTATGGCAATTTTACCAGCACTGGCAGGAACTGCTACCTGGACGGATTCAATATCAGGCTTTTCTGCAACACGCGGTTTTTCCAGCAGGTTGATTTTATTAAATGTACCGATCATGATACTTGCCAACACCAACACAATAAACAGCAGGAAAACGATTATTTTCTGATGGCGCTCACTGCTATCTTTTTGAGGGGTCATTTTATGGCAATTGAATTGACAGGTCAATCATCTGTGGAAACCCCAAATCCTGCGACCCAAAGCGTGCTCCATAGTTTAATCCATATATTCCAAATTGCAAACCCACACCCCCGGAAATTTCGATAACTTCGCTGGACAGTTTGCTGCCCAATCGAAAAGCAAAATTTTTCCATTGGGAAACAGAGGAAACACGCATTGTACTGCCATTTACCAAGCTGGACCATTCACCTGTCAAAGAAACATCATTCACAACTTGGCCAGTTGTAAACATTAGACTTGAGGTTGTTATTATTCGAAATGGTAATTCGGGTATTTCGCTTTTCAACACAGACATTTGGCCAGCATTCAAAACAGCTACGCCAAGTTTTATTTTAGGCGAAACGATTTTTGTTAACCCAAAATCCACAGCAAATCCACTGCTGTTTTCTGAATAAAGATCAATTCTTATATAACGTAAGGCAGCACCCATTTCCATGCCCAGCCATACTCTATTGAATGAACCACCCAATGTAAAACCGCTTGCACTGTAAAATGCTAACGGATCATCAGTGGGCCTTGATGAGCGCAGTTCCAAGTCATCCAATTCCACGTATTTTAAATTCAACCCATAGGACATTTTTTGTCCCGGAAAAGAGATTTTAATTGCTGATATCCTGGAATCGGCCAGCCATGAACCATGGGAAATATCCATTCCCGGCCCAGGGCCGTGTGCAAAAACGGTAGCCGGGTTATTACCATTTTTCTGAATAGCACTTGCTCCAACTGATAGTTCCAACCCATTTGATGGAATGGTTAAAAACTGAGTTCCTGTTGCAAACAGGACGCCCGAAATAATCAGGGGAAAAAGTTTAAAAATGGAATGCATAGGTTATAATATGAGCCATTCCTGCCGGAAATTCAGCTATCATAGCATAATCCAAAAAGGCATCATTTGTTTTTATAAATGAGAAGTTCATTCCAGCGCCAACGCCAATACGTCCGTTCCCATAACCACTGCGGAAAAAATAATTCTTCCGATATGTATATTCTACTCCACCGCGTATTGATTGCCCCAAATATGTAGCAGTGAATTTCTTGAAGTTAATATCGCTTAAGATAATACCTGCGTCACCCGTAAAATAAAGTTTTCTTTTCTTGTATGAAATTCCGGCTCTGAATATAGAAGGAAAAATGTCACGGTAATTTCGGGCTTCTTCCTCAAATACTGAACTTGTGTTCCATTGATAATAGGAATTCAGGTCCTGGATCATTAACCCTATAGTCATTTTTTTGCCTCGTTTGATAAGAATTCCAATATCAAACCCAGTACCCTTTCCAGTTAAGTCGCTTTCATTCATTGGCAATTGATTGTACAGGATTTTCACATTAATCCCTACACTGATCCACGGCTGCATCCGTTGTGCAAAACTCATATATATTGCATCTTCCGATGTTGAAAGAGTTTTGGTCGCCTCTCCAGCTGATGTTCTACCATCAATGCCGTCTACTCCTGCACTTACCCAAGCAACACCCACGCCAGCGGTTGGCGGAAGATGGGCTGCAATGCTGCTGGCAATGAATTTGCGATCCAAGGCTAGGGAATGATACGAAAAGGACGCTTGACGTTTATTTAAGAAAGCGACATTGGCCGGATTATGATACCCTGAAAATCCATTATCTATTTCTGCAGTAAATCCACTACCCATGGCCATGGAACGTGCAGATGTCCCCATGCGCAGGAAGGATCCGGAGTAGCCAGCATAATCCGCCGCATGCAAAGATATTCCGGTAAAAAAGAGTATGTAAAATAAATGCTTCATTTCACAACAATGAGTTTCAGCCAATGATTACTTGGAGAGGCGTTTACATTTTGAGAATATTTCAGTTTAATGAAATAAACTCCATTATCAACCAAACGACCCGTACCGTCTTTGCCATTCCATTTAATAGAACCCGTTTCTGGTTTTTGCCTATTAAATGTAACAGTATGTACATTTTCCATTGCAAAATTATATACAGCCATTTCCACATCTAATGAAGCAACGTTGCCTAAATGAAACCTAACATAACCATCACCATCCAACACATTATGGGAATTCGGCGAAAAAGGATTGGGATAGGCAAATATTTTTTCGGGTTCATAATCTGCCCGATAGATTTCCCAATTACTACCATCCAAGTCTGATGACCGTGCAAGTCCGTCACCAGTGCCAATCCATAGTACAGGCCCATTATAATATGCCCGTTCATCCAAAACGACGGAAAATACATCACTGGATAATGTTTCATCACCCTGCAACGGTGTTACATTCTTTGCAGAATTGAACAATGCCCAGTTTTGTCCATCTACAGATTTCCAAAGACCCTTCTCTGAAGCAGCAAATACCAGTGAATCCTGTGCAAAAATATTGTACACACGTTCGCCTAACAACGCTGTATGCCAAGTATCACCATCATTCAATGTATAACTTACTCCCCGCTGTTCGGTAGGATCATCAGCATTCATTGTCGCTGCCCAAATGATTCTGTTTCCATTCCAGTATTGCCGGGCAATACTGACCACAAAATTCCCAGATAAGTTTTCAAATGGATATGCATAATGCTGCCAGTCAATACAGCTTTGATCACCAATAATACCACGGTTGATTCCATTGGCGGTGCCAACCCAAATTGTGTCATTATAGGTTAAGATCGAAAAAGTTTTATGGTTATGGTTACCGCCATCAATGGGATCTCGGGGATTCATATAAAAATTCTTAAGAATATTTTTACCATCTATAATTTCATATGATGAATCAGCACACAACATCAATGTTAACTGGTCATCTTCTGGTGTTGGTACCCTTTCCCAGCTGCCATCTGAAATTTTATAGCGGCGCAAACCACCCGCCCAACTTGTGATCCAAACAAACCCGCTGCCGATGGCTGCATCATAGGTAACATTGTATTGCTCCACCGTAATGGGTAAACCCTGTACAAAACCAATTCCACCCCAGGGAAATATTTCAGCATCAGCAAAATCAACCGGTTGATCATAATAAGTCCATTCCGGATTTTCCACTGTCGAATTAGCTGTATATACAACACCTTTACCCACAGGAAAATCATTCTCACTTGAGGCTAACGCTACAAAAACCGAATCCCCTTTAACCGCTATGGCTGATACTCCACCTTCGGGGAAGAACCCTCCTGTGCTGGAACCATTTATTAGTTCGCTGCTTGTGAAAAAAGTTTCAATATTTAATGAATCTTGCACACGGGAAAGCCCACGCCCTGTCCCTAGCCACACCCAGCTTGTATCGCCCTGTAAACGAATTTCTGAAACAACATTGCTTAATAATCCAGGCTGTGATGTATCCGAACCTGCTGTAGTTTTCAAATCATAATAATCTCGGGGCAGCATGAATTTCTCAATTGAAATAGCTTGTGATGATAAAGCTGAAATCAATAGAATTAAACTGGCGAATATCCGCATCATTAATACACCACCATTGTAGTTACAAAAGGTTCGGATAAAATTCCCGAATAATCCCGTGCATAAAAATATGATGTATAAGTTCCCAGGGGATTGCTGGAATCAATAATGATATACCGGGAAAATTTGCCGTCGCTGGCCAATTCATCCCACAAATACATGGAAAAATCCTGGACACCATCATCATACAATGAAATTGGGCTGCCGCTGGAATAAGTGCCATCTGGTTTTTGAAACATGAGGTAACATGTTTGGACATCTTCGTGCCCATTGGGATCATTTAATATTACAACGATGTTTCCAACAGTCACGCTGTCTGCTGCCGGGCGGGGCATAGAATCCGGCATACTCACTGTAAGTATTTTTGGCCCTTGATTTCCTGTGGTATATACCAGTGTTTTACTTTTAATCACATTTCCATATTGGGCTAAAAACTTGATATATACATACCCGGTGTCTGATGGTTCTAAAACATAGGAAACATGATTTGAATCATTGCTGACTTTGATGGAGAATACATCATCAGCAGATATAATATCTCCAGTATTCCCAGCATCATTCAAGATAAGTGTGTCTGCAGATTGAGTCGTGTCAAATCCGAAATATAATGCATTGACAGCTTGAATATTTTTTCCAAGGTAAGATGATTCAACCTGTACACCAAAATACAGGGTGTTGAGTCCTTGATGATAATTAAACTGCATATCCTGCAGTGCAGCTGTTTCTTCATCTTCGTTTGTATCGCCACCAGGGCAGCCCATAATAAATAAAAGTAAGCCCGCAAGCAGCCAAATGGATTTACGCATGGAAAAAAAGTAATGCAGTTTCATCATTCGATACCATAGATATGATGGATTAATAATGTACCCACCTGATCAAGGCTCTTCGCTGAACATTTGTCCGGAGTATCCTCAATTGTATGCCAATAATTTTCGTATTTATGGGGGTAATCAAAATCTATAATATCAACAGACGGAATTTGCGCATAATCCCAAAGTGGCACATGGTCATCATAGATCGTATAACCCAACGATTGATCGAATGCTGGTAAATTCAATTTTTGAGCCAATTTCCATAAACTGCGGACCAAGTGGGGTGCCTGGCGGTATGAAAAACGTTCAATTGGAAAATGAGGGTGTTTATCGCCAACCATATCCAGTATGATTGCATGATCAGGTTTAGGTATCGGTAAATTCTGCGCAAAATATTGGGATCCTTGAGCATACGATTTATTTTCACCAGAAATTCCAAGGTCTTCACCATCAAATAAAATAATAGTAATTCCAGTAGACGATGGGTTTGCATGCAATACTTTTGCTAATTCTAATAAAACTGCTACCCCGCTGGCTCCGTCATTCGCACCTAAAATTGGATTATTTTGTTTTTGCTCATCCACTTCCTTATCCGACCAAGGTCGTGTATCCCAATGAGCACCTAAAAGAATTTGTTTTTCAGATGTTGGATTAAATCGACCAATAATATTCTGCAGGTCATAATTACCGCCACGGTAAGGATCTTTATAAGTGAAGGGTTGGGTCCAAACAGTATCAGCCGTGGATTGTAATTCCTCAATTAAGTATGCCAAACAATTTTCATATCCTTTTGATCCGGGATTCCTCGGCCCAAATGCACATTGTTTTTCCAAGTATTGGAACGCTCGTTCGCCAGAGTATTCCGGTACCGAATTCCCACAGCCGGCGCTAACCAGAAAACATACTACAACCAAATTTAATTTTATTTTCTTATTCATTTTACATTTTGGACTGTATTGACCTTGTCAATACAACACTAACACAGTTAGTTTATTCCATATTTATCCACTTATTGCAATATTGATATCAAACCCAAAATCACGGTCAATTTTTTTACCTGTCGTTTTCGATTCAGATTCCCTGTATTCATAAATAATACCGCCGCTGACCTGGGAACTGAATGAATAGGAAATCCGTAAAGCTGTTTTCCACCCGGAATTGAAAGCTGTCTGGCCAAATTCCGCGCCACCATCTCTACTGCCCAACGTTTCACTTTCATTCATATCAAAATTAAGCGTGAAGTTTACGGTATTCTGTATATGCCAATCGTCCATATATGGTAATGGTATTGTAAATCCGCCGCGGTGGCTGTAATTGCTGCTGGCTGTCCATGTTTTTTCATTGCGCACATTTAAACCATTTGATTCATCCTGGACTGATTTAGACACATTATGGCGGATATTCAAGGAAATTCCTTTTTTCAAATTCATATTCAACCCAACCAGAGGCGAAAAACTGATATTTTTCCTGACTGATAATTGATTATCCTCATAATCAAGAATGAAATTATCGAGGTCAAATAACGGCATGGCTTGACCGGCAAAATTTTCAAACTTCCATGATCGGGATTCCTTACCGTTCACAGCATGTTCCATGCTGGCTGAACGTGCAATTTTTTTAATGAAAGGCCATTTCTCCACTCCGGTCCATCGTAAACTCCATCCAAAAAATGGAATCCCCGACTCCAATTTTTCTCCCCAAAATATATGATCCCGAGACATGGAACGTTGCTGAATATTTGATGCACCGATTGTTGTAGAAATGTTTTGTGCATAATTCATAGACGTAGAAATATTACGCGTAAGGTTTAATCCCGTGCGCACAGAAAAATCCCGTTTATGATCCCAAGCTCCTTGATCAGATCCAACATCAGCAGCATGTTTTAATCCATGTTCTGGCAGCCAACCAAACTTATATCCTGTCGGGACAGTACCCTGCACACCTCGGCCTGTACGGTTCAGATTTTCAGTATAGGAAAAACTGATAGGATTTACTTTTTTAAAAATTCCATGCAATGACGTTAGGAAGGCATTTTCCTTTTGTTCGGGCTTGGCTTCTTCAACTTCTTTTTCTTTGGTTTTTGTTCTACCTCGGCGCCGGGTGCTTCCGGTTCGTGTACTAACTTTTGATGGTGGTTTATAAAACATTTCAAAAATTTGCGATGGTAAAATATTGAAGCTTGATGAAAAGCGTAATTGTGTTCCAATCGTCGCCCCATCAATAGAACTGGCCCGGGGGTTATTCCAGCGGAAAGCGGCAGTATGATTAAAGTTGGGTTTGAGCCAAGTAAATAATTGCGGGTTAAATGATGTATTTAAACTTTCAATGATATTTTCCACAACACCAGGATCCATATCCCTGATCGCCATCCAGGCATAACCTCGAAAATCCTTCAGATCGCTGGCAACTGTCCGGGAGTACTTTGTTTTCAGTTTATCTGTCAAGCTGTAGTCCAGGGAGAATTTTCGGCTTAATCCGAAATTGTATTTATCGGTGCGGCTGCCAACACGTTTAGTCGTTTGTGATACGGACTCATTAATATTCATACTGGTGTTAAATGATGATGGTGAATAATATACATTCATTTCGCCAAGTTTTTCACTCAGCCAGGGCACATTTTTTAGCCACTTAAATGGTGTAATATAATTATCCCTGCTAAATGGGTATGTATAACTCACTTTTCCAGAATATTTTTCACTCAAGACTTCCGAATTGAGAGCATCAGATGATTTGGATTGGAAAACAGAAAAGCTGGGTTTTATTTTATCTAATGTTACTTTAATAAATTTATTATCCGATTTACTTGACTTGGTCAGGGATGTGCTGAAAGAAATTTCCTGTTTTTTGGACATGATGGAATCAGGAACATTATCCTGGTCTACAAGGATATCTGAATCTGGAAAATATTTTGGCCTGTTTTCGCTTTGAGAAAATGATGTATTTAAAGGAATATTTAAACCCCAGGATTTTGGTAATAATTTATGCAGTTGCATATTGGTGCTAACCCGGAGATTTTCTGTATTTGTATTGCTTCCCAGCCGTTTTTGCAAAACATGGAAATCAGCATCTTTCCGACTGAATGAAATGGTTGACGTGACCAAATCTGCCAAATTGAATTTAGACTGCACGCGCATGGCAACACCGCGATCTTTCTTTACACCGCTCAAGCGCAGTTCATCCAGCCATACTTCTCCTGTAATAGACTCATCCGCCTGGTTATTAATACCCACAGTAAAAAATTGAATACTGGAAAGCGATGGTTTTCCCCTGATATGAATCTTTTTTCCTGATTCAATTCCATTTTCATCCGTAAAGGTATAATACCTGTCTTTATCAATAATTTCATAAATATCTGTTTCATTGAACTTTTTAACAGATGCTGAATCTTGAAGTTTTAATTTGGTCAGCCAGTTCAAATCTATCTCTATTGAATTCCTGCCCCTTGTTTCATCCCAGCCGCTATACACTGGCTGGACAAATTCATAATAATCATTCCCCTGTCCAAATCGCAGAAATAATTCAACAGATGTTTCCTCTTTTCCAATCCATTGGCTCGGGGTTTCACCATATACATACATTTTCATTTTATCATAAGTCAAATAATTTACTCCGGAAATCTTCATCAGACTTTTCATAGCAGCTCCGCTATAACCGGCTGGCAGGTCAGTAAATTTCATCACCAGTGATTGCTCTTTTGACCGAATATCATTCAATCTATCATATTCTCCTTTTACTCCCTCCGGTGGTGCATAATCATCATTGTCTTCCGTATTAACTACAGCAATCGCAAAAACACTATCTGCGTTTTCTTTTGTATATGTGTTGGATGAATCTGGAGCGATGCCCAATTCCTGCCACTCATTACCCACCAGTTCGATTTTGGCAACGCTTATTTTAACATTTCCAGTATCGGAAACAACTAAACGCATATGACGAATTTCAGTCCAATCCGAGCTCATTGAAGAATCCACCCGGCTGAAATGGTTTAAAGGTATACGGAATAATTTCCAACCTGTATAATCACCATCTGATTTTTTTGTACGGCCAGCCAAGTATGTCGTATCCGCAAGGAAAAATGATTTTGTAAAATATTTATTCACTCGCATTAATTCAGTAGAACGATCTAAGCTTTCTGAGTCGGGATATTTTCCCGCATCTAAGGCATTTCCTTCTGTCCCGTTAATTTTTGTAAAATCAGAACTACCTTCTTTATAAGACCAGTTATCATTATTTGGATCGTCTATATTTTTGTCTGATCCTGTATAAACAATGTCCGCCCAAAGTGGATCATTCACAACATCTACATAAAATGTATCTATACACCCACCCCAACCATCTTCATATTTGTCTATGCAGCCATCAACTCCAATATCTTCTCCGTCATCTAAAAGGGTATTCCCATTCATACCTGCTTCAGGAATATCCTCCGTATCCAATAGGCCATCCCCATCACGGTCTTCACTGATGCGGCCTAAGTCAATGGTTAATTCCCCATTTTCACCGTACAACCAGATTTCAAAAAACTTGGTTTGCGTTTGATCATAATCACCGGAGTATAATGGAGTTGTAATACCCGCCCATAGGGAATCCTGCATCAAACCGCTGTGTAAGTCCCTTGGCCTGTAATTTAGTTTTAATATACCGGTTGTTTCATTCTGGGCACGGATGGATGTTGACTGGTTCGGCCAAATATCTTTTGTGCGGACTTGGACATATGGATTATACCATATCATTTTAGCTCGATTCCTCTGTTTAAGCTGCTCAGCGTTTTCTGAAACCAATGGCGCGGATGATTCCCTCCAGTACCTGCGCTGAATTGGAATAGACGTGGTGCGTTTCGATCCTTCAAAATCATCAATAAACGCTACTCCGTTTGGATCGCCCGTAGCTACATTATTGATAGGGTTTGGATTGGGTAAAACCTGTGCTATTTCTCCCTCGATTGAAAATGCAGATACTTTTTCCGTTTCAATTATGGGTAATCGATCCAAGGCCCTGGTTAAGCCATCAAACTCGAGTTGGTAACGCCCATTCAAATCCCAGATAAAATTGCGCATGGGCTCATAACCAATTTCAACTTTTTCATTCATGATGGATTGGTTATAATATAAAGCAGTAGCGCCAATGAATGATTTTTCACCCAGATCCATTTGCGCCCGGGTTCCAATAATGGTTTTCTTATCAAACGATACTAATTCATGTTTGTCGAATAAAATCTTGAGGTTCGCTTCTGGGCCAGCTTCAACATTCATAATCAGAGTTCCGCTGAAATAATCGATTTGATAATCCTGTCCTTTTCTGAGTTCAGCACCATCCATGAACACCTGTTCACTGCCTTCTACAATCATAAAGCCCAGGTTAATCGTTGAACTTGGATTGGTGTATTCAACCTCAATTTCCCAATGCTTGTCCTGGGTAATTTCACCGATAATTGTTGATGTATACATTTTCCCTTTACCCAATACACCTTTTAGATCAGGATTTGTATTTCCTCCTGTAAGTGAATCATCGGCAAAAGGATGAAACATAGGAAAAAACAATTCACCTGTAGACAGGCTGACAATGTTGGGGTTGAACATATCGATTATATCATCGCTTTCGCGCTCATTTGAAGTATTGACACTATCCATTCCAAACTGAGTAATATAATCCACACCATTGGGGTCGTAGTTTTTTGTTGGGAGTAAATATGTGTTCCAGATCTTTACGCCAAACCCCTCTTGGATAATATTTGTCGCACCCATGTAATACACATTCTTAAACATAAGATCCCATAAATCATGAGAAGGGGTCAGGTTTTCAGGTTTTATCATCTGCAGGGCTAAGGTGGAGTCACTTTCTGAAACACCACGACCAACACCCAAAACAGTATCGAGAACTGTATTACGATCATTGGGACTGAGTTCCACAATTATATAATGACAAGCAATTACATTTTCTGCTGAACGGTTTTTTAAGCGAATGAATCCCAGATCCCTGCTGATTGAATAATCGGCACCTTCCTCCAGCCGTTTGAAATTGACATTGTTGCGGTCATCATCGGAGGGATTATTAATATCCACAAAAGCTGATCCAGGTTCCGTGGTGGGATCCGTGGAATTATCCATGCGGTATAATTCAAAATTACGTACCGCATAGCGCCCTATGCGGTGGAGACCACCTACCAGTGGATAAAACGGCGGGATATATTGGATATTCTTGGATTGACCCATATACTCCGTTGGCTGATTTTGGGCGCCGTTGCGGTACATAGTGTTAATAAAGAAATATTGATTTTTGATATATTCATAATCCTTGATGCGGATGGCTTGCATTTCACTTGTGCCCTTGTATTCCTGCTGTTCTTTCCTGGTTTTTTCAATAGAGGCAATCGTGGTGATATCGATAGGACCCAGTTTTGAAACAGCTTTCATACCGAACAGACCTTTATTCTGCCCGGAAAATGTCACGAACTGGGTAGCCGGTAAAGAAAGTGAAATATTCCCTGCGTCGATCTTTTGTATAATATCGTCCTCCGCACCTTCATATGAAATGCGGATATTGTTCTCCCAGTCAAAATCCCTTTCAGAGTCATTATCCATGAGAACTGTGATGCGGTCGCCGATTTTTCCTTCAACATTTAAATTCTGTTTTTGATCAAATTCGAGATGGGTATTTTGGGATTCGGCTAAACTGGAACGCACCAGTTCCTGGTCTTGGAAAACCATTTTACCGGAAATATTGATATTTCCTCTAACACGAAGTGATGCTGTACCCAAAGCACCCATGTCTACCAAATCAAAGGTGAGGCCTTTGCTGCCACGCCGGGATTCTTCAGCAATATCCTCACTGCCTAATGATACCTTTTCAGAAAATAATATGCGGCGCTTGACGTTGATCATTTGCTTAAAATACCATTCCATAGGCGCTGTAAACGGAACACGAAAAATGTCGTCATAAATAAATTCAGTTAAAGTGATATAGTGCCAATCGCGATCAATATGCACCTCAATATCACGATCTCCAAAATCGACTTTTATCCAACCTAATGGTACCAAAAGAGTATCAGTAAGCAGGCTCAACGGTTGGGGTAAATCTGGAAATGCCGGGGTGATATAATCGGATGTTGGGATGAAGCTATCCGGCAATTTTTGGACGGACGAATCCACTTGACCATCCTGGGCATAGTTCGCCGAGATGGCCATAAATAGTACTAATATGACCGCAAACCCTTTTTGCAAAGGGGACTCCTATAATCGTTATTTCGGTGTTTTCAGCCCCGATTCACGGGGGTCAATCCGATAGCGGTAGGTCTATAGATTATTCTCCTGTTGTTTCATTTGCGCTCCAGTGAGCGGAAAGAAGTTTACAAAGTTTTTGTAACGCGAGTCCACGATGACTAATTCTATTCTTTTCTTCAGTAAAAAGTTCCGCAAATGTACGTTTCAATTCCGGGATATAAAATACCGGATCATAACCGAATCCATGTGTGCCTTTCGGCGATTGGTTGATAAAACCTTCTATTTTTCCTTCGGCAATTATTTCATTTATCCCGTCAACAAAAACTGTAACTGTGCAAAATCGAGATGTTCTTTCTTGGTCCTGAACGTTTAACATTTCATTTAATAATTTATTTACATTATCTTGATAAGTAGCCTTTTCCCCTGCATATCGTGCAGAATAGACTCCGGGAGCACCATCCAATGCATCGACTTCCAACCCCGTGTCATCCCCGATTGCAGGTAGTCCAGTCAGTTCATTTACCGTGCGTGCTTTAAGCAATGCATTTTCTTCCAATGTTGATCCAGTTTCCGGGATTTCACCTATTTCCGGAAAATCATTTAATGTCCTGATATCAACGTTAAGATTCTGCAGAACAGCTTTTATTTCTGTTATTTTATGTTTGTTGTGTGTTGCCAGTATAATTTTCATCTGTATTTCAAAAAATGCTGGTGAAAATAGAAGTACAAATTTGAAGCGTCAAGTACTTTAAATTGGTGAGTTTGAGATTGCAATACGAGAATATCGCCGTTAATTTCAGCGGCTTTTTTTACAGTATTTTGTGGCTCGGTAGCTCAGTCGGTAGAGCAGTGGACTGAAAATCCATGTGTCGCTGGTTCGATTCCGGCCCGAGCCACTTTTCTCATTTGTTATATCCTTGTTCCCCTGCCCGACTTTAGAGGTAACTATTGTTTAAAAGACTCTCCTTAACCGTATTAGATTATTTGGAATCTGACCATCAATGAAGTTATGGACTTCAGTGGATTTTATATAAATTCCACTGAAATCCACGCGAACTATGAATCACGCATCACTCCAAAAATTTATCGAAGGAATCCCAAAAGCGGAACTCCATTTGCATATCGAAGGTACATTTGAGCCTGAACTTATGTCCGAAATTGCCCATCGGAATCAAGTTTCTATCCCTTACCAATCCGTTGAAGAAATAAAAAACGCATACAACTTTAACAATCTCCAGGAATTTCTGGATATTTATTATGCAGGGGCGAGTGTTCTTCTGCACGTTCAAGATTTTTATGATTTAACCTGGGCTTATCTCACCAAAGTTCATTCGCAAAATCTTGTCCATACGGAAATATTTTTCGATCCCCAAACGCATACAAATCGGGGCGTTCCTTTTGATACGTTCATTCAAGGAATCCACAGCGCGCTGGAAGACGGTAAAGATAAATTGGGAATCAGTTCCCAATTGATCATGTGTTTTTTACGCCACCTTGATGAAGCATCCGCTTTTGAAACGCTGGAACAAGCATTGCCTTATAAACAATGGATTGCCGGCGTAGGATTGGATTCTTCCGAATTGGGACATCCGCCATCAAAATTCGAACGCGTATTTGCAAAAGCAAGAGAAGACGGATTTTTAACAGTAGCGCATGCAGGTGAAGAAGGTCCTTCTGAATATGTATGGGAAGCCATTAATTTGCTGAATGTTTCCAGGATTGATCACGGTAATCGTTCCCTTGATGATAATCAATTGATTAAACATCTGGCAGAAAAACAAACCCCCTTAACCGTGTGCCCCTTATCAAATCTTGCCTTAAAAGTTGTGGAAGATTTAAAGGATCATCCTTTAGTTAAATTAATGGATGCAGGATTAATGGTTACCATTAATTCAGATGATCCGGCCTACTTTGGCGGCTACATGAATGAAAATTATATTGGTGTTGCTAATGCGTTAGACCTATCCAAAAAACAAATTATCGAACTGGCGAAAAACAGTTTTAAATCCAGCTTTTTGCCGGATGATGAAAAAGAAAAAATGATCATGCAAGTTGAACAATATTACCAAAACAATTAAGTGAATATGAACCGGCAGAAAGAATTCATGCGGGAAGCCATTCGATTATCATTAGAAAATGTTAATTCAGGAAATGGCGGTCCTTTTGGTACAGTCATTGTAAAAAATGGCAACATCATCGCCAGCGGTGTCAATGCAGTTACAAGCACCAACGATCCAACGGCTCATGCAGAAATTGTTGCCATCAGAAACGCATGTGAAAAACTGGAGTCTTTCCAGTTGGATGGTTGTGAAATTTATTGCAGTTGTGAACCGTGCCCCATGTGTTTGGGCGCCATCTATTGGGCCAGGCCGGACAAAATATATTACGCCAACACCAAACAGGATGCGGCGAAAATCAATTTTGATGACCATTTTATTTATAGCGAGATAAATCTTTCCATCAACGAACGAACACTGCCTACAATCCAATTATTGAGAGATGAAGCTCAAACCGCCTTTACACAGTGGCAGGAATCCACCGAAAAGGTTGAGTATTAATGATCGAATTCATTCTCAATAATAAGACGATAAAAACGGGAAAACCCAGCGGTTCGCTACTCCTTGATTTTGTCAGATATGATAAAAGTCTGACCGGTACAAAAATTGGCTGTCGGGAAGGTGATTGTGGCGCTTGCACAGTTCTCATCGGTGATTTAATCGATGGACAAATGGATTACAAACAAGTGACATCCTGTCTTACACCCATTGGAAATGTCCAGGGAAAACATGTGGTAACCATTGAAGGGCTAAACATGGCAGACTTGACGCCGGTTCAGAAATTCATGGTGGATGAAAACGGTTCCCAATGCGGTTTTTGCACGGTTGGATTTGTTGTTTCCTTAACCGGGTATTGCCTTGCCAATTCAAACCCGTCTTACCAAAATGCCATTGCTTCTATCGATGGCAATATTTGCCGCTGTACCGGATATAAACCTATCGAACGAGCTGCAAAACATTTAACCGATTCAATAAATGGAAAGGACAAAAATGACTCTATTCAATGGCTCATAAACGAAAAGTTTATTCCATCCTATTTCAAGGATATCCCAACGCAATTAAACAAATTGAATCCTGTAAAAAAGACAAAACAAAATGGAATGCTTGTTGGTGGCGGCACTGACCTTTATGTCCAAAAAATGGATCAATTAATTGACAATGATGTAAGTCTTATCACTGAATCTCCAGAGATCAGGTTTACAAAAGTTGAGCATGGAATTTGTTCACTCGGGGCAGGAAATACAGCTACAGATATGCTGGAATCTGATGAAATGCAATCCATGTTCCCCAACCTTACTGATCATATAAAATTGGTAGCATCATCACCCATCCGAAATATTGCCACCATGGGCGGTAACTTTGTGAATGCATCTCCCATCGGCGATTTTACTGCGTTCTTCCTGGCCTTAAACGCCAATATTACCTTGACTGAAAACGGACAGGACAGAACCATCCCCTTGAAAGATTTTTATAAGGGGTACAAGGATTTGGATAAAACGCCGGGAGAAATTATTTCAGTCATTTCTTTTGAAGTCCCAAATGAAGACACTCATTTCAATTTTGAAAAAGTGAGTAAACGAATTCACCTTGATATTGCCAGCGTGAATACGGCCATTCAAATTTCAGTAGCCGACAATGCAATTATTGGAGCTCATCTTTCTGCCGGCGGTGTTGGACCCATCCCAATGTATTTGAACGAGACTTCAGCGTTTTTAAATGGGAAAGAACTTTCACCCCAAAATATCAAATCTGCTAATGATGTGCTTCAAAGCGAGATAAGTCCCATAAGCGACGTAAGGGGTTCAGCCGACTATAAACGTTTATTGCTGCGCCAACTATTTTATGCCCATTTCATCAAATTTTTTCCGAGCCGAATCACCCTGGAATCACTCAAATGAAAAACATTGATTCCAAAGGACATGTTACGGGAAAATCCATTTATGTGGATGATATTCCAATAATTAATGGCACCCTTTATGGCATTATTTTTGATTCGCCGTTGGCTCACGGACATATTGATTCAGTTGATTATACGAAGGCCCTTGCCCTTCCCGGCGTCATTAAAATTCTCACCCATGAAAATATTCCCGGCGAAAATCAAATCGGCGGTATTATTCCGGATGAAACACTGTTCGCAGAAAACGATGTTCATTTCCAAGGACAGCCCATAGCATTAATTATTGCCGAATCAGACCAAATCGGATTTGAAGCGCGGAAGCTCATCGATATTCATATATCAGAAAAAGATGTCATTGTTGATCCCCGGGAAGCACAAAAGAAAGATCAGTTGATATTTCCCCCAAGGACATTTTCCCTGGGAAACACCGAATCCGCCTGGGAAAAATGCGCCCATATTTTTGAAGGACAAGCGGATTCAAACGGACAGGAACATCTTTATATCGAAACCCAGGGCGCTTATGCCATGCCCCTTGAAAATGGGCATATCCGAATTTCTTCATCTACCCAAGGCCCCACTGCCGTCCAGCGAACCGCGGCGAAAGTGCTGAAAGTTGGGATGCACAAAATTGAAGTTGATGTGGTTCGGCTCGGTGGCGGATTTGGTGGCAAAGAAGATCAAGCAACACCATGGGGCGTTATGGCTGCATTGGGTGTGCAAATTTTGAATAAGCCGGTTAAGGTGATTTTGAGCCGCATGGACGATATGCGAATGACAGGGAAACGACATCCTTACAGTTCCGATTATAAAATTGGATTTTCCAAGAATTTGAAGATCGTAGCCTATGAAACTACACTTTATCAAAACGCCGGTGCGGCGGCGGATCTATCTCCAGCAGTCATGGAAAGAACACTTTTCCATGCCACAAATTCCTACTTTATTCCCAATGTGAAAGCAACCGCTTATTCCTGCAAAACCAATTTACCGCCCAATACAGCTTTCCGGGGATTTGGTGGACCCCAAGGAATGTTTGTGATTGAATCTGCTTTGGCCCATGCGGCGCAAGAATTGGGTATTTCGGCCTATCAATTACAGAAAAATAATCTGCTAAAAAATGGTAATGAATTTCCTTATGGACAAATCGCTGATGGGGTTGAGTTAACCCAAATATGGTCAGAGATGGATTCGAAGTTTGATATTGAAGCTGTTGAAAAAGAAATCGAAAAATTCAACTCCAACAATTCAGATGTGAAAAAAGGGTTCTCTCTAATGCCGGTCACATTTGGCATTTCTTTTACGAAAACGCCCATGAATCAAGCGCGAGCGCTCGTCCATATTTATACCGATGGCAGTGTGGGCGTAAGTACCGGCGCGGTGGAAATGGGACAAGGTGTTAATACCAAAATGCTCCAGATTGTTGCCCAAATTTTCTCAATTAATCCAAAACATGTTAAATTGGAATCAACCAATACAACTCGGGTTGCAAACACGTCTCCTTCTGCGGCCAGTTCCACCGCAGACTTGAATGGAAAAGCGCTTCACCAAGCTTGTAGTGCTTTATTGGAAAGATTGAAAAATTGTGCGGCTGATCATCTTAATGCGCACTCAAAAGATATCGAAATAAAAAATGAGATAATTTATAATCAAGGAGAGAAAACAGATATTCGCTGGAATGATCTGGTTTTTATGGCTTTTTTAAAGCGAATCTGTTTAACTGAAAACGGACATTATGCAACGCCCACCATCCATTTCGATATGGAAAAAGAGAAAGGGCATCCCTTTGCCTATCATGTTTATGGCTTGGCTTTGACAGAGATCACACTTGATTGTATCCGCGGTACTTCTCAATTTGATGCTGTAAAAATTGTTCACGATTTTGGTAAAACCATGAATCCCAGTGTGGATTTTGGGCAAGTTGAAGGTGGATTGGTTCAAGGCATCGGTTGGATGACCATGGAAGAACTTTCCTATAATGAAAAAGGACAACTGCTGTCCAATTCACTGTCTACTTATAAAATTCCGGATATTTATTCCGTCCCAAAAGATGTGGTTATCGAACCGTTGGAAACGGAAGGCAACGAGATGGCAATACTAAAATCCAAAGCCGTTGGCGAGCCACCTTTGATGTATGGCATCGGCGCGTACTTTGCTCTTGAAAATGCAGTCCGGGCATTTAATCCAAATTTTAATTCAACATTCGATGCACCTTTCACCCATGAAAAGATCCTAATGGGATTATACGAGATTTCTGAATCTGAACGAGTGGATTCATGAATCCATCGATTTTGGATTCAAATTCAAGAACCAAATATTGGGAAACAGTTTCATCCTTGTTGAACAACGGACAAAATGTATTTCTGGCCATGGTGGCGGAACATACACCCCACTCTCCCGGCACAACCGGCGCCAAATTACTTGTGGCGAAAGAGCGTGATCCTGTTGGGACTATTGGCGGTGGCATCATGGAATATAATTTGGTGAAACGGGCAAAAGATATTTTAGAGAATGGAAGTTTCACTCCAGAAATCCAATCCTTAAACCATCAGAAATCCGGAGCAGGAGAAAAATCGGGCATGATCTGCGCCGGACAGCAAACCAATTTGTACTACCTTTGCCATCCTGAAAAAGATGGTAAAACTGCGGAGCGAATCATCCATTATTTACATCAAAACCAATCTGCTTTACTTTCAATTGGTCCAAGTGGAATGGATGTTCGGGCACAAAAACATGATAGCAATAAAGCTCAAATTGAATTGTCAAAAGATGAAAATGATTGGATTTATGAAGAACAACTCCAGAATTTTAAACGAATTGCACTTATCGGCGGCGGGCATTGCGCCTTGGCCTTGTCTCGAGTAATGAACCAACTTGGCTATGATGTTTTTGTGTTTGATACACGGTCCCAAGTTTCCACAATGGCCGAAAATAAATATGCAAATTCTGTTCAAATTGTGGATGATTACAAAGATGTAGCAGAAAAAATTAACCATCCTGAATTGACCGAAGTGGTAGTGATGACCACGGATGTTGCTTCTGATGTTCGCGGGTTATTGGGTGTCCTTAAGCAACCCTTTCCTTTTATTGGTGTTATGGGTAGTGAAGCGAAAATATTTGAAATAAAAAAGCGCCTGAAAAATGAAAGAATTTCCGAAGACCAATTATCCAAACTTACAGCGCCGATAGGAATTCCCATGGTCAGCAACACGCCGGAAGAAATTGCCATCAGCGTGGCAGCCCAAATTCTGCAAATAAGAGATCAGGACAAAATATAAATGTGCCCCATGCCAGATTTTGCAATCACCAGTCAACGGACCCTAACTCCCGAAGGAGAAAAACCTGCTACAATTCTGATAAAGGGCGAGAAAATTCTCGATGTGGTTTCTGTAACAGAAATCCCGAGTGATTGTCCTGTAGAAGATATAGGGAATGATGTGGTCATGCCGGGGCTTGTAGATGCACATGTCCATATAAATGAGCCGGGAAGAACAGATTGGGAAGGGTTTGAAACGGCGACAAAAGCGGCAGCAGCGGGCGGTATCACCACCCTTGTGGATATGCCCTTAAATTGTATTCCGGTCACCACAACTGTAGATGCGCTCAATCAGAAAATTACTGCCACAGAAAATCAACTTTGGATTGATTGTGGATTCTATGGCGGACTTATTCCGGATAATATTCAGGACCTTGAATCGTTGGCCGATGCGGGCGTTTTGGGATTTAAAGCATTTTTAAGCCCGTCCGGCATTGATGAATTCCCAAATGTTTCAGAAAAGCATCTACGAGAAGCGCTACCCATTTTGGCCAAAAAAGAAATTCCTGTTTTGGTTCATGCGGAACTGGAGAATGGGGCAACATCATCGGAAGATAATAAATCTTATAAGCATTTTCAGGAATCAAGGCCAAAATCATGGGAAAATAATGCCATAAAATTATTGATTAATTTATGTCGGGAATTTGCTGTTCATATTCATATTGTCCATTTGTCGTCTGCTGACATTTTACCCGGAATTGCCCAAACTCGTAAGGATGGTTTCCCCCTTACGGTTGAAACATGTCCCCATTATCTCCATTTTTCTTCTGAACGAATTTCAGATGGCGATACACGTTTCAAATGCGCCCCACCCATTTGGGATGCTGAAAACCGTGAGAATCTTTGGGCGGGTTTGGAAGAAGGAATTATCAATTTTATAACGTCAGATCATTCACCCTGCACACCGGATTTAAAAAATTTAGAAGCGGGAGATTTTGAAAAAGCATGGGGCGGAATTTCATCCATTCAGTTTGCACTCCCCGTTATTTGGACAGAATGCAAACGGCGTGGCTATTCGCTGGATCAGCTTATAAATTGGATGAGTAAACAACCGGCAAAGTTTGTTGGAATGGATTATTTGAAAGGACAGATTTCTCCCGGATTTGATGCTGATCTTGTTTGCTGGAATCCGGATGAAAAATACATCATTAAAAAAGAAGCCATTCATCATAAAAATAAATTAACGCCCTACGAAGGTGAAACGCTGTTTGGGGTAGTGAATAGCACTTTTCTTCGTGGGAAAAAAGTTTATGAAAAGGGGCAATTTTTAGAAAATCCTAAAGGGAAAATGATTTTAAAGAATAATGGATAATACATTGATAGATCTTGCTTCAGAAGCTAATGGCGGGCGAACCTTACTGGCCAGCGATGACTTTTTTGCACCCAAAGAAAATCTGCTCAAACCGGGTCGCGGGATATTTATCGAAGACAAATATACGGATCATGGTAAATGGATGGATGGATGGGAATCCCGAAGAAAGCGAACGGAAGGACATGATTGGTGCATTCTACGATTGGGAAGACCAGGCGTGATCCAAGAAGTGGATATTGATACACATCACTTTGTGGGCAACTTCCCTTCTCATGCATCTGTGGACGCCTGTTCCATGTCCGAATTTTCTGGATTAGATGAAATTATTGAAAATGGCGAATGGAAAGAAATTCTGCCCAAAACTGAACTCAACGGAGATTCACAAAATATATTTCAGACTTCAAGTGAACAATCATTTACCCATCTTCGACTCCATATTTATCCCGATGGTGGTGTGGCAAGATTCCGAGCATTCGGCAATCCTGATAATGCTGCAACTATCGATTATGAATTGAAAGATTTTGCTCTATCCGAAAATGGGGGCGAAATGATTTCCTGCAGCGATATGCATTTTAGCCATATGGAAAATTTAATTAAGCCCACCACGGGCATTGATATGAGCGATGGCTGGGAAACGAAACGTCGGCGTGGATCAGGATATGATTGGGCGATTCTAAAACTTGGTTCCCCCTGTATTATTGAACGCGTTTTGGTGGATACACTCCATTTTAAAGGAAATTTCCCAGATTCATGTTCGATTGAAGGGTGCAATGCACTGGTTATAAAAAAGGAAGAAATTCTCTCAAGTTTTGTAGAATGGAAGGAAATTCTATCCCAATCAAAACTGACTGGAAATCAGGAAAACCTTTTTATACTAAACCATAATTCACCACTCACCCACCTTCGGTTTAACATTTTTCCAGATGGCGGTGTAAGCCGCTTGAGAATTTTAGGTCGACCTGTCTTATGACGATTGAATCATTAAATTCACTAACAAATTCTGAAGCGAAGGAACAATTTGAATTATGCTGCGGTGCTAATAATTGGATCCGACAGATGAATCAATCTCGTCCATTCCAGACTGAAAATGAAGTTTATCAAAAGGCGGATTCAATTTGGTTTTCACTTACATCCGAGGATTGGTTAGAAGCATTTACCCATCATCCAAAAATTGGAGATATTGATTCATTAAGGAAAAAATTTTATAAAACAAAATCTATATCCGAGAATGAACAATCGGGTGTTAATAATGTAACCGAAAACACCTTGAAGTCCTTGGCAGAATCAAATCGTTTGTACGAAAAATATTTTGGATATATTTTTATTGTCTGTGCTACAGGAAAATCAGCGGCTGAAATGTTGGCCTTGTTGAAAATGAGACTTGAAAATGATCCAAAGGATGAACTATTGAACGCAGCAAAAGAACAAAATAAAATCACACTAATACGTTTAGAGAAACTTTTAAAATGACATCATCATTTACACCGGAAATTATTGACGAAATAAATAATCGTCTCAAAACTGCCAATGATGAGTTCAATGTGGCTCATCCGGGCGAATCACCGGAGCGTCAACCGGTTCATACCGTCTATGGCGGTGCACATATTTTCAAGGCAGAAACTGCCAATAAAATGGGTTCCGCTGCAGTAAAACACCTGAAAACCTATGCACCGAATTTTATTGATTTCGCAAAAGCATTGGAATTGAAAGGACACGAGTTTCTCCCGGATTCAACGGATGAAATTTCTTCCGATAGTGATCAACAAAGAAATGAAGCGACCATTTTTGCCCACACGGTGTATCATCGTGTTTTGGAAAAATTAGAACGCGAACCGGTGGAGGATTTCCGGATTGATTTTGAAGATGGTTACGGGAACCGCCCGGATGATGATGAAGATAATCATGCCATTTCCAGTGCTGGTGAAGTTGCAAAAGGTATGGTAAAAAATTCACTACCACCTTTTATCGGTATCCGAATCAAACCCTTGACGGAAGACCAAAAAACCCGGTCGATGCGTACCCTTGATTTATTTATCACGACACTTCTGGAAAATACTACAGGTCAATTGCCGGAAAATTTTGTGGTCACTCTGCCGAAAGTAACTATTCCTGAACAAGTGACAGCTTTGGTGCACTTGTTTGAGGCTCTGGAATCCAAGACGAGTCTTTCATCCGGATCCCTAAAAATGGAACTCATGATTGAGACGCCGCAATCCATTCTGGACAGTCATGGGAATTCTGCTTTGCGGACTTTAGTGGCGGCGGCCAATGGAAGATGCATAGGCGCCCATTTCGGAGTTTACGATTATACGGCTTCGGCGAATATTACTGCGGAGCACCAAGGCATGCGACATCCCGTGTGTGATTTTGCCCGACATATGATGCAAGTTGCTCTGGGCGGAACCGGGATCCGCCTTTCGGATGGTGCCACCAACATCATGCCAGTGGGACCCCATCGGCCAACAGAAGACAAACCATTAACTGAAAGTCAAATGGCAGAAAACAAAGCAGTTGTGTATGATGCATGGCGATTGAATTTCACTGATATACTTCATTCCTTAAAACACGGTTATTACCAGGGGTGGGATTTGCATCCGTCCCAATTTCCCCTTCGATATGCGGCCATTTATTCTTTTTTTCTGGAAGGCTTGGCCACCACATCAATGCGGTTGAAAACTTTTATGGGCAAGGCGGCCCAAGCCACCTTGGTTGGCGATGTGTTTGACGATGCCGCTACGGGACAAGCACTTCTAAATTATTTCCTGCGTGGCATCAGTTGCGGCGCCATTACAGAAAAAGAAGCGGAAGCAACAGGCCTTACACTGGAAGAAATTCGCACACGATCATTCAAAAAGATTTTGCAAGGGAGACAATCATGAAAAGCCCAATTACAACCCACGTTTTGGATTTGGTTCAAGGGTCGCCGGCCAATAATATTCCTGCTATTCTTGAAAAATTAAATAATTCGGATTCGTGGGAAACCATAGGAAACGGTAAAACAAATGAAGATGGTAGAATTGATAATTTGTTAAACAATGATGATCCAATTACATCCGGAACTTATCGTTTAACATTTGATGTGGCTCCCTATTTTGAAGCGCAAAACAGGGAAAGTTTTTACTCATCTATCCCGATTGTATTTAACATTAGCGACACTAATCGCCACTATCATGTACCTTTATTATTGAGTCAATTTGGTTATTCTACCTACAGGGGAAGTTAAAATATGGATTGGTACACATACACAATTTCTGAATACCTGAATTTGGCGTTTAGGTGGTTTCATATTGTTGCCGGTATCAGTTGGATTGGTCAAACATATCTCTTTAATTGGATGGAAAGAACCCTTCCATTAGAAGTCGACCCAGATGCTGACGACAATGTTTCCGGGCAACTTTGGATGGTTCACGGTGGAGGTTTCTACTTTGTTGAAAAACAGAAAATTCCCAAGCTCATGCCCCAGACACTTCACTGGTTCAAATGGGAATCTGCGCTTACTTGGATTAGCGGTATGTTTCTGCTTATCATTGTTTATTACATGGGCGGACTTATGTTTGAACCGGATTCAGAATTGACTGAATTAACTGCAGGTCTTATTGGCGTAGGTGTACTGATTGCTGGGTATTTAGTATATCACTTTTTATGGACATCACCTCTGGGTAAAAATGAAATAGTAGGTTCAACTATATCTTTTCTTTTAACCATAGCATTTTTTATCGGACTAGATCAGATATTCAGTTCAAGAGCTGCCATGATGCATATTGGAGCTGTATTTGGTACGATCATGACCGCCAATGTCTGGATGATTATTCTTCCTGCTCAACGTCAAATGATTGCTGCAACTGAAAAGGGTGAAAAACCTGATATGTCCCTGGCTGGAAAAGCCAGGCGCTGCTCTAAACATAATACCTATATGTCAATTCCTGTCATTTTCATCATGATCAGTAATCACTTTCCTGTCACAACTTACGGGAATAGCCATAACTGGCTTGTATTAGGTATTTTCATTCTACTTGGCTGGTTGGCAGCAAAGTGGATGCGGGGTTAAGTAATCTCATTTTATTTTTCTTGAATCATTAAAATCAAATTGGTTCAATTTGTACTGTATATTCTAGTTATTTTAATATTTCAACCACTATATGTGTAAAGAGAGATCATACATAAAACGATAATGATGACTAAATAATTTCACCAATTTTATTAATAAAGAGCCCCGCCTTGAGTGAGGTTTTTTGTTTATTGACATATCCTTTGTCTCTCACCTATCTTCAAACCCTCTTTTATGCCAACAGGAAAACAACTTTCATTAAAACGCGATCTAGGACCCATTTCCGGCTATGCCACCATTATAGGCATTTTAGTCGGTGCAGGTATTTTTCGTGTTACCGGAGAAGCTGGAGCAGTTGCCGGTTCAGCTGTCCCTTTAGCCTATTTGCTCTTTGCGCCGATTGTTTTATCCACTGCAATAGCATATAGTGTTTTTATGTCTACACCTTTGGGCATGCGTCCTGGAGGAGCTTATATACATATTTCCCGCACGTTCGGTAATTACTATTTAGGTTTTATAACCATGTGGATGAAGCTGGTTGCTTTTGTCGGTGCTATTTCATTTATGTCCACAAGTTTTGGGGAATACATGACTTTCTTTTTTCCAAATCATGATCCACGCATGTGGGGTACCATAGTACTATTGTTTTTTTATGGTATTAATATTATTGGCGTCCGTTATTATGGCCAGTTTCAAACCGCCATGCTCATCGTTCTTATAATAAGTATCTTTATTCTCGTTATTCCTGGTATTCCCGAAATTGATTATTCTTATTATGATCCCATATTGCCAAAAGGTTACAGTGGGTTACTTGCTGCCATGCCCATGTTATTTTTCAGTTATGCCGGATTTGAAACTTTAGCCCAAGTAGCCGGGGAAACAAAAGATCCCACACGAACACTTCCTATGATATTTATTAAAGGTGTGTTGGCATCAGTTTTTATATTCTTTATCATGTCTTTTGTAGCTTTTGGAGTGCTTCCAGCGGAAACATTAGCAACATCAAAATCTGCCATGGCAGATGTGGCGGCGCAATATCTGCCGCCATGGGGATCGGCCATTGTTGCAATTGGTGCTATGAGCGCTTTTTTAACGAGTATTAATGGATCCATTCTTGTACCGTCTCGAATGTTATTTGTATTTAGCGAAGACAGATTGATGCCCAGATTATTAGCATCAGTTCATCCCCAATGGCGTACCCCCTATATCAGTCTTATAATCAGCGCAATTATTTGTACCGCTCTTATATGGAGCCAATCAGCAAGATATCTCATGAATGCGGGACTTATGGGCATATTT
Source organism: uncultured bacterium (assembly GCA_964582455.1). Classification (GTDB taxonomy): domain Bacteria; phylum Fidelibacterota; class Marinisomatia; order Marinisomatales; family TCS55; genus UBA2126. The sequence goes on along the minus strand of CAZORD010000010.1, from coordinate 19,867 downwards.
ATTATTTATTGTTTCCAGGGCATTGCTTTAATAGCATTACCTAATCTGAATAAACGTCTTTATAATTCTGCTAAAGTGCAACTACCCAAATGGATATTATATCTTGTTGGCTCTATATCAGCTTTTTCCATGGCTTACTTCATAATTATTACTATTATGGATGTGTTTACATTTACAATCGTTGGATTGATTGTGGGCACAATTTTATATATTGTGGGCAGATATCAAGGTAAAAAAGAAGGATTTAATTATCTTGCCCGTATGGAACAAGATTACCATTTGTTAGATCAATAGCAGATATTCATGGCTTACATAGATACAATAGATATCGAAGACGCTGAAGGCATCGTAAAACAGGAATATGAAAAAGGATTTCGGCGCAGTGGAAGGGTATTCAATATTCTGAAGATCATGAGCCGCAGTCCTTCAGCCCTTAAAGAAGCCATGAGTATGTATCTAGCAATCATGTATGGGGAATCGGAATTATCCCGTGCCCAACGGGAAATGCTCGCTACAATAGTTTCCAAAATTAACCACTGCTATTACTGAACAGAAGCCCACGGGGATGACTTCCGGGATGAGGTCAATAATGAAGAATTGGCAGAACATTTGAAACATGAATGGAAAACAGCTGATCTTGCACAAAAAGATAAAGCACTTTGCTCATGGGCTGAAAAACTGACCCTCACTCCAGGAGAAATGGACGTATCAGATGTACGTAAATTGGAAGCGGTTGGATTATCTCAAAATGCCATTAGTGATGCAGCGCAGGTGATAAGTTATTTTAATTATATAAATAGAATTGCAGATGGACTGGGTGTTGATCTTGAGCCCGAGATGGAAATTTGAAACAAATTTTATTTCTTCTTTTTCCAGTACCAATATGCAGGAATACCTAAAAGGGTAAGCCCCAATCCCATTATCGATTGTTCCGGTGATGCAAAAAACGTGTTCACCATAATTGCTGATGAAAATAAGATGAAAAATGCTGGGACATACGGATAACCCCACACTTTATAAGGCCTCTCTAGATCCGGTTGTTTTTTCCTTAATACAAATACTGTTGACGATGCAGCTATCCACATCATAAAATTCACGAACACCACCAGCGTGATCAATTCCTCAAATGTTCCAGTTAAAGTTAATATAGCTGCCCAGAAACCTTGAATCATGATCGCATTACCTGGCGTATTAAATTTTGGATGAACATCGGCTGCCTTGGAAAAAAATAAATGATCCTTGGCCATAGCGTATGATATTCTAGGGCCGACCAGTATATTTCCATTCAAGGAACCAAACATAGAAATTATTACTACCACGATAAACACACCTGCAATCCCTGGACCATAGAGTGCTCGAGCAGTAGCTTCACCTACCTTTATTTCACCAATAAGAGAATCCATTGGTAATACCTTTAAATATGCAATATTTATCAGGAAATACAATGCAAGGATCACTATCGTTCCAATCATTAGAGCCAGAGGTAGATTCTTTTTAGGGTTCTTGATCTCCCCCGCCGCAAAAGTCACATACTCCCACCCTCCGACTGTCCAGTTTACGGCCACTAAGGCGATCCCCATACCCGTTATTATTGATCCAATACTCATATTGGTTGGATTTAATGAAAAATCTAAGTGATTACCAGTAGAAATAAAGAACCCAGCGAGTGCGAATAATAAAATGCTGCCAATTTTTAATACCGTAAAAATATTTTGGATCCACTTTCCAAATACAATACCCAAATAATTTATAAGCGATAAAATCAAAATTATAGACAGAGCAAATATCTGGCCACCAGATATTGAAAAACTACCAATATCAATAATATTATTATGAGTTGAAATGCTGGGATAGAATGAGCCTAAATGTTCAGCAACAGCAACTGCAATTGCTGCATTGGTTCCTGTCAAGTAAGCGATAAAAGCAACCCACCCAAAAAGAAAAGCGGGTAATGGTCCATATGCCTCTCGAAGGTAAACATACTGCCCTCCAGCTTTTGGCATTGCAGCACCTAATTCAGCGTAAGTAAGGGCGCCAGCCAGCATCTGTAATCCTCCTAAAACCCAAACGATCAAGATCAATGATACTGAAGGAAGCGCATATGCCATCAATCCCGTGGTCATAAATATACCTGAACCGATAACAATGCCGATAACCATCATTGAGCTATCAAATAGCCCCAGCTGACGTTCAAGTTTTGGGGGATGCTTTTTGGCTAACATGATAAAATAAAGGATAGAATTTAATCTTCAAGAAAATGTGGGAAACGCTTTATATTATATATCTATGCATAGCCCAGTAAAATATATAAATAGTGAAAAATATCCCCTTGATAGTCCAGATTCTGATGATTGTAAAAACCTGGTAGATCAATGTAAATCTTCTTTGGAAGAAACAGGTGCTTGTATTCTTAAGGGATTTGTTCATCAACCGATTCTTGAAAGGATGGCGCAAGAGGCCGATCAATCCATTAACCAGTCACATTTCTGTAAAGATAACCATAATGTTTTTTTCGAGGATGATGATGATTCTTTGCCAAAAAATCATCCATTGAGGATTAGGGAAAATACTTCCCTAAATTCCATACCTTATGATCTCATAGATCCGCAACATGCTTTACATCAACTTTATAATTCGGATCCCTTAATGAGCTTTCTGTCTTCAGTATTAGGCCATTCTTTGTTTCGCATGGCAGACCCCATGGCGGCGCTGACAGTCAACTGTATGAGTGAAAATCAGAATCATGGCTGGCATTACGATGAATCCCAAGTAACTATTACTCTGTTAATACAAAAACCTGAAGCTGGCGGCGTTTTTGAATGTGTTCCTGATCTGAGAAAATTCGATACAGATGATTATTCAAAACTAGGATCTATACTGAATGGTTCTGATGAAGGATTAGTACCTTTGAATGTCGAACCTGGAGATTTACTTATTTTTGCTGGATTTTATTCATTACATCGCGTTACACCGGTTGTGGGTAAAACAACTCGCTATGTAGGTACATTGTGTTATAAGGACCGGCCAAACGTTATGAATAGTCCTGAAGTGCAACAATTATTCTATGGCCGGGTCAATCAAGGTTGATCACTCATTCTAAAATTCAAGAATTTTCTCGAAATGGTGCAGTTCTTCTGAAAAAAGTATTTGCTTCAAAATGGCTGTCTCTATTAGCCGAAGGCATCGAAAAGAATAGGAAAGACCCCGGCCCCTATGCTTGCCAGTATACACCAAAAGATGAGGAAGGTGATTTTTATGATGATTATTGTAATTGGCAACGTTTTGATGAGTATAAAGATTTCTTGTTTAATTCACCAGTTGCAGAAATTGCCGGCCGCTTAACTCAATCAACTGAAATGCGTCTTTTTCATGAACATATTCTGGTAAAAGAACCCAGAACTTCAAAACCCACTCCTTGGCATCATGATCAGCCATACTACTGCGTGGATGGCGAACAGGTTTGCAGCATTTGGCTGCCACTGGATCCAGTCCCTAAACTATCTGGTTTAGAGTTTGTCTCTGGTTCACACTTGCATGGGAAAATGTATATGCCCATCAAATTCCTAACATTAAGTGAATATGACTATTCTCCTGGTAGCTTTGAAACAATTCCAGACATTGATGCAAATAGAGATAATTATGAGATCTTATCGTGGGACATGGAGCCTGGTGATTGTATTGTCTTCCATTTTAAAACCCTCCATTCAGGAAAAGGAAATCCATACAGTTCTAACCGCAGAAGAGCATTTTCTTCCCGTTGGTTTGGCGATGATGCAGTTTTTGCAGAAAGACCTGGTAAAACTTCACCCCCTTTTCCCGAATTAAGTTCATTCAAGCAGAATGATCTTTTACATCATTCAATATTTCCTGTTTGTTGGAAAAAAGAGTTAAACCTATAAGGTTTTGAACTCTTTACATAAGTAGTAAATTGAGTTTATAGCAAATGAGTAAGCAAGATAACATTAAAGTGGCCAAAGACGTTCTAAAGGTAGAAGGCGAGGCTGTATTAAGTCTTATAGAACGGATTAATGATAATTTCGATGAAGGAATAAATGCAATTCGAAATTGTGGTGGCAGAGTCATTGTTACTGGAATGGGAAAATCCGGATTAATATCTCAAAAAATTGCTGCTACATTATCCAGTACAGGGACTCCTTCATTGTTCATGCATCCCGGTGAAGCAAGCCACGGTGACCTGGGCATGGTCACCAAAGAAGATATTATTCTTGCCATCAGTAATAGTGGCGAAACATATGAATTGATACAGATCATTCCTGCATTTAAACGCATGGGTCTTACTATTATTGCCATGATAGGCCGTCAAAATTCAACATTAACTAAATTAGTTGATATTTATATAGATACATCTGTTGAACAGGAAGCAGATACTTTAGAATTGGCTCCCACTGCCAGTACGACTGCTACTTTAGCCATGGGAGACGCTCTTGCAGTAGTTCTATTAGAAAATCGTGGATTTAAAGCTGAGGATTTTGCTCTGTTGCATCCAGGGGGAACTTTGGGGAAACGTTTGCTCCTTACAGTCAGTGAAATCATGCATACTAGAAATGAAATTCCTCTAGTAAAAGATTCTACTCCAATGAATGAGACATTGCTTATAATGACGGAAAAAGGACTTGGAATGACAGGAGTAACAGATGATAATTTAAATTTAACAGGTATCATTACTGATGGTGATATTAGAAGAGGATTAGAGAACTCTGGTAATAAGATATTCGATAATACAGCTGGATCTTTTCAAACAAGAGATTTTAAATGGATTGAGGATACTACATTGGCGATAAATGCCCTAGAAGTGATGGAGGATCATAATATTACTAGTTTATTTGTTTTCTCAAATGAAAAGAAAGATATACCGGATGGTATCATTCATATCCATGATATACTCAAAACAGGCATTTTATAAGGAAATGTGATGCAAATCATACCTATGAAAAAGTTTATTGTTTTTATGCCAATACAAGCCTATTATCTACTTAACTGATAGCCTTAATAACCTTTCTGGTTCAGGTAAGATAATCTTAAAAAGGAGGTTTCGAAATGAAACACATAGTCAAATTACTGATGGTTACCTTTTTGCTTTCATCAGTCGGTCTTGTTTATGCCCAAGGGCCTGTAGATAAAACCAAAGATGAAACCGTAAAAGCGAAAACAGTAAATACAAAAGATACAAAAGGATCTACTGCTGGTAGACTCACAGATGATACGAAAGCACCAGTAAAAGATGCTGGTGATGAAACTGCTGTTGAAGGTAAAAAATCTTTCTTTGGCAGACTTTTCGGTGGCAAATCAGCCCCTGAAGGTCACTCAAGCAAAGCATCTGCTGCTTCACGCGGTGGTTCTGCCAAAACTAAATCTGGGGATAAAAAACAAAGTGCTTCAACAATCAGCAGCGAAGCCCCAGCTAAAGATAAAGAACAAGAAGTAAAACCTCAAGGTGACGGCGGTGACGACGGTAACTAACAATTAATTAATTCTAACAATTAATTATCTAAAACAGGGCAGTTTTTCTGCCCTGTTTTTTTTTATGATCATTTTTAAATTCTACTGAATTAGAGTTAATTTCTTTTAAATATTCAATAGGGGAAAAAAATGAAGCGTTTTACTATTACAATAATAATGTTATCCTTCGTAATTGCAGAACCAATGTCGTTTAAACTTTCAGGTTCTTATTATGGACGCCGTGGGAACCTGGATTATCATTATTACAAGGGATCTTTTTCGCTCTCCCAATATGGAAATGTACAATTAGGTGGTTTATCCCTACCGGATACAGAATTTCTTTTTGCAGCAGATCGAGCTAAATCAACCTATGATAATGATCCATATGAAGATGATGGCAGCGCAATCCTAAAAGTTGACTTATTTGCTAATCAAAATTTTTCACCCTTTATTTATGCTGAATGGGAATTTGATTCACTCTATGCTCTGGACAGTAGATCTAATATTGGAGCTGGAGGGAAATACCGTTTCGGACCTTATTTTTCAATTAGCTATGCTGCCCTTTTTGAAGAAGAAATTTATTCAAATGTGGAGACGTCTGCTACACTTTATCGACATTCTTTCCGTCCTAAATATAAACGCTATTTTGAACAATTAGGTTTATTTATGGATTGGCAAATTTTTTATAAACCTCGTTTTGATGATTCAGACAAATATCTTTTAAATAATATTTTAGTCCTTTCATTTAAAACATTCTACGATGCACTGACTTTGGATATTAGTTATCAATATGAATTCAACTCCAGGTATGAATTGGAAAAAGTAATTAGAAGTACCTCATATTCCTGGGACGATTCCCTAGGTTGGTATTATTCATTAGCTGATTATCAATACATTTATGGAGATGGCGCAGAACCAAATTTTAATTATACTACTGACAGTGAAGGTGATATTATGAAAGTAGATAAATTTTTTGAGCCTGAAGATTATACAGTGTCTATTGGCCTTACCTTTTCATTCTAAATTCAATTGGAACTTAATATGTTAAAAAATTCTATTTTCTTTCTGGCATTAACTATATCTGTCTTTAGCCAAGCTATGCGCACACACAACCACCCTGGCCTTGGTGATTACAGTTTACCATTTTATAATGATGGGACTTATAATATAAATATCCAATCTCCTTCAGATTTTTTGGGGTTTGAATTAGGGTCAAGGCCTGTACGGCATTGGGAAGCCAAAACGTACTTCGAATACTTGGATGCAACAGTTGAAAATGTGTCATTATACAGTTATGGCCAAACCTATGAAGGCCGTGAACTGCATTATCTCATCATTACCAGTAAAGAAAATCATAGCAACCTTGACCGTATTCGAGAAAACATAGGAAAATTGGCTGATCCCCGTACTATGGACCGTGGGGCTAAAGCATCTCAAATCATCACCAATACTCCTACTGTTGCTTGGATGGCTTATGCGATTCACGGCGATGAGATTTCCAGTGCTGATGCTGCCCTGCAAGTTGCATTCCAATTGGCTGCCGGTACGGATGATAAAACACAATTTATTAGAGATAATGTTATTGTTGGAATTGACCCTATGGAAAATCCAGATGGCCGTGAACGTATATTATCTCAATATCAGCAATGGCAGGGTGTCATTCCTAATTCTGACCTGCAAAGTTTAAATCATCGCGGTATGTGGCCTTGGGGTAGAACGAACCATTATCTTTTTGATTTAAACCGGGACTGGTTTGCCACTGTGCATCCTGAAACAAGAGGTAAAGTACAGGCAATACTGGATTGGAAACCTCAATTCTTGGTGGATTCACATGAAATGGGTGCCTATGATACGTATTTATTCAATCCTCCTCGTAAACCGTTCAATCCCTATTACCATACTGTAATCCACAAATGGTGGCAACGCTTTGCCGATGATCAGGCATCTGCTTTTGACCAATATGGCTGGAGTTATTATACACGTGATTGGAATGAAGAGATCTATCCTGGGTATGGCAGCTCATGGGGTATTTATGCTGGTGTAGTGGGTATTTTATACGAACAATCCCGTACATCAGGACAACTTGTTAAAAGGCCTGATGGATCAGAAACAACGTTTAGAGAAGCAATTCACCATCAGTTTATCAGTTCCATAGCCAATTTGTCAACTGTTGCAGGCCATCGTAAAGAATTACTAACTGATTATTATGAAATTCGCAAGAGTAGTGTAGAGTCAAGTCCCAATGAAGCCTATGTGTTCCCATTAAATAACAACTTAGATCGACTCGATTCATTTGCAGAAACTTTACAAAGACAATCTATCGAAGTACATATAACTGCAAATGATCTACGCCTTTCTTCCGCTAAATCTCATACTAACAAAAAAATAAAGAATTTTACGATTAAAGATGGTGCTTTGGTTGTTAAAGTGAATCAACCACTGAAAGCACTTTTACACAATATTCTGCAATTTGATATTCGTCTCGATACTGAATCCATGGCAAAAGAAAGAAAGTTAATATTGAAAAGTGAGGGATCAACTTTATATGATGTTACTGCCTGGTCATTACCATTAGCTTTTGGACTCGAGGGATATTTCACAACAACCCTGCCGCGTGTTAGTTTGAATCCATACTCAGAACTATCAGGAAATGGACTATTAAAAAATACAAATGCTAATTATGGATTTATTCTAGATGGCTCAAAAGATGGAATATATATTGCAATGTCCCGTTTAATGGATCAAGGGATTCAAATATATGCCATAGAAAAAACTGTTCAAATAGAGGGCAACAATTATCCTGCTGGAAGTATACTAATTCGCAACCAGTCTAACCCTCTTTTAGATCATAATGTACTCAAAACTATAGCAGCTGATAGTAAAATTGATGTTGTTGGTATAGGAACAGCATTAGCAGAAAACGGTCCTGACCTTGGTGGTAGTAAAGTTAATTTACTTCAGGAATCTCGTATTGCTTTAATTGGTGGACCTCCAACCAGTGCATATAGCTTTGGTTCAGTTTGGCATTTGCTTGACTCACGTTTAAAGAGGAGAACTACATTATTAAATTTCATGGATGTGAGAAGTACAGATTTAAGGAAATATAATGTATTGGTTTTGCCTTCAGCTTGGGGTGGAACATTCAAACAGGTACTTGGTGAAAGTGGAATAAAAAAACTGAAAAACTGGGTAAAGGATGGCGGCACGCTTATTGCTCTTGCAGGTGCTGCCAATTTTCTGGCTGATTCCTCATCTGGATTAAGTAGTGTACGAAAAAAGAGAAATATTCTTAAAAAACTAGACAGTTATACTTATAATTTGGATCAGTATTTGTCAGCATCTGAAACTAGCGTTGATAGTTTAGAATTGTGGGAAGGTAAAGTTGCTGAAGAAAATAATAAACAAGAAACAACTGATAAAAAGTTCAATACAAAAGAATTTGAGGATCAGGATAGACTGGGACGTAAATTGAGTCCGCAAGGTGCTATTCTACGCGTCAACCTCGATCAGGATCATTGGTTGAATTTTGGCTGTGGTGAGATGGTGCCAGTGATGTTTAATTCATCTACAGTGTTAATGACAAAAAACCCAGCTGCGACTCCTGCCCGCTTGGCGCCTGCTGAGGATTTGCGTTTGGGTGGTTTATTATGGCCGGAAGCAAAAGCAAGAATTGCTAATGGTTCATGGGCTACTCGTGAAGGTATGGGTAACGGTCAAGTTATCCTATTTGCAACACAGCCTAATTTTAGAGGGTATTTCAGGGGTTCAGAACGCTTGTTGTTGAATGCAATGTTTTATGGTCCAGGTTTAGGTGCTAACGCTGGGGTTGATTGGTAATAGATCTTGCAAATACTTATTAAACTCATACAAATCTTTTAAAACAGTATCACCGGTCGCGCATAAACGGGTAAAACTTGTATGTCCATTGGCAATTAATACACAATCGACTTTTAAAGCTTGGGCAACTTCATGGTCATGAATTGTATCACCTACTAACATAATTTCTTTAGGATCATACTCTATTTTCTCAACCCAATTTTTCCCAATTTCAGTTTTGCCGGATGCATAATGATTATCAATGCCCAAAACATTAATAAAATACCTTTCTAATTGATGATATTTTATCCAGTCATTAACATAGACCTGTTTACCGGCTGATAAGATTGATTGGGTTAATCCTGCTGATTTTACATAATCAAGTAATTGTACAACACCCCCATGCAGTTCAGGCTCATGAAACCTAGCATTGTAATTCGCAATAAATTCTGATCCCGAAACGGTGAAAGGTTCTATTTCAAAATCAAACCCCAGTTTTTTATAATAATCCTCCACGGGAAAGCAGAAAATGTCCAAATATTTTTCTTCATCTATTAATGGCAAACTTCTTTTTAAAAGTGACTTATTGATGGATTCCACGCAGAGCCAGCAATCATCAAGAAGTGTACCATTCCAATCCCAAATAATGTGTTTTAAGTCCATAAACGCTTTCAAACATCGGGCAGATTTATGAAAAAAACGATAACTTTTACACCCATGGAATTAAACAATCTTGCTCAAAAGTTGAAGAATAGATTGCAACAAAATCTTCCTGGTAAAGAAATACAAAGGAGGATGCTAGTCAAAATGAATGAACCGTTTAATTTTGAGAACACTGAAGCAGATGCCGTTCAATCAGCCGTTTTAATACTGCTGTATGAAGATAATGGTGATTTTTTCTTCACACTTACTGAACGGACACAAACTGTAGAACACCACAGGGGGCAAATATCATTACCCGGAGGTGCGAGGGAATTAGATGAAAAGTTATCATCCACAGCCATCCGTGAAACGCAGGAAGAAATAGGTGTCGATGCTGATGATGTTATAGTCATTGGTTCTCTTTCCTCTTTATTTGTCCCTGTAACTGGATTTATAATTAAGCCCTTCATTGGCTTCATAAATGAAGATTTTAATACATTCCCAGCTCCCGATGAAGTTGAGAATGTTTTTTCGGTGTCCTTGGATGAACTACTAAACGATGAAAATGAACTTAAAGAAAAAAGAAGTCTTCGCGGCTTTGAAGTTGACATTCCCTATTTTTTGTTATCAGGACAAAAAGTCTGGGGTGCGACTGCAATGATTTTATCAGAATTTAAAATAATATTAAAGGAAGTGCTGTATGCCTAATCTTGGAATTGATTTAGGTGGCACCAAAATTGAAGCAGTATTGCTGAATGATGATGGCAAAACAATTGAACGGAAAAGAGTGCCTACAATAAGCAGCGATGGGTATGAAGCTATTGTAAACAGGATCACGAACCTGGTAAACGAACTATTACCTTTAGCGGAGGGAATAAACCATATTGGAATTTGTACTCCCGGAGCTATTGACTTGAAAAAAGGAGTCTTGAAAAATAGTAATACAATTTGTCTAATCGGAAAACCACTGCAAAAGGATCTTGAAAACCAAATTGGGCTTTCTGTATTTATGGAAAACGATGCGAATTGTTTTGCTTTAGCGGAAGCATCTTTTGGTGCGGCACAGGCATATAATGTTGTATTTGGGGTTATCATGGGAACTGGAATCGGCGGAGGTATTGTATTTAACAAGCAGATTCACAATGGTCCAAATAATATTGCCGGCGAATGGGGTCATCATGCCCTTTACCCAGATGGAAGAATGTGCTATTGTGGTAACAAGGGCTGTGTAGAAGTATACATCAGCGGGACGGCCCTGGAAAAGGAATGGTTTGAATTAACCGGTGAAAATCATATTGTAACTGATATTGTCAAAAACGGATTATTAAAAAAATACCCTATATGGAAAAAGAAGTTTATCCTCAACTTTGGCCGCGCCTTGAGCCATGTTATCGATATAGTTGATCCAGATTGTATTGTACTGGGAGGAGGTCTTTCAAAGGTTGATTTCCTTTATTCAGAAGGAAAGGAAGCTGTCTACGCTGAAACATTCAGTGACAATGTTGTTACGCCCATTTTGAAGAACAAGTTAGGAGACTCTGCAGGTGTTTTTGGGGCAGTGCTCCTGGGAAATAAAAAATGAAGTTCGGACATTGGTTGAATTCATTAACGTGGATTGATCATGTAGTCATTTTATTAATATTCGCATTCTGCGGTTGGCTGGCAAATCTAACAATGAAAGGTTTTAGACTGCTGGTTGAAAAAACACAGCATAGTCCTTATGCAGAGGAATTTAGAACCAGTCCATTTATTTTTTTTGCAGTTGCTATTCCTTATACGATCATTCTTTACAGGTTCATCGGAGTATATTTAAGTGATCTGCTGAAATCTACTTTTTAGATTTTTTGCGCAGCGCCGCCATAGCTTTCCAAGCCAGTTTAGGAACTTTATCCAAGTCGTTAAATTCTCCAGCTCCTTTTAGCCATTCGCCTCCATCAATCGTAACCACTTCTCCATTAATATATCCGGCCTCATCGCTGAGTAAATATGCCGCAAGATTTGCCAATTCTTCTCGTTCTCCAAATCGTTTCAGGGGAATTCTATCTCTCATCTTTTTTTTGATCCCAAGCCCTGGGGGTGCCAAGCGGCTCCAGGCTCCTTCTGTGGGAAACGGCCCTGGGGCAATAGCATTAGAACGAATACCATATTTAGCCCATTCGACTGCCAATGATCGAGTGATGGCCAATACTCCCGCTTTCGCTGCGGCTGATGGCACCACGTATCCTGATCCAGTCCAGGCATAAGTTGTAACTATACTTAATATTGATCCACCGCCAGCTGCGATCATTTCTTTTCCTACAGCATGCGTACAATTGAATGTGCCGTTCAATACAATATCAACTACTACCTTGAATCCATTCGCAGATAAGTTTTCAGTGGGACTTATAAAATTTCCTGCAGCATTGTTCAGCAATACATCTATTTTTCCAAATTCTTTTTTTGTTGCAGCAACCATTGCCTGAACGCTGGCAGGGTCACGAACATCGCACGTTAAGCCTAATACGTCAGCTCCTGTTTTGCGTAATTCTTCAGCCGCATCCTGTATCACCTGTTCCCTCCTGCTGGCAATAACAAGGTTTGCCCCCAGTTCACCAAAGCGTGCCGCCATGGATTTACCTAAACCGGTCCCGCCTCCAGTAACAATAATTGTTTTTCCTTTTAATAAATCTACTCTAAACATGTGTAATAATTTCCTATTTTTGATAAAAAATTGTCAGTAATAACCATATCTTTTTCAAATAGACTAAAGGATTTTAAGATTATCAACATAGATAATCTTGGTTTACTTGAAGTCATCTGGCTATATTTTATTCATTATATGTATTTAGAAAATAGATTAAACCACATCCATTAACAACCAGTGCCTAAAAACAAGTCTAAAACAAAACTATTCATCTTGGATACGAATGTAATTCTCCATGATTCGGAGTGCTTATACAACTTCCAGGATAATGATATAGTCATTCCTATTTCCGCTTTAGATAATTTGGCAAGTAATTTATAATGAGTTTTTTATCTAATTTTTCAAATAGTCTCAAAACTAGTTGAACGAATAGTGAACTTCTTATCCAAAATTTTTGATATAAAAGAAGGTGAAGGGAAACCTCTTTTAATTTTATTTATTAACTTTTTCTGTTTTACTGCCATGGGTATTACTGCCGGTACAGCCCGTGATGCCTTCTTTCTAAGCCAGTTTGAAAAAACATACTTGCCTTTGATGTTTGTGGCCATAGCCATAGTCATGGCGGGTGTTATACCATTATACACAAAACTCACTCAAGGTCGTGATCTAACTACAGTTATTATATTTTCAGCTGCCATTTTTAGCAGCAGTTTGATCCTACTTACTTTCATGGTTCAGGGGATAGTCATCCCAATAATTTATATTTGGGTTGAGATAATGATCGTTCTGTCCTTCACACAATTCTGGATCCTTGCTGGTCAAGTATTTGATCCCAGGCAGGCGAAACGGCTTTTTGGATTGATCAGCGGAAGTGGTGCTATAGCATCTATGGCTGTAGGATCTGGTATTCGTCCATTTGTACAAACTTTTGGTTCAGATAAACTGCTTTTTGCTACTGCCTTTTTCTTCGGAATTACTGTATTAACATCATTATTTATTAGACCATATCGAATGAAATTGGAAAGCAGGACAGTAAAATCTGTTAAAGCAAAAAAAGGGAAAAGCAAATTCGATAGCTATTTGATTGCAATAACAATTGTGATTTGTTCTATGGCTTTTGTGTCAAAATTTGTGGATTATCAATTTAAGATCATGGCATCTAATGCCTATCCAACCCAAGATGAGTTGGTCAACTTTTTTGGATTATTTTATGCAATAACAGGTGCAGCTGGGTTTATAGTTCAATTCTTCTTAACTGGGCGGATCCTTGCTCGGTTTGGTGTGTTGGTTGGTCTTATCATCCTACCAATAGGTCTTTTTGCTGGATCTATAGGTTTCTTTATGGTGCCTCTTTTAGCTACGATCTTCATTCCTAAGTTTGCTGACCAAGTTTTCAAATTCACCATCAATAATGCTACTGTCCAATTATTATGGCTACCTGTTTCCCCAAAAGCAACAAGTGAGAAAAAGCCAGTTATTGATGGTACCATCAAAGCCTTTATGGAAGGGTTTGCAGGATTATCAATTTTTATTGCTGCAAACTGGATGGGGGTGCCACTTCATTATTTAAGCATTGCAGTCCTATTTGTAGCAGCCTTGTGGATCTATTATACCTTTAATACGAAAACTGGATATGTTTCAGCACTGCAAAAAGCTATTGAAAAACGCCAGCTGAATTTTGAAGATCTCGAGATTGATGTTGCTGACAGTGAAATGGTGAAAACGATTGAAAAAACACTGCGCGCTGATGAAGATATAAAACAACTTTTCGCTTTGGAACTGATTGAAGATATTCCCTTAACACCTTGGGCCAAAACATTGAATGAGCTTTTTCATGGAGAAAATCAAGAAATCAGCAAAACTATATTGAAAATTTCAGCTGATAATTCAAATGTGGTATCGGATGATGAATTAATGGATGCATTGCAGAACCACGATCTGGCTAACACAGCCATTAATGTTGCCGGGATACGAAAACTGTCTGCTGCTGTACCGATAGTCGAAACATATTTAGCAGATGAAGACCCTGAACGGCAGGTCACCGCTGCTGCTGCTTTGCAAATGATGAAATCTGAAAAAACTGATGAAGCACGAAATTTAATCCAGGAAAAAATGAGCAGCGCAGATCCAAAGATCCAAGCCATGGCGATCAAGCATTTAACTGAACAACAAGAGATTCTTACGAATGAACTATTAATACAATTCCTGGAGAATTCTTCAGAAGTCACAAGTAATTCCGCATTGGATGTGGCTGCAAAAAGGAAAAATCATGAATTAATTCCTGCAATTATATCCAATCTATCAAATCCTAAAACGCTGCCCACTGCCCGTTACACTCTTCAGCAATTTTCTGAAGATACAGTTATTTCTGAATTGATATCTCTTCTTGAGCAAGAGACTATAGCTCAAGATTTGTTGCGCGGCATTGTTGTTACATTAAAAGTATATAGATCAAATGAAACTATTGATGCCCTGATTGGATTATTGGAAAGAAAAGAAAAACGGGTACTTGGAGATATAATTGACTCATTGCTTGCCATGGCACGACAAGAATCACTTTCTGAAGAACAAATAGACCGTCTTAAGCATGAAGTCAATAAAATATCTAAACATGCTTATCGTTTAATAGATTTTCTTCATAGTGTTGAGCGGGTTGATAAAGAACATACGCTCAATGAAGTAATTCAAAATGAACTGTCAAAGCAAGTTCCTTTTCTATTAAAACTGGGCGTTATCGATACACCATCAACCCCTGTGGAATCCTATTTACAAACAATTAAAAAGCAAGACAAACGCCAGATGCCTTTTGTACTGGAAGTGCTGGATAACATTTTTGAACAGGAAGAGAAAGAATTAATAACACCTTTGGTAGAAGGATTTACAGTAAATGAGCTTGCAAAAATTGGTGAAAAACATTTTGATGAAATACCTATTAAAATGGAAAAACATCTGGGCATAATGATTTCAGGTGATAAAGAATGGGCGTCAGCAGTAGCAACAGATTTTACATTAAAACATCAGCTTTCATCTGTGCTGATCAACATTGATTGGGAAAATATTACCGGGTCATTTGCTTTGCAAGAAATCGTCTCAAAACACGATATGACAAATGGAGTCGATGAACTTTTACAAAAATTCAAACTGAATAAAGAGGAGCTAGCCATGTATTCTACATTGGAAAAAACAATCCTGCTAAAAACCGTAAACCTGTTTCAAACTATTCCCACTGAAGACTTGTCTAAAGTGGCCCAAATCGCTGAAGAGGAGCAGTTCGGTATCGATATACCATTATTTGCTGAAGGTGATTTTGGTGATTCACTTTACATTGTCGTTGATGGTGATGTAAAAATCCATAAAGGTGACAGACACATTGCCTCTTTAGGTAAAGGTGCCTGTTTAGGGGAAATGGCTTTGTTGGATCAAGAGCCCAGATCTGCTGATGCAACGATGGAAACAGACGCTACGCTGTTAAAGATTACACAGGAAGATTTTTATGAAATTATGAGTAGTAATATGGAAATTATGCATGGTATTGTGAAATTATTAACCGGCCGCCTGCGGGATGCCATTAATTAGGAGAAAATAATTCCTCCGTTTTTTCATCCAGTTTTTCTTCAACTGCTTCCCCAACCTTATCTTTCATAGATTCACTGATCTCTTCAGCTTTTTCAGAGATCTTTTCTCCTGCTGACTGAACACCTTCTTTGATCCGCTCCACATCAACATCTTCACCGCTCCAAACAAGATAAGCAATATATATCACCAAAATGGCAGCAACCACCAACACAAGCTTCATCAATTTTCGGATAACACCAAATAGAATCACGATAGCTAATACAACTGCGACTGCCAAGTATACGGGATTTTCAATTAGAGCTTGAATTATAGCATCCATTATTCAGATTTCTGCAATTTTAGTTTATTGCGGTTTATATGCCCAGATTCTTTTTCAAAAGCTGTGATTAACTCCATAATATAAGGATCATCTGGCATTTCTAAAGTCATGGTTTCTATTCTGGCTGTTGAGGAAATAATATTTTTTTCACCATCAAACTGAATCTTAACAACACCCACATAATACCCTTCCTTTCCAGCCTGGACGATTAAACAATCATTGACCATAGCACCTTTTTCCAGCTTTGTTTGGGTATGGCTGCCGACTATAACATCTACACCGAAAATGGATTCAGCAAGCTGGACATCTTTCTCATGACCTTGGTGAGTTAATGCTATGATAATATCCAAAGAGTCAGCATAATCGTAATTAAATGAGCGGATTGTCTCCTCCGGATCATCAAATTGTAATCGTTCACTTACCTCTTTTGGATAAAAGCGAAATACACTGGGATGCACTGTTCCGATTATTCCTATGTTATATCCTCCCCTACTGAAAATAACATGACTTTTTAAATCCATTTCATTGTGATTATTTAAATTCGCAGCCAGGAGTGGATAATTTAATTTTTTTGAGAAATGAGACAGGTTGTTACGGGATAATTCCTGGTCACCTGCCAGCACTGCGTCATAAGGTAAGTACATATAAGCTTCAATAATAAGGCTGTCCAGGAAAGGACGCTTGGTAACAGGAAAAAAATCCCCCGCATCCACAACTATCGAATTAGGATATTTTTCAATGAAATTATTTATAAATACAGATCGTTTTTCGATGGCACCAAAAGGATGATCCGGGCAATAACAATTCTCCAAAGCACCGTTTGTATTGTTGGTGTGCAGGATATACACTATGCTGTCATCTGCTCTTAAACAGAAGATAATTAGCAGCAGGTATATAAAAAAATTCCTCATGGACTTAGTTCAAATTGCCGTAAAAGCATGTAGGATTCAAGAGAATTTTTCCTAAACTCAATCATGTTGAAACCGGTCATAACAGCAGTCATTATTGCCATTTTTCTATTTTTCACCAGTGCGTATATTGCACTAAAGATGGGCGCCCTGCCCTGGCCGATCATTTTTTCCATCATTGTTTCATCCGGCGTCTTAAAGCTTTTTAATGACTTGTCTCCAAACAGGGTCAATATCGCCCAGGCCGGTGGTTCTATTGGCGGCCTCATGGCCGCAGCGGTGGTATTC
Organism: uncultured bacterium; assembly: GCA_964582455.1. Lineage (GTDB taxonomy): Bacteria > Fidelibacterota > Marinisomatia > Marinisomatales > TCS55 > UBA2126. The sequence continues at coordinate 2,235 of CAZORD010000010.1, read as the reverse complement.
ACCTTACCCGGGCTTGTTTTTGAAGATACAACAATTCTTGCACAAGGCTGGCTGGGGTTGATTTGTGCCTGTGGTGCCATTCTTGGGATTGGCTTATCCTTGCCCTTACGTGAAGAATATGTTGTAAAACGCAACTTGCCCTTTCCCGCAGGCCGAGCAGGAGGTGAAGTCATCAAAACCGGATTTAAACAAGATCATCGCTTTGGGCTGATGATAATTTTTGGTATTCTTGCTGCTCTTTTTGCCTTAGGCAGAGAGTCCCTGGGGTTGAATTTTATCAGCCTTGGCGATGTGGGGTCACAATCCATATTGATCCTGATCATGCCCATGGTTATTGCTACGGGAGTTATTCTTGGTTCTGAAAACAGTTTTTCCTGGGGGGCGGGTGGACTTTTATCCGTTTTATCAGCTATTGTATTAACAGCGTTTTTTGATCTCCATGATGCAACTCCACAGATTCAGAATTTTGGTATGGGATTGGTCATCGGTTCGGGAATTGGCTACATTATCATGCATACCGGTTCTACTCTGCCAACAAAATCCATTTTTTTCAAACAGCAGCCCTGGGTATGGGGTATTACCATTATCAGTGGCCTAATACTTTTCTTTATTGGAATTCCATTATTTGGTGTAGTACTGTGTTTATTATTAACATTCATTACTGTAAATCTTGCCAGCCGCATGACAGGTTTAACTAATATCGATCCCCTTGAACAATTTGGATTATTATCTGCACTACTGATTACATTTTTCTTTGGATTGGCCAATCTTGATCTCTCATTGGAACACCGCTATATCATTACATTTTTCATCGCCACCTCCACAGCAATTGCAGGAGACATAGGCCATGATTATAAATCAGCACAAATTGTGGGAACGGATCATAAACAGATTGTCACTGTTGATCTCATTGCTGCTGTTGTTGTAGCAATGATGGTGCCATTATTGTTAGGATTTATTCAACACCCAATAATTGCTGATAAATTATTTACGCCGGATTTCCCTGCGCCTCAAGCGCAAATTGTTGCAATGAATCTAAAGGGCCTCCCTCATCCACTCATTTTTATGTGTGGGTTAATTTTCGCAATAATCATCGAAGCTTTTCGGTCAAAAGGAAAACTTTCTGCTATTCATCTTATGCCGTTGGGTATCGGACTATTTTTAGGATTTAATTTGGCATTTCTCATAGCCATTGGCGGTTTCATTGCTTTGAGGGTAGCTAAAAAAGGCTCCGATAAAATGCTTACTGCCATTGTGATTTCAGCGGCAATACTTGGCGGTGAAGGAACCATAGGCTTTTTGCAATCCACAGTGCAGGTTTTCTTTCCAGCTAAAGAAACAGCAATTTTAGGATCAATAGCTTTGCTGCTCATTGCATTATTAGCAAGAAGTATCCGGGAACATTTTCAAAAGCCATGAGAATTTTACTTGTAATTACTTCCCTCCTTTTTGCCCAATCAAAATATCCGGCTGATTCAGTCTTAACTTCGTCAAATTCTACATTTCTAGAAAAAGTAGCTGTTCTGCCCATAGCCGGCTGGCAGCGTTTATCCCATAACACTCGCTTACTTGATTGCCAATTTTATCCCAGCTGCAGCCAATATGGTGCTATCTCAATAAATGAAAATGGTCTTTTAATAGGAATTCCTATGACAGCTGACCGTATAGTCCGCTGTAATCCATCAGCTTTTTTCAATCATTTACACATGCGTGGGGGATTTCATGATGCTGATGGACGACTAATCGATCACCCCACTTCTCATTTAAATGCATCAACCAAAAAATCACCAATTGCAGCAGGACTTCTGTCTGCGATTGTTCCCGGTTTCGGACGTATTTATGCCGGGCGTTGGTTCGATGGGTTGTTAGGATTTTGTATGGTGTATATCACTGCAACATCAGCAATGGTCGCAAATGAAGGTAATAATAATTTTCAAAAAAGCTTTGCCTATTCAATGGCGGGGATTTTTTATACAGGAGAAATTTACGGCGCGTACCGATCAGCGAAACATTATCAACAGCAATAGTTGATGAACGTAGAGTTAAAAGTGTATTTTCGCCAGCTAATTTTGTGCCACTGTAGATCCCTCCTACATCCCTTAGGAACGGGATTACGGCGGACAAGCAGCTTATTTATAATTTATGCTTATGCTGGTGTAACTCAGTTGGTAGAGTAGATCATTCGTAATGTCTCCATATAGTTAATTCTATCTCGTGAAGAACTTATAACTATTG
>CAZORD010000009.1:0-55901 GCA_964582455.1 uncultured bacterium | reverse complement strand
GAAAAACGGAAAGCCAATTTCCGTAATTAGATTGCCAGTATTTTTATATGAAATTAAGTTTTATTCAATATGACGTGCATTGCACGCATCCCTTTGGCATTTCGCGCAATACACACGAAACATATCCGGAGATCTTTGTTTATTTAGAAAAAGATGGCTTCATTGGTCGTGGGGAAGCGTCACCTTCTGATCGCTACGGCGAATCAGCAGAATTAATTTTATCCATTTTAGAAAAAGGAATTACATTCCCGAATAAATCGAAAACTCCGGAATTATTCGAAGCAAATGTACTTGCACAATGTCAGGGTATTAAAGCTCTGGAAATGGCTTTAAGTATGGCTTATTTGGATTGGTGGACGCAATCACAGAATATGCCCATGAAAGATTTTTTCGGAGTTGAAAAAAATGTGGGTCCATTTACATCCTTTACCATCGCCATCGGCAATGTGGATCTCATTCCTCAAAAAGTGGAAGAGGCAGAACCATATAAAATATTAAAGGTCAAACTTGGAACGGATCACGATAAGGAGATCATCCATGCCATCCGCGCTGAAACGGACAAGGTGATACGAGTGGATGCGAACGAAGGTTGGGATTTGGATACTGCGGTTGAAATGTGTTCATGGCTGGCAGATAATAATGTTGAATTTGTAGAGCAGCCGTTGCCGGCTGAAAAATTGGAAGATACGGCTAAATTGAAAGATAAATCACCCATTCCCTTATTTGCAGATGAGAATTGCCTTTATCCTGGAAATATACCAGAAATAGCTTTTGCGTTTGATGGTATAAATATAAAACTCATGAAATGCGGGAGTATGCTTAAAGCAAAACAAATGGTCGATATGGCTCGGGAGCACGATCTAAAGATTATGCTGGGCTGTATGGTGGAATCGTCTATTGGTATTACTGCTGCGGCTCACATATCACCCATGGTGGATCATGCAGACCTTGATGGACATTTATTGATCGATAATGATCCCTATTCTGGTTTGCGTATCAAAGAAGGACGAGTGACCATTCCCGATGGAAACGGATTGGGCGTACAGCTAAATTCAACAGTGAAAGGACTAAAATAAAATTGTCATTCTGAAAGAGCGAAGCGAATGAAGAATCTCATGCATTATTTGTTAAAACTGCACTTGAGATTCTTCTTCCTCACTAAGTTCGTCATCAGAATGACAGGAAAGCGTTATGAAGATCAAAGGAATTGAACATATTGGTATTGCGGTAGAATCATTGGCTAAAGATTCTCCTTTTTGGAAGCATATCTTAAACCTTGAACAAAAAGGAACAGAAACAGTAGCAAGTGAAGGTGTAATAACGGATATTTATGATACAGGCAGAGGAAAAATAGAACTTTTAGAAGCAATGGGTGAGGATTCCACTATTGCTAAATATATCCAAAAAAGGGGAGCTGGAGTCCATCACATTTGTCTGGAAGTTGAAGATATCCACGAGGCAATTGTTGAACTGAAGGAAAAAGATATAACGATTATTTATGATGAACCGAAAGTGGGTGCTGAAGGGTTTTTAGTTACATTTATCCATCCCAAAAGCACAGGGGGTGTACTTGTAGAATTAGCGCAGCAAAAAATCTAACCGCGACAGTAATTTTTCAGATAATCAGGAATGGTGATACTCTCTTGTAAAATAGGATCGGATTCTGGTTCACCATATGTTTGATTAATGGGTATAACACCTGCCCAATAGTCCAAAGCATAATCTTCATCTTCATCATCTGGAGGCCCTACACTGATTTTTGCTGATGCTTCGTCAATGGGCATTTTTACTACAGATGTTTGTTTCAATTCTGAATTATTGGGCTGCCTGGCATCATCCCAACGTCCGGGAGCGATATGATCAGTGATTGATTTGAATGCAGCCATGCGTTCATCATGATCTTTAATAATTTCACCTTTTCCAAAAATAACAGCTGAACGATAATTCATTGAAGAATTAAATAACGAACGGGCCATAACAAGTCCGTCCAGTAGTGTAATTGTTACACATATTTCATTGTTATTTGATATTTTCAATAATCGACTGGCATTTGATCCATGAAAGACAATATGATCACCCATTCGTGCGTGAATAGTTGGAATAACTACAGGTTTTCCATCATGAATAATTCCGAGGTGACAGAATAGTGCTTCGTCAATGATTGCGTGGATCGTTTCCTTTCTATAATCAGCTTTATTGGAGATGCGTTTAACTTTATTGCGGTTGGTGATTTTATAAGATTTCATTTAATCCTCTTAGTTGATTGATAAAATTACAATAAAATTCACATTCAATCGGTGTTTTCAGAGAGTATTCTTATTAATTTCATCTTCTAATGTCCGCCAAAAAATCCCAGCGCAAACGACTTTTTCTCATTGATGGTTATGCTTTGTTGTTCCGAGCGCATTACGCCATGATCCGCAATCCGCTCATCACAACCATGGGCCAACATACCAGCGCACTCTTTGGGTTTATCAACATGATCTTTCGACTCATACGTCAAGAAAAACCCGATTACATAGCCGCAGCATTTGATCGCAAGGAAAAGACCTTCCGTCATGAAAAATATCCAGAATACAAAGCCAACCGCGAAGAAATGCCCCAGGAATTACAAGATCAATTAGATCACCTTTGGAAATTGTTAGAGGCATTGAATTTGCCAAATATCAGCAAAGCAGGTTTTGAGGCAGATGATGTGATCGGTACTCTTGCTAAAGAGGGCGAAGCCAAAGGGCTGGATGTTTTTATATTCAGCGGCGATAAAGATTTCGCACAATTAATCACAGAACATGTATTTCTTTATTCACCTATTGTCAGGTCAACAGAGATTAATATTATTGACCCGGAGGGTGTTAAGGAAAAATGGGGAGTATCCCCCGAGAAGTTCATCGACTACTTGGGGCTCATGGGAGATGCCTCAGACAATATTCCCGGCGTTATGGGCGTAGGCAAGAAAACAGCTGCCAAATTGGTCCAGGAATACGGATCGTTGGAAACAGCACTGGAAAATGCTGAAAATATTAAGAATAAACGCGTGCGGGAAGGACTGTTAAATGGTGTTGAAAATGCACATTTGAGTAAAGAATTGGTTACCATTGTAACCGATATGGACCTGGATTGTGATATATTAAAGTTTGATCGCAAGGAATTTAATATTGATGCATTATCAGATTTGTTCGTTGAATTGGAATTCAATGCGCTTTTAAATCAACTGGAGGAATTCGGGGGTGCACCTGTTGAAGAGCATAAAGAAAATAAGAATTACGTTACGATTACTAAAAAAAATGATCTGAAAAAATATTTAAAAAAACTTTCAAAAGCAAAATTGGTTTCCTTTGACCTGGAAACGGATTCAGTCTCGCCCATGCAAACTGCTTTAGTTGGCATGAGCTTTTCTACACAAAAAGATGAGGGTGTATATATCCCCATTCAATACGGTGATAAAGCGGAGAATAATTTTGGTAAAGATGATCTGAAGAATGTGCTGGAATTGGCAAAACCAATTCTTGAAGATCCAAAAGTAAAGAAAACGGGTCAGAATATCAAATTCGATGCGCTGGTGATGAAGAATCATGGCGTCAATGTTGAGGGCATTGAATTCGATACCATGCTTGCGGCTCACCTCATCAAGCCCGAAGGCCGATCCTATAAAATGGATAATTTGAGTTTGGAGTATCTCAATTACCGTATGGTGCCAATAGTAGACCTGATTGGTAAGGGAAAAAATCAAATCCCCATGAGTGATGTGGAATTGGAAAGGGCATCGTTCTATGCGGCTGAAGATGCGGATGTCGCTTTACAGCTCACTGAAATTTTTCAGAAAAGATTGGCTGATGAAAACTTAACAGAATTTTATGAAAAAGTAGAGCTGCCTTTGGTTCCAGTCTTGGTGAATATGGAATATGATGGTGTCTACGTTGATGAAAAACAGCTGTTGGATAAATCAGCAGAATTTGGCAAAAAACTAGATGACTTATCAGCTGACATTATAAGTGAAGCCGGAACCGAATTCAATATCAATTCTACCCAGCAGCTGGCTAATATCTTATTCGATTATTTGGGACTGCCGCAGATCAAAAAGCGTTCTACTGCAGAAGACGTTTTGGAAAAACTGCGGGAAGAACATCCGTTACCTGGATTAATGTTGGAATATCGAAAATTGAATAAGCTAAAAAATACATATTTAGATTCTATTCCACAGCACATCCATCCGGAGACTAAACGAATTCATAGTTCTTTTAACCAAACCATCGCTTCCACTGGTCGCCTTTCATCAAGTAATCCCAATTTCCAGAATATACCCATTCGAACAGAAGAAGGTAGGGAAATACGCAAAGCATTCTCTGCGCAGAAAAAGGGGTATGTCATTTTTTCAGCGGACTATTCCCAAATCGAATTGCGCGTCATGGCGCATTTGAGTGGTGACAAGGGACTTCAGGATGCCTTTGCCAATGGGGAGGATATTCACGCTCGTACTGCCAGTGATATTTACGGCATTCCTTTGGATGATGTTTTACCGGAAATGCGCCGCGTTGCCAAGATCGTTAATTTTGGGATCATGTATGGTGCCGGGTCATTCCGCATGAGCCAGGAATTAGGAATCCCAAGAGCTGAAGCGCAAACGATAATTGATCTATATTTTGAGCGCTTTGCCGGAATTCGAGACTTTATTGATAATACAATTGCCAAAGCAGAAACGGATCAATATGTGGAAACAATGCTGGGCCGTCGACGTCCCGTTTGGAATATAAATAGCGATAATCATATGCACCGCGAAGCAGCGAAACGCATGGCCATCAATATGCCCATTCAAGGTACAGCGGCTGAAATGATCAAGTTAGCTATGATTCAGATCCATGAACAGCTGCAAAAAGAGAAAATGAAATCAATGATGGTATTACAGATCCATGATGAACTATTATTTGAAGTACCAAAATCAGAACTGGATGATTTACAATCATTGGTTGTAGAAAAAATGGAAAATGCCCTTAAACTCGATGTACCAGTCATTGTTGATCATGGTGTTGGAGAATCCTGGTTTGAAGCGCATTAGTTTGCAATAAATGGAAGCCAGTATAACACTCAAAAAAGTTGGTAAACTGGTAGGGGATAAGACCATTCTCGCCGGCTTGACCTTCGGCATTGAAAAAGGAACTATGGTTGCCATGGTAGGGGATAATGATGCCGGGAAATCCACTTTATTGCGGTTGATCGCTGGACTGGAAAATCCAAACTATGGTTCTGTCTTTCTGCATGGCCTTGATACAAATAAGCGCCGTTTGGAAACACGGCAGACTGTAGCATACGTTCCACATGATATTGACTTGGATCCTTGGTTAACTCTTGAACAAAATATCCATTTTGATGCGCTGCTTTATGGGGCACATAAAGAAAAGATCCAATCTCGAATAAACGAATATAGTGAAGCGTTAGAATTAGGAGATTTTTTGTACTCGATGGCAGGCCGTATACCTCTAGGCATTCAGAAAAAAGCCATGATTATACGGGCTTTAGCTCACGATCCGACAATATTAATTATGGATGAGCCTACTGCATTTATGGATGCTGAATCACGGCGGCTTACATGGGACCTTATGCGCAAAATAAGCGACAATACAACAATCGTTTATTCCAGTCAATTTTTACCGGAAGTGGAAGCAGCTAATGATCGGATCATGGTCATCCATGATGGACAAGTTCTTTTAGATGGCAGTCTTGACAAACTGCTGGAAAGCACGTTAGAATACCATCAATTTGCAATTGAATTTGAAGAAATAACTGATGAATTATTTAACTCTCTTTGCGCTGTCGTGACAGTAGTCAATCCCACAAAAGTGGGCAATACATTTCATTTTTATGGCCGCTCACGTAAGGTGTTTTTTGAAGTATTGAATGCGTGTTCAGGAGCATTAATGAAAGATCTTTCCATCGAAAAATTATCGTTGCAGGATCTGCTGGATTCTACTTTTGCCCAAAAAGGATTAGACGGATGAATGCATTTATATTGCGCAGGTGGTGGCTGATACGCAACCGGTTTATTTCGTCTATTGCATTGGCTCTAGTCGTGCCAAGCATTTTATCAGTCGTAACAGTATTTGGCACAAAAAATATCGTAATTCGCAGTATTAACGGTCAACCGTATGAGCTATGGGTTCTGCCGGGATTGATGATGTTTATGGGTGCTGTATTGATCACGCCATTGATCTATAGGGATTTCTTCGATTTGCGTATACATAATAAAGCGTTGATTCCCATGACATTAGCACCGGTTAGAAAATCAACAATCATACTTGGTATTCTCATTAGCGCATTGTTTGAAGTACTGTTTGTCATTTCAATAGGTCTTGGTATTTACAATATTATATTCCCGCAAACAGTTACAATTGGTCATGCATTCAATATTCTATCTTATTCGATCATATTTGTTTTACTATACGGCAATATCATCATTTTATTATCGTTATTGACAGAACGCATCTCTGTGTTCATTTCAGCAATATTGACAACATTGATCACCATTATGTTTGTTTGCGGTGTATTGATTGAATTCGATTTTTTTCCATTAACGATGAGTACAGTTTTTCAGTATTTCCCATTAAGTATGGTCAGTATCGCCTGCCGCTCAAATATATTTATCCATACGTTTGATACATTCAACACAATAACACCCATAGTTATAACGATCTTATTAATAATTTTTAACAGCTATCTACTGAAGCGGAAAATGAAACAATGATTGCTTATTTAAGCGGCGCCATGGAAAATGTCGCCGATGAAGGAGCCGGATGGAGAGATGAATTGACCGATTGGCTGAGAGATAACCTTGGCCACAGTGTCATTGATCCCGTGGTCACTTCACAACAATTGGTTGATGAGAATGATGCTGATGGCTTTCGTCAATGGAAAATGGATGATCCGGATCGGTTTGTAGAATTTGTCAGGAAGGCAGTGGATCTGGATCTGGATAATGTGATGAACCAATCTGACTATATCATATGTTTATGGAATCGTGATGTTATGAAAGGCGGGGGAACCCATGGCGAAGTGACCATGGCCTATCATGCAAAAATCCCTGTGTATTTAGTGTGCGAAATGCCAAATGAAGACTTGAGCGGCTGGATCATGTCCTGTTCAACTCATATTTTTAACCATTTTTCTGAATTAAAATCATATTTAATAGAAACATATAATTATCAATGATGTTTGTTTACAAATGATAGGCCCGAAAGCATATATACACTTGGATCGACTGATTCATAATTACCGCGTAATTCAGGATCGCATTGGCCAAATTCCTATTATGGGCATTGTAAAAGCAAACGGCTATGGGCACGGTGCAGTTGAATGTGCAAAAGTACTTGTTAATGAAGGGTGCGAATTTTTAGCAGTGTTTACCTTTGACGAAGCCATGGAACTCCGCGGAGCAGGTATTGAAACTGAACTCATGATTTTTTCACGGATGCAAAAAGAGTTCCTGGCTGCTGCAAAAGCAAATAATGTTACGTTAAATTTATCCGGAGTTAATGATATAGCGATGCTGGAAGAATTTGAAAAGCAATCCGGTACATGCCCCAAATTTCATCTTAAAGTCGATACTGGAATGAATAGACTAGGTATTCCATTTGACAAAGCAGATATTTTATTGAAAAAAATAAGTGCAAATACACAACTTAATTGCGAAGGGATATATAGTCATTATGCCACAGCTGATGAGGGTGACTTATCATATGCTGAATGGCAATTGGAGCAATTCAAACTTGTACTGTCACTGGCTGATGAAATGGGTGTCCAATTTAAGTATCGCCATTTTTCCAACAGCGGCACAGTGCTCAATATGCCGCATACCAACTTTGATATTGTCCGTGTAGGTATGCTGTTATACGGAGCGTTTCCATCCGAAGAAGTGCCGACAGATTTGAATATTAAACCGGTTATGGAATTTCGTGGTCCCGTTGTGAGTATCCGTCGAGTCTCCGCGGGAACTAAAGTATCTTACGGCGGCGTTTGGGAATCAGAAAAAAATACGACCATCGCTGTAGTACAGACCGGATTCGCTGATGGTTTTCCAAGGGCTTGGTACGAAGGAGGCTATGTCATTTTCAACGGAAGATCCTATCCCATCGCCGGCCGGATCTGCATGGATCAATTCATGATCGACCTTGGGGATGACGAAGCACAAATTGGAGACGAAGTGTTATTGTTTGGCGAAAATGGAGCGGATGCCCTGCATATGGAAGAGATTGCCCAGCATATCAAATCAACTCCATATGTGATCTCAACTGGAATTCACGGTAGAACTGAACGAATCTATCAAACTTAATTTCATTTAAATTTTCCCTCCTTATAGTAAGCCTGCCCCCCGCAGGCAGAGAGATTACAGGGTAGTTGAGAATTTTTTAAATTGTAGAAAAATTTACTAAATGGGGTCGCTATTTTTACTCCATTCAGAATAGTGGGGGAGGTTGTCATCCATCTTGACCCAATGGATCCGTTTTGTATCCCAAATATGTTTGCTTGGATCCAAGCTGTTGGGATCGTCTAGTGTTCCTGCGGTGATATCGATGGTGTCACTTCCTTTATGGCCGTAACTGATGGAGGATCCGCACTCACTGCAAAAACCCCGTTCCACTTTGTTATCGGTCACATGGATGGAAGATTTGCCATCAGTGAAAACAAGGTCTTTTACATTGAAGACTGCCCACGTAACGAATGGACCGCCGACAGATCGTTTACAATTATTGCAGTGGCAGTGGACGACAGCTTGGGGTTCAGAAGAGACCTCGTAACGGATCTTTCCGCAGTAACAGCCGCCAGTAAATTTCATTCAGAATCTTTATCCGGGTTGCGTACCCATGAACGCCGTTCACTGAACACCCTCTTTTTAAGGTCAGCCCATTCATTAATAATATATTTTAAGTGAATCCCGTCATCGGGGTCAGCATCTAATTTTTTTTCTATCAACTGATTCATTTCATCCCGGGTCGCATCAATATCTCCATGGCTTTTTATTTCTTCTTTAGACCAAGATTCCTTTTCGGCCTTTAAGCCCTCTTTATCCAATGCTGCTTGTGAGACTTGTTCTTTTCGTCCAAAAAGAAACACAAGCAGAAATAAGATTAAAACAATTACAGTTATTAATATTTCATTCATAAAAACCTCATTCCAGGAAAACGGGGATTCTTAAAATTCCCGCCCAATACAAAGAAACCATGGCAGCCATCACCGCCAAAGCTGCGGGCCATGCGAACATAGCCAAGCGGATAAAATCTTTTGCATCCAGCATGCCTGCTGCATACACAATTGAACTGGCCGGTGTTCCGATGACGAGCCAGAAAGCAAGGGATGTTGCAATGGCCAATCCAACGCCCACCAATAAAGGATTAGTGCCGGAACTTTGGGCCATATCTAAAACGACAGGGCCGATCACCGCCACCGTTGCTCCAGCGCTCATGAGGTTTGTAAGGCTGGCGCCAATAGCGACAACAAGCAAAATCAAAGCAATTCCCGAATCAATACCCAAAGGAGCTAACAATGCAATAATACTATCTGCCAACCATCCGGCTGCGCCGGACGCTCGAAAAACAGTTCCAAGGCTGATAGCGCCGGCATAAAGGATAATAACTCCCCAACTGACATTTTCTTCATAATCCTTCCAGGAAGCTAATCCCAGAAGCATATAAAGCACAGCACCGGAAATGGCTACGCCGCCGAGACCAAGGGAAAAGCCCAGTAAATTTTTGGTTATGGATTTATCTGTAATCCACATAAATACAACCAGGAACATGATGCCTGCTACAAGGTATTGTTTTCCTGTCATTTTACCGTGTTTTTCCAAGTCAATCTTCAACATTGAAACAGCGTCAGAAAGATCACTGACTTCCGGTTTAAATACCATTGGCAGTAAAAAGGACATCAATATCGACATTGCTAATGTGTAAAACACACCCATGGACATCCATTGGAAGAAGGAAACTTCAACACCGATATTGGACAAAAATCCAATCATAATTGCATTCCGTGCTCCGCCGGATGGACTCATAGGAGCACCGATCATACAGCCCACGGCGATGGACATCATGAGCAATTTTCCAAGGTTAGGCGCCGGGATAGTTTTATTGGTGAGCGTAAACAACGCCAAAGCGATGGGTATATACATGGGGGCGATGGAAGCTTCGTTGATAAACGCGGAGGGGATTGCCGTTCCCAGCAAAAGCCCTATAACGATCATACGTGTTTTAGATCCGGACATTTTCATCACCAGCATGCCGATACGCTTGTCCAGACCGTATTTTACCAGTGTGGCACCGATAGCCAACGATCCTGCAATAAACCAAACAGCATCATGAGCATAAGTGGAGACAATATGTGACGGTGCTGTGATTCCGAAAAATAATTGGACCAGGCCGATCAGCAATGCCACTGCCGGCATGGGAATAGCTTCCGTAGCAAAAAAGATAGTACACGCTGCCAGCAGGGCGATGATAATTTGGATATGTGTTGCTTTAACGGTCACGTCATTGGCTGATAAGCCGGAAAAAACAGACGCCGCCTTTTCGGACATGGACTCGGGCAGGGGCATGATAAAACCAATGAGAATGAAGAGCACCAGGCCCACGGCCAGCCATTTGAAATCGGTCGTTTTAGAAAAACCGCCTGAAGAATTCTGTTCCTGGTCCGCCATAGCTTATTCAAAAATGGGCATAGTCAGGCTATTGGTTCAAGTAAAAAAGTAACTCATTTATTATTAGATGGTTCATGTAATTTTCCTGCTTATAAAATGACCGAGGTGAAGTAATCCATTCCATAGACTTAATGATCATTGTCGGCTTCCTGCTGCTTACAGCCGGCTGGGGAGTGTGGCAGGGCCGGCAAAATAAGTCCGCAGAAGACTATTTCCTGGCCGGGCGATCCCAGCACTGGGTTATGGTTATGTTTTCCATCGTTGCTACGGAAACATCTGTATTGACCTTTGTGAGCATTCCCGGTTTGGCCTACAGGGGTGATTGGTTTTTTCTGCAGCTGGCTATGGGCTATATCATCGGTAGAATACTAGTGAGTGTTTTCCTGCTTCCTGCTTATTTCGATAGCGGAATAGTCTCTATTTATGAAGTATTAGGAAAACGATTTGGTCCTGGAATTCAAAAACTGGCTTCAGGAATCTTTCTGGTTACACGTATTTTAGCAGATGGCATTCGCTTTTTAGCCACAGCGGTCATAGTTCAGGTTTTAACGGGTTGGTCATTACCAACTGCAGTATTGGTTATCGGAATCGTCACATTGGTATATACAGTTTCCGGCGGCATCCGGACAGTCGTATGGGTAGACAGTTTTCAATTTGTTTTATATTTGCTGGGCGGAGTTATAGTGATTGTGCATATTTTTTCCCAGGCAGATGTAATTCCTACGGGTTTCATTGCCGATTTATTGCACGATGGGAAATTGAATATTTTCCGCTTTGGCGGTGATTTAGCCACAAATCCCTGGTTATTTTGGTCCGCATTCATTGGTGGTATATTTTTATCATTTGCGTCCCATGGCGCCGATTATATGATGGTACAGCGTACACTCACTTGCACAGATCTAAAGTCAGCAAAAAAAGCCATGATCGGCAGCGGTTTCTTTGTATTTTTGCAATTTACACTTTTCTTATTCGCCGGTTCTCTGATTTACATTTCTTTAGGCGGTATGGAATTACCAAAAGACCGTGAGTTTGCTCATTACATAATTAATGAATTGCCCATTGGGTTAAGGGGGTTATTACTGGCCGGCGTTCTATCGGCAGCCATGTCTACATTGAGTTCATCTATCAATTCGCTGGCATCTTCTACGTTACGGGATTGGTTTAACAAGGAAGCTGATCTCAAAATAGCTCAAAAAACGAGCATAGTTTGGGCCGCTGTTCTCATTGGCATTGCCATGATCTTTGATGAAAGCGATAAAGCCATTGTTGAAATGGGCTTGCAGATAGCGTCTTATACTTATGGCGGCTTGCTGTCCCTTTTTATTATCAGTAAACTTAAGCAAAAGTTTCAACCAATCAGCTTAATGATCGGACTATTATCCAGCTTATTAACTGTATACATCGCCCAGCAAAACGGCATTGCCTGGACATGGTTTATCCTGTTGGCTGTCTGTGTAAATATTGCCGTAGTATTTGTATCTCAATCCGTATTTTCCCGGCGCCATGATAGTTAAGTTTTCATTAATTTTAGCACTTTTAAGCGCAGTTGCCTTTGCCAATGATTTTCAGTACAGCAAGGTAGAAGCTGTTCCGGATTTGTCATTTATGCCCCATGTGTACACCGGGTTGGATGTCCTTGAACAAATGGATTTCAAACCCTTGCAGGGCAAAACAATCGCAGTCTTTTGCAATCAAACAGCAGTTAATCGTAACGATCGGCATATTTTGGATATTCTGAAAGACCAACCGAACATTTATACGTATGTGATTTTGACTCCCCAATATGGATTATTCGGTGATCAGGTAAACAAGACAAAAATGCTGGGTAAAGTTGAGAAAGACCCCAATACCGGCGCTCGTATAGTCAATTTACTAGATCGTTTTGTCAAACCGCCGGAATGGACCATCCGCGATGTAGATATAGTTTTAGTGGATTTTCAGGATACCGGCGTACGCTATACAACATATATGACCACATTGACTAAAATTTTTGAAGTAGCCAGCGAACTCCATAAACCGGTCATTGTACTGGACCGGCCAAATCCCATTAGGGGAGATCGTATGGATGGTCCTGTCATGCGGACAGCATATCAATCATTCGAAGGATATCATCTAGTCCCCATTCGCCACGGACTTACAATCGGCGAATATGCGATTATGGTGAATGAAATGGGTTGGGTGAAAGATTTACAGCGCACAGAGTTGACCGTGATACCCATGGCTAATTGGGAGCGTAATATGTGGGCGGATGAAGTTGATCTGCCGTTTACGCCGCTGGCGCCAGGTATAGATGATGTTGAAGCATGCCTTGCATACACGGGGATGAATTTGTTATGCGGCACCAATTTGAACTGGGGTCAGGGGACGACGAAACCTTATTTCCGCGCTGGAGCGCCTTGGATTTCCGGGCGTGTTTTTTATCAGAAAATAAAGAAATTGAAATTACCGGGAGTAAAATTCAAGCATATTCAATATACGCCTACCCAAAGCAAGGGCGATGGTTCAGTACCATTATATTACCGGGAAAAATGCAGCGGTATTGAATTTGAAATTACCGACCGGGAAATATTTGATCCTTTAGCCACATCAACAGCGATTATGATTCTGGCTTACCAGCTATATCCACGGCAGTTTGAATGGATCCATGATAATTATATTAATAAATTATTTGGACACAATTTATTGACTGTATTTGCTGCCCAGGGGAAAACTCCCGAATATCTTCCGCCGCAATGGGTAATGGATGTCATTCGCTTCAGTAAATTCAGGGAACGGTTTTTACTTTACGAATGAAAACAGTAAAATTTCTTTTCACTTTTCACTTCTTATTTCTTACTTCTTACTTATTTTCCCAAACTCATTTCACTGTTCCAGCAAATGTGTGGAGGGTAAGTGTAAAACAAGTAGTAAAGACTGGAAATTATATTGGTCCCGGTGGAGTAAAGGGAATACCTAATATGTCATTTAATTTGGCGGACTATGGCAAGCGCTACTTTGATCATAATTACGTGGTGGATGGTTATTATGCCAGTGATAATGATCTGTATAACTTGGATACACTTGGATATAATTCAGATTTTACTATCGGTCAATATATTCGATATTATAATACACTTTATAATGACTCTATCCCAGATTTTGCAACGGATTTTTTCAGTCCTGATTCTATTTCACTTATAGGTACAATGGACCAGGAAATCAGTAAGACCGCATGGGGTGTCGATTTTTCTTTCGAATATGGTTTGTCAGATCGAATGACTTTTGAAATGAAGATTCCGTATTACACCTATGTGTCACAGCAGCAAACAACAAAATTGTCTGAAAATGATATTGTCGGATTAGATGACTTCGTTTTATACCATGAAGGTGCTCGTGCGGCTATGGATTCCGCTTTGAGCAATAATTACGATGTAAACTTGCAAATTATCCGTGATCGTTTTTACAGCTGGTCGGGGAATAACTCATTATTGTGGGCATTGGGTGGTGATCCATTTACGAATGGGATTTATGGATCACAATACAATCCCTTTACCAGCAATGATTCCACAGCAGTAACGAAGCAAGAACTATTGGATTTCTATTATCCATCTATGCGAACGGCATCGGGATTGGGTAATGTTGAAATGGGTGTAAAATTTCTTTTATATGGGAGTCCTGCCTGGAGTGAATCAGGAAATTTTTCACTATATACGGGTTTATCTGTTTTGCTTGCTACAGCCGATAGGCTGCACACATATAAATATAGCAGTGGAATTCCGAAAGGTCAGTCCCATTTTTTGACGCTGCCTTTAGGAGATGGTGTTTCCAAATTTGTAATTTCACTATTTGGAGAATTATACAGAACCATCATTCGCCGATCGGTTAATATCAATTGGCTTGTGAAAGCCGGAATTAATGGCCAAACACGATTAAATACTCCCATCTCATTTGTGAATTACTCTACATTAAAACCTGATTCTATTGCCAAATCAATTGGAGTAAAATACACAATAGAAAAGGGAAATGATTTCTTTGCCATGGCTAAGGGCAAGCTTGAATTGATACCAGATTGGATATCTGTTTCAGGAGGCGCTTCGTTCTATATGAAAGGACGGGATACGTTTTATTCCAAAGATCCTGCGTGGGACAAGTGGATGAGTTACAGGGAAGATGTATATGATACGAGGGTAACAGCCATGCGACAATTCGCAGAAGTAACCTTTCATAATGTCCATCCATTAAAACGGATCGGGCCCATACCCTTCGAAGTTCGAGGAGGATATTCTGTTCCACTTTTATCTCGGAATACGTTCAGCGAATTTTCTGCGTGGATACAATTGGTCGTTTATGCGCAGGCGTGGTAGATTTATAAGAGGATTAATTGACAGAAGATAAAAAAAGAATTTGGGCCTGGTCATTTTATGATTGGGCAAATTCAGCATTTTCCACAACGGTAATCGCTGGGTTTTTTCCCATATTCTTCGAAAAATACTGGTCCAACCCTGATGACGTAATCCAAAGTACCTATCAACTGGGCTGGGCGAATTCTCTAGCATCGATTGTTGTGGCAGCACTTGCTCCATTTTTAGGTGCCATAGCCGACCGCGGATCAGCGAAAAAGAAATTTCTAATTTTCTTTTGTTACATGGGTGTAGTTATGACAAGCGGATTGTATATAGTTAACCAGGGTGAATGGCAGCTGGCTGTCATGTTGTATATCGCATCGACAATAGGATTCATGGGCGCCAATATTTTTTATGATTCATTATTACCTTCGGTTGCTACTAAAGAAAAAATGAATTATGTTTCTTCTTTAGGTTTTGCAATAGGCTATATAGGCGGTGGCTTGCTCTTTTTGGTCAATGTGCTCATGTATTTGAATCCTCACTGGTTCGGCATTGCAGATGCGCCCACAGCGATAAAATTATCATTTCTTTCTGTGGCAGTCTGGTGGGGAGTGTTCACTATACCATTATTGTTATTTGTACCTGAACCCCACGTTTCAGATCCATTGCCGTTGGGAAAAGCAATATTCGCAGGATACCGCCAATTGCAAACTACCTTCAAACAGATCCGTCAGTTAAAGGTCATTGGCACATTTTTACTGGCATATTGGCTTTATATTGATGGAGTTGACACAATCATCAGGATGTCAGTAAAAATGGGCTCCTCATTGGGATTTGAGGCTGGAGACCTCATTACAGCATTGCTCATGGTACAATTTATCGCATTTCCATCCGCATTAGCTTATAACTGGTTTGCGTCTAAGATTGGAACCAAGAAAGCTGTTTTGATTGCAATCGGTGGTTATGCATTGGTGACATTATTGGCATTCTTTATGACAGAAAAACTTCATTTTTTCATTTTAGCTGCCATGATCGGTCTTTTCCAAGGGGGTATTCAAGCCTTGAGCCGCAGTCTGTATACTCGACTAGTTCCAAAAGGTAAAGAAGCAGAATTCTTCGGGTTTTACAATATGATGGGAAAATTCGCTGCTGTCATAGGTCCGGTGATGATGGGTTGGGTAACATTGGTAACCGGTAACGTACGTTTGGGTATTCTATCCATTTTGATATTATTCATTGGGGGAGCATACTTGTTATCAAAAGTGGATTTTGAGGAAGGCGAACGGCTTGCCAGTTCTTTTTCAGATTAGTGTATTAGTTCATTGAGTATTTTTGCAAAAATAAAAACCAGGTTAAGGGCTTATAAATTCCTCGTGAATTATTCTGGAAGTTATTTACACCAGTCCGGATGGATGGCCAGCTTGCAGTCGGGAAAACCTGTGATGAAAGATGGAGCGCCAATCCCTTGGATGAATTATCCATTGATCTCATTTCTAAACGAGAAATTAAACATTAATATGCATGTATTTGAATACGGCAGCGGCCAATCTACATTGTACTTTGCCCATAAGGTTGAATCAGTAACATCTGTGGAATATGATAAAGAGTGGTATGATAAACTGCTTTCAGATGCTCCGGAAAATGTGAAACTGTTATGTGTAAAAACAGATATAGATGGAAAATACTGTCGATCCATCCACGGTTCTGAACACCAATATGATGTGGTCATTGTCGATGGTAAGGATCGCGTGAATTGTATGCGTGAAGGTTTTTTGAAATTGAATGATAGTGGAGTTTTAATCCTGGATGACTCAAACCGTTCGGATTATGAGCCCGGATTTACTTTAGCTGCCGAATTGGGTTTCAGGTCATTGCACTTTGAAGGGCTGAAACCGACGGACTTTATTACGGAGAAAGCAACCATATTTTATCGAAATAACAATTGTTTTAATATTTAGAAAAAAGTATTGATTACAAATATTGTTATCCTATAATATCCCTTGAGCCCCGCAGGTGTGGCGTGCTCTTCAGGGAAAAATATTTTTCTCGAGGGTAACATGCGGGGCTTTACTTTAACATAAAACAATATAATAGAAAGACTTAAAGTTATACATGAAATACACAGCTAAATATTCACAACTGGTTATGCCGGATAATATTAATGTAATTGGTACATTATTTGGTGGACAAATGATTTCCTGGATGGATTTGGCAGCAGCAAAAGTCACGTATCGTTTTTTAAAAGGAACAGGAGCAAATGGAGCAGTAACACGGGCAATTGAAAAAGTGGAATTCAAAGAACCGGTTTATAAAGGTGAATGGGTTAATTTTGAAAGTACAGTTGTAAAAACTGGAAGTAGCTCATTCCAGGTTCTTGTGGAAGCCTTTGCCGAAGGACGGGAACATGACAAACGGCTGGCTTGCACTGCATTGATCACCATGGTAGCCGTATTAAAAAATGAGCAGGGTGAATATCAAAAGCTTGAACATGGAAAGTCCATTGATTAAACACTGCATGCAAGCGTCAATTATGATTTTCATACACCTCCAATTCTGGGGGTGTTCTTATTTCCAAACAACAGCATATCCAAATCCTATTCTCATTGAAGATAATGAACAGGTTTATATCCGTTATGAATTCGCTGAAAAAAGGATTATCGGTACGGTTGAAAAAGGTAAATATTCTCCTGAAGCATTTATTTTTGCTGTATTCCACAAAGGTGCACTGGATGCTCCCATTGTTCAAAAAATGTTTTTCCCAGGAGATACATTGGAATTCATGGTAGCGGAGAATCATTTAAATGCAGCACCGGATGGCAATGTGGCAGTTCTGAAACCGATCGGTGATGATCTACAACAAGAAGAGCTGTCATTTTCTTTTACAGATGATGAAGAAATCATATTGCCGCCGTTTCAACTGCATAAAGTTCCATATTTGTATAATAAACAATATATCCAATTATCAGACGAATTCACTGATTCTGTTCGACTGGATAGCGGTGGTATAGGTATCGCCGGCTTGGTTGAAGGATTGCAGATTGCCAAATATGCTACCAGAGGATCAGAGCGTAATGTTACTGCGGAAATTAACTCTTTTAGTATCAATTCATTCCCAAGCACAAATCGAATTAAAGTATTTATTTTCAGCACTCCCGATGAGGCTGAACTATTTATTGATGGTTTACAAAGGGGAGAAACACCATTGGGTATTCTGGATCTATCTGTTGGTGAACATGAATTCAAACTGGTAAAGGAGAATTTTGCACCTTTAAAAAAATATTGGATATCCAGCCGTCCAAAAAAGCAAAGCTCGAATTCCGTCTGAATCGTTTGAATAAAATCCATTTTTCGACAAAAGAAGAAGGGTTAAAGTTTGTGATTGATGACGAACATGAATGGTGGGAACAAGACATCAAGCTGCAGATCGAAACAGGGGAACACACACTCAAGGTTTACAAAAGAGGTAAATTAATAGATAAACAGGTATTGATTATTGATTGGAATGGACCATTAAAATATTTACTGCCAGATACCATTGCAGCAGTGGCGGATTCAGCCTAATTTCATGTCGTAAAATTTTCATATTAAATTACATTAAATCGAGGAGTATATGGCTCATTTATCAGCATTAAAGCACACGAAAAATTCATTAGACAGTATTAAGGCAGATGTACTGTCAATTGGCATATTTGAAGATGGAACCTTAACGAATAATGGAAACACAATTGATGCATTATTAAATAATCAAATCAGTAAGGCGCATCAGCGGGGTGACATCAAAGGCAAGCATTGTGAATCAACTGCATTTTACAGTGACGATGGTCCAATCATTGTAATCGGTTTAGGCAATGCTGATGATTTTCAAACAGAATGCCTGCGCAAAGTTGGTGGAACATTAGCCAAGAAAGCCATCGCTAAAAAATATGCACATGTTGCCTGCGAGAATTTTGGTGGAAAAGGAACGGCAGATTTTGGCCAGGCATTGGCAGAAGGGTTGATTATGGGCAGTTATCAGTTCAATGACTATATGACCAAAAAGAAGGATGAGCTGTTTGAGCTGCATAAAGTGACCGTTTCCGGCGGATCGAAGGTTGGTCTGGATAAAGGAATGATAACGGCAAATGGGGTCTGTTTTGCTCGTGATTTGGGCAACCATCCGGGAAATGTAAGTACGCCTACGCGATTGGCTGATGAAGCCAAAAAAATCGGCCGCAAGGGAAAAATGAAAGTGTCAGTCTTTGATCGAGAAAAATTCACTGAAATGGGCATGGGTGCTTTAGCCGGTGTTGCGGCTGGAACAGATGAGCCGCCAAAATTCATCCTTATGGAATATTGGGGTGCAAAAAAGACTTCTAAACCAAAAGTTCTTGTCGGAAAGGGGTTAACTTTTGATTCTGGGGGTATTTCTATCAAACCCGCAGCAAAGATGGACGAAATGAAATTTGACATGTGCGGTTCAGCAGTCGTTTTGGGCTGTATGCATGCCATCGCTGCCTTAAAGCCCAAAATAAATGTAGTAGCTGCGATTTCATCCACGGAAAATATGAGCGGAGCGAAAGCCTATAAACCGGGTGATATACTCACGGCTTACAATGGTAAAACCATTGAAGTGTTAAATACCGATGCCGAAGGGCGGCTCATTCTTGCCGATGCTTTGAGCTATGTGAGTAAACACTATGATCCAGCATTTATTCTGGATTTTGCCACGTTGACGGGTGCTGTACTGGTTACCCTTGGCCATGTTGCCACAGGCATTATGGGTACGGATGAAAAGCTTGTTGAACGCATAAAAAGATCATCTGCAAAGACGGGTGAAAAGGTATGGGAACTTCCATTATGGGAAGAATTCTGTGAACAGGTGGAATCCAAGATCGCCGATGTGAAAAATATTGGCGCTCCCATGCAGGCCGGTACCATTGCCGGTGGTGCTTTCTTAAAAGAATTCGTCGGCGAAGGAATCTCCTGGTGCCACTTTGACATTGCCGGGACTGCCTGGGGCGAAATGGAAAAACCATACGGGCCGAAAGCCGGTGCTACGGGGAATGTGATACGTCTTGTCTTGGACCTGATGGGAGTTTAATCATTTCATGACATTTTCCGGAATATTGCTTTTATTGCTTGGGGTCATCATTGGCGCTATTATTGTTTTCTTGGTCAAGCGTACCCAAGAGCCTGACCAGCAGCAAATCAAAGATGCCTTTGGGAATTTGTCCAAAGAAGCATTAGATCAGAATATTGAAACATTCATGAAAATTGCCGAGAGCAAATTTGGCGACCTCATGAAAAGCAGCGATGCCCAATTGGATGAAAAGAAAAAACTCATTGATTCCAGCTTGGTGGAAATGAAAAAACAGTTGGAGGGGCTGAATAAACAAACCACTGAACTCACTGGACAAATGGAAGCGTCCAGCAAAGGAATATCAGAATTATCAGATACAACCTCGCAACTTCGGCAGATTTTATCCAGTTCGCAGGCTCGGGGGCAGTGGGGTGAACGTATGGTGGAAGATATCCTGGCATTTATCGGCCTTACTGAAGGGATCAATTACGAAAAGCAATCCCAGGAAGGATCTGATCGCCCGGATTTCAAATTTAATCTCCCTGATGGCAAACATATTAATATGGATGTGAAATTTCCCTTGAGTCATTATGAAAGTTTCCTGGCTTCAGAAAATGAAACAGAACAGGTATCCGAGAAAAAGGCGTTTTTGAAAGATGTTCGTAATCATATTAAGGAAATTTCCGGACGATCATATATTGATCCCAACGCCGGCACGGTAGACTATGTATTGATGTTCATTCCCAACGAAAGCATTTATTCTTTTTTAAACCAAGAAGACCATGAGCTGATCGATTTTTCCCTGGGGAAAAAGATTTTGCTGTGTTCCCCTGTAACATTATATGCAATTCTATCTTTGATCCGTTCAGCCGTATCCAATTTTCATATGGAGCAAAAAGCAGGTGAAGTGCAGAAACTGGTAATCACATTTCGTGAACAATGGGATAAGTTCATTGAAAAATTGGAAGCATTGGGAAAAACGCTGGGCACAGTTTCTAATCACTATGAAGATCTTGCCGGGACTCGCAGAAGAGCATTAGAAAAACCAATGGATAAAATTGCTGAATTACAGATGGGACAAGGGGAGGATGTCCTAGAGATCGAAGCAGGTGATGATGAGTAAATTTCGTTATTTGTTATTGGTAACTGGTATTCTCGTCGGCTGGAATTGCGTGGGGCCGGAAGATCCGATTGACGGATTATTGGAGGATTGGCCTGCAGTGGTGAATACCGCAGATGTTTTTACGTTTAACCTGAAAGGGAATAATTTTTCGTTTGAAGAAAAATATACATTAACAATGAAACCGGATTCTAATTCTGTTTTAACCACATCACTTATCGTAACAGGCTGGTCCGGAAATGATACGACAAGAATATTTTATAAAAATGCCGGTGATTCGACCTATGCCTGGTTTCAAATCACCGGTAATATAACCTATACTGCATCAGATTCTTTACCGAATGACTCAAAATATCACCCCAGTAAATTATTATTCGAAGGAACAGACTTTACCGGCACAATGCAGTATTCATTGATCAAAGATTAACCCTCTTCCCACGCCGGGCAGAGAAAATCCTTGTAGTCGCAGTATTGACAGTTAAAGTTACTCTTTTTTGTTTCGAATGATCCCGAGCGGATGCCATCCGCAACATCTCTAATTTTTCCTCGGGTGACTTCCAATTCTTCTTCGGAAAATACATGCGTGGAAAGTGGATCATCCCCAAATCGAAGGAAGTGGAGGCTGGCCTCCCCGGGTTTGCCATTTATGCCCTGCACAGCATCGTTCAGCAAGGCTTCGGTGTACAGCGCCATCTGGATATTTTTATCCGCTTTCTCTTTTTTCCGGCTGGTTTTGTAATCCACAATTCCAAGACTGTCACCGTTATCATCAATGCGGTCAATTTTACCTGATATCTTCACACTGATTTCATCCATAGCATAGGAAAATGGTTTTTCCCGCCCTACAACATTCGGAGGATTTTCCTGAATAAACTGGAAATAATCTGACAACAACTCTTCACCTTGTTTCCGAAATTCCTCGCCGCGCTGGCGGTATTCGAAAGAATCTTCCCGCCAGTGTTTTTCCAGCAGATCAAATAACATTTGCTCTGTTTGGTCTTCAGTTTCAAGTCCGTGAAATTCTTCCAATATGCTGTGCATGATTGAACCGAACTCTCCGGTGGCTCGTGTTTTTCGCTCGGGCACTTTATCGATGTATTTGAGCCTGTATTTCAGCTGACAGGAATTGTAAGTGTCAATTTTGGTTGAAGAGAGGTGTAGGATGGCATGGTCTCCTATATTTGCTGCCGCTCCGTTTGGTTCGGATCCGCTGCTGCCCTGTTCCATTTCTTTTAGAATTTTTCGCGCATTTTCCATTTGATTTGCAGCGATTTCCCGGTTCAAATCCGCCAATAGTCGCTGGCGCCTTGAACTCAAGGATACTGTTTTTTTTTCATGTGAATTCATGGTTTCAATCTCCATGGGTTGAGGTTTTATGTCTTCCAGTTCTTTGGTAAACATGGACTGTCTTTTGGTTGGTCCGTATAAATAAAGATATTTTTCTGCGCGGGTAATGCCGACATAAAATACGCGTCTTTCTTCCCGTTCGTGAAGTGTCCGAAAGGTTGTATCGGTGACCTGTTCCCATGCCATCCACGAGGTCGGCAGACGGTCAATGGTTGGGTGTTTTTTTAAGCTGGAAGGAAAACTTCCGCTGTAAAGAAATGGCATAATAACCACTTGAAACTGAAGCCCTTTACTCTGATGGATGGTCATGACCTGCACAGCAAGGTTCCCGCTTTCGAGTTCTGGTTGGGCGGCGTTCTGGTTGGAGGTCAGGGCCATCACATCCATAAATTCAAGCCAGTCACCCAATGAAGCATCAGGGTCTTTATTCACGAATTGTTCCGCAAGATTCAGGATTTCCCCAGCATTGGCAAGGTTGAGCCGCTGCGCATATCTATACTGTGTCCGCATGGCAGTTACCAATGGGGATGCCTTCAAAATGTTCAAAATCTGCCAGACCATTTCGTCCGCTTTCAGCTTTTTTCCCATAGATTTCTGAAGGGAAAGTATAGTATCCATCATGACGGCAATGTCAGCTGATTCCGTTCGTATTGCTTCCAATTTTTCAAGTTTTGACTCAAGGGAGGTTCTGTCCATGGTTTGAAAAAATGAACTTGCCCATGCTTCGCCCAAGCGTTCTCTCATAATCCTGTAGAGGGCGATATTTGCCTGATCATCTTTGCATATCAAATGTCCCCACGCCAGCACATCTTTTATAATGGGCACATCGAAAAATTTCTCAATGTGGATGTCTACCGGGATTGCGGATTTTTGCATAGCATCGGCCGCATCCGTAACATTGCCCCAGCCGCGGCAGATAACGACAATATCACCATAAAGAGCTTTTCCGTTGTTAATGAGCGAATGGATCAACGCCGGCAGAGTCTCGAGTGTTTCCTGTTTATCCGCCTGGATCCACTTTGGTTTCGGGCCGGGTTGCGCATCATTGGGTAAACAGGTCAGTATTTTAGGCGTTCTGTCAGGGTTGTGGCTGATGACGGCGTTGGCAAGGTCAAGAATTTCCTGGGTAGAGCGCCTGTTTTCCACCAGCGGGATTTCGGCATAATCCGGGTGGGATTCATACCGGTTCCTGAAGTCGGCAATATTGTAATAATTCGCACCACGGAAGGAATATATGCACTGGTCCTCATCGCCGACCACCGTAATGCTGGGATCTTTTTCCGCAATTAAATTCACAATTTTATTCAGGGCATAATTGTTGTCCTGGTATTCGTCAATAAAAATGTGCCGGAATTCATCTCTGACTTGCTTAAGAACGGATGCATCGTTTTTCAGTACTTCATAACAGCCGAGGATCATATCACCAAAATCGAGTGCATTATTTTCGGCTTTTGCATTTTGGAAAAAGGAGTAGGCATGTACCAAATCCTGAAGCTGATATGTAACGTCGTCAAACTGTGTATTTTTCGGATGGATACCGGGAAAATTATGGGAAAACCATTCCTGTGAATTTTCTATATTTTTAAGTTTTGATTCCAATTCAGCAGGAGAGAGCAGTTCATCGCTGACCCTATTGAAAAAGGGCATAAAGGATTCGCGTATAGCCTTAACGGGATTATCGGCAAAAGTGCGGGACTGGATGAAATCCATATCATCAAAGTGGTTGATGATATAATAGAGGATATCGCTTTCCTGCCAAAGCACATCATCCACTCGGACTTCCGGGCCGTACCGCCGCATGATTGAATGGCAGAAACTGTGGAAGGTACCCACAAAAATTGAATCTGCTTCGTCGCCAAGAATATCACGAATTGTATTTTTAGCTTCAGCAGTAGCTTTTTCAGTAAAGGTGAGTAGAAGCACATTTTTTGCATTAATCAGTTCGGAAGAAACAAGACAACGAATGCGGTGCAGTAGTGTGAAAGTTTTACCTGTTCCGGCGCCGGCCAAAATCATGACAGGAGCAGGAGGATGTTCAATAGCTTTACGTTGTTGTTCATTTGGTGTGATGTCAGGCATGGGTAAAATTAGTCAATTTGAAATCGTCTTACACGGAACAAGTTTATGTTTTAGGGTTAGAAAATTCTTTTTAACCTTTCCGGTTACTATTGTGTCTTACGGTGCAAATGAATGAAAACAGATCATGAACTCATACGACAGTTTCAAAATGATGACCAATCAGCTTTCGATGAGCTGGTCAAACGCCATTTGGATTCAGTCTACCTCTTTTTTCTCAAGATCACTAGGGATGAGATGGATGCGGAAGACCTGTCACAGACTGTTTTCATCAAATGTTATAAAGGACTCAAACGATTTCGATTCGATGCAGAATTCACCACATATTTATATAGAGCAAAGGTCAACACTGCCAATTCCTATCTTACTCGTAATAAATGGCGGAATTTTCTGCACCTCGATCAAACAAAGGAACAATCTCA
The DNA here is from genome assembly GCA_964582455.1 of uncultured bacterium. Taxonomy (GTDB): domain Bacteria; phylum Fidelibacterota; class Marinisomatia; order Marinisomatales; family TCS55; genus UBA2126. The sequence continues at coordinate 30,871 of CAZORD010000009.1, read as the reverse complement.
TTCAAAAGATGATGCACCAATCAGCAAATCGGAGATTTGGACTCATGTGGCCAAACTGCCAGGCAAGCAGAGAAATGTGGTCATGATGCGCTTGAATCAACAACTCCCTTTTAAAGATATAGGTTTAATGCTGAATATGACCGAAGGATCGGCAAAAGTGAATTATCACCACGGTATAGTTAAACTCCGTGAATGGCTGAAAGATATTTATGAACTTTGATGAAAAACTAAAACAAGCCATCAGCGTGGATGATGCATCAATTGATGCATCCAGATTCATTGAAAAACTGCATGTTGCTCAACAGCAATTGGTTGTAAAAAGAGCACGCTTGAACAGCAGTCTTGCTACAGCTTTATTTTTAATGGTTTTTGGCTGGGCATCCATTTCACAGTTGGATAATAGTGTAAATGAATTTGATGGATTATATGTATTTGAAGATGATTATGATTATTATAGTGCAGTAGATTCAACAGCTTACGACCTATATATTGCTGATTTGGCACTTTATCTCTTGGATGAAGATGATATTTGGGAGGTTTTGGAATTTTTTGAAGAAGTAGAATATGATTTTGAAATAAACAATAAGGAGATCAATCTATGAAGAATGTATTGATGACTGTATTACTGCCAATAATAATACTTAATGCGCAACCTGGTCGACATGATGATGATAAAGAATCCAGAAAAGCGATGGGTATCTGGCAATTAACAGAAAAACTGGATCTCACTGAAAAGCAGGCAGAAAAGTTTTTCCCGAAATTTAATGCTCATCAAAATGAGATGGATGAGCTTGGAAAAGCTCGCAGATTGTTTTTAAAGGATATTTATGAAACGTTGAAAGAAGATAAAGATGTTTCAGAGAAGACTCTGGATAAGGCTATTAAAGATCTCGAGGACATCGAAGAAAAAAAGATTAAAGCACGTATTGATTTTTTAAAAGATCTCGATGGTGTTTTAACTACAAAACAACGAGCAAAGTTGTTACTGGCTCCGGATAAAATGCGCAGAGAAGCAAAAGATAAAATTAAAAAACATAAAAAATCTAAAGAGCGCCGTCACAAAAGAGATCGTTGGTAATAATAAAAAATAAGGGAAAGAAAAATGAAAAAATATATACCCATTTTAACAATAGTCAGCATGATATGGCTGTCCTGTGCTGATGTCAAAGATCAAGCGAATGATGATATTGCACAGCTCATGAACCTGATAGAAAGTGATATTGTGTTAAGCCTGGATGTATTGGATACTGATGGAGCAGTAAATGAGGATTATTCTGATGGTTTAGACATCGGCGGTGGATTGAAAGTCATGGCCGACACACTTTGGCCGAATTCAGATTACAGGTTGCGCTTTGGCAGAGAAGTAACAGACCGGGAACGGACGATTACGTTTGATGTTCAGGATGATACAGCTTACGCAGATATGTACCGCTCTATGAGCGGAAATTTCCATGTAGTGGCTTACGATTCCAATCATGCTATGGTGGATTCATTTGTCAAGGCATTTTCTGAAGAGTATGAACGGCGTGTTCGTTTTGTGCGCACAGATAGTTCAAGTCAGCGCCCTTGGCGGGTTGATGCAATTACTCTTGGTATTGGTGGTGGAGGAGACAAAGTCAGAATCACTGATCTTTCTTTTTACGATGCAACAGGAACTTCTGCTATATATAATTATACCGCTGCAGGTGCGAGTGAAGTATTTATTCCCAGGAATGATCTTCCTTCATTTAACCCTGGTGATACACTGCGTATTGAATTAACAGTAGAAAATGATGATCCTGTATTTGATTTGGGAGATTGGGATAGCGGTGAACAAGTAGGTATGCATTATGGCCGTGGCCGTGGTGAACGTGCTCGCCGGCGCATGAACGATGCGGGAGTATTTGGTGATGCTGCAGCCGATGATAATATTTTCACTAAACTCTGGCGAGCGCACAATATTCGGCCGGAGCACCAGGTTCGTGTTTTCAATATGCATTATGATTTGATTGATAATGCCACACTGTTTATCAGTGACGGTGGATACAATACTGCTGTGTGGTCGTTGCCTTATCGAATAGTTAGGCCATAAACTCACGTTTATAATATATAAAAAATGCCTCATCAATATTTTGCTGGGGCATTTTTGTTTTATTACATCTAAAATATTACAGCGTTGGATTTTATAATAAATATTCTTTTATTTTCTTTTCTTTAAAGAAAAGAAACAAAAGAACCTCCGCTGCCAAAGCAATGGCTAACATTATTCCGTTTTAGGGGAAAAATAAAACTCATCCGCCAGCAGGCGGATTCAGAAAGTTATTTTTCCTCATTCCTTCACCTGCATAATGTTTTATCCGCCATTCCTTTGAAGGCGGAAAAAAACAAAAAACAATAATTCTCATATGTCTACTATAATATTTCAAATTTGATATTTTACAAAACAATCAAGTACGTTTGGAAGTATCGGAAAATTGGCATTAAAATTATGATTCAAGTAAACACCTAATTTCTCTTATAATAAGTGAATGTAAGTCAAAATGAGAAAAATTTACAATTTCAGCGCCGGTCCGGCAGTTTTACCTGAATCTGTTTTAAAGCAAGTTGCAGAAGCAGCTGTGAATTATCATGGCCATGGCATGAGTATCCTGGAAATGAGTCACCGCTCTGCACCCATTGTGGACATGGTAACCGAAACACACCAACTGATTTGTCAATTGTTAAATGTGCCTGAAAACTACAAAGTATTATTTTTACAGGGTGGCGCCAGCCTGCAGTTTGCCATGATTCCCATGAATATTCTCAAGGATGGTGAAAATGCTGATTATACAGATACGGGTGCATGGTCAGCGAAGGCTATCAAGGAAGCACAACGATTTGGAAATGTAAACGTGATCAGTTCATCCAAAGAAACTGTGTATGATCATATTCCTAAAGATTTTGAACAAAGCGCTGACCAAGTGTATTTACACATTACCACGAATAATACGATCTATGGCACCCAATGGCATACATTTCCTGACTCCAATGGATTTTTGATAGGGGATATGAGTTCGGATATATTCAGCCGGCCCATAGATGTTAGTCAATTTGGTATTATCTACGCCGGTGCCCAGAAGAATATGGGTCCTGCCGGAGTAACTATGGTGATTATCAGGGAAGATCTCATTGGACAATCAGGAAGGGATTTACCTGCAATGCTGGATTTCGCAATTCATGCTGATAAGGATTCCATGTTCAATACACCGCCGGTATTTGCCATTTACGTAGTTAACAGAACATTGCACTGGCTGCAGGAATTGGGTGGGGTGGATGCTATGCATGTACAGAATAAAACCAAGGCAAAAATGCTTTATGAGGAAATTGAGCGAAATCCCTTATTCAAAAGTCCGGTTGCAGAAGAAGATCGATCTTTAATGAATGTTCCCTTTGTATTTGCTGATGGCGGCGATGAAGAAGACTTTTTGAATATTTGTACTAAAAGAGGATTGGTCACCTTAAAGGGCCACCGTTCTGTGGGAGGTTTCAGGGCGTCTATTTATAATGCCATGCCAAAAGAGGGTGTGGAAGCATTGATTGATGTAATGCAGAATTATTCAAAATAATAATTCACTCCGGCATTAATAATATCCATTTTAATCTCCAGGATCATTAATGAATCTGCCACTTATCCTTGCGGGGATTGAAGTATATAACTAAAAGTAAAATACTCACCACACATATCATAAAAATGATACCGCTGTGGGTTCGCCCAGTCCACTCTACCCAGGGCCAAGGAAATCTGAAAAAAGCCAAATTCATTATAAAATAAAACACTGTGCTGTAGGCCAGCGTTCTTCGAATGAATTGTAAACCATCCCCATTTGATTTCGAGATCGCAATCTGTTTTATAGCAAACCAAATGGTTAATGAGATTGGAATAATAAAAATAATAATCCATCCAGATAGAACATTTAGATCGTCAGTTCTATAAGACAAGTCCTGTAATGTTTTTCCAGCTATTGGAAATGCGGTAATGGGCAGGCATAATAAATAAGGCCAGCATCGACCTCCCATTATTGCCAGGATGGGAATTACACCCATTGTTATTGCACGGTCAGCGAACCAATCAAAGGTAGAAAAAGAGAAAAAATTCCAAGCTGAAATAGCTATAATATGAATAACAACTAATCCAATTTCAGTATTGAAAGTCATATCAATACTATCCGTTGATTTATTCGAACGAATATGATTTCTATTCAACCATAAACCCAAGGCCAATACACAACCAAAAATTAGACCAAACGTAATTTCCATCATATTCCACCAGTTGATGAAAGGCTCAATTCTGGAAAACCAACCTGTTTTAAATTCATCTACATTCCATGCATGATATGCTTGTACACATTGTCCAGTAAAAAATCCAAGTCCACCTGCAAGAATCCCCCAAAAAGACATATTTCTTGCTAATATATCTTTTTTAATTAAACCAGTGTATACGATTAACCAACCCAAAGCAAATAGCAACCCACCCCATGATTCACGCCGTGGCTGCAACGCTTCTCCAGGTTCCCAAAACCAATGATCAGAAAAATATATTAAAGGTAATTTTTTCATTTCAGGGTCAAAAGGTTCATTCAATAAAAATATACCAAGGAACAATAGAAAAATTGATACAATCATCATAAGTGCCATTTCAATCAAAGTGTACTTTTTTGCACCCAAACCTAATCCAAGAAAAAGGCCAAAAAATCCAATCCAGATTGAACCTTTAATAAATGTGCCAAGCAAGCCCCAACGCAAAGCAGACATATTTCCGATCAATGGCGCATCTTGTGTTAACCCCAAAGTTTGTCCATAAGTCATTGATCCACCAAATCCTATAGCAACAGTGGCCAGGGCGACAGCCCTCGCTGTTGATAAAGAACTCAAATGATGACCAAATAGATACACCAATACCAAAGCCACAAGCAAACCTGCAAGCATTGCACCGGTTTCGTGTCCATACTGACCCCGAATTCCCCATCCCAATCCTCCAGCCAGCGCGGTGAATAGCATTGCCAACCAAGGAGATTTTTGGTAAACACTCATATTTTTATTTTGGTTTATAGTAGTTTATTCCAACATTAATAATATTTAACCCATCTCCAAGATCTTCCGTAAAATATCGTCCAACCTCCAAAACCGGATAAAATCCCGTATGATTGTGTAATTCCATCCCAAGGCTTACTAATTTCATGAATTCCCTGAATTCATACTCATCATTATAAAGCCAAGTTGGTATTAATTGAATTTCATTTTCATACTGATCAATCTTGAAATTCCCGAAAATCTTGAATTGTTTACGTTCTTCTCCAATAGATAAAACAATGCTGTTAATCCAAAAATGGTCATCATCTTTATAATCTGCCATGTCCGCCCAGATAAGCTGCAAGGCCAAACCAAACTGATTTTGATCAACAAATTGATACTTAATATCAAATATATTCATATTGGATCAATCTTCAAAATCATCCATATAGGATGAAATATCGATGGTGCGCATATAGCCAAAGTCTAAATGATTTAGCAAACCGTATCTTCCTTCAAGACCAATCAATTCCATGGGTTCAGCAGAATCATCAGCGTCCGTTCCTTTGACCCAGACATAATTGACCGAAGGAGAAATCTTTCCCGGTTTAATGGTCCACGCACCGCGGTGGGGTGTGGTATAACAACTTTGTGTGAAAAATAATAAATTGCCAATAATGGCGGATAAAAAGATGTGTTTCAATATTTGTATCATGACCGAATTAAAGCTGAAAGCATTAATTTGACAATAAATAACAAGTAGGTATTATTTTGTAATTTCATATAGCTATGATAATTATTTGTCTATGAATACAATTATTAACTATTTAAACATTTTCATACTATCAATTTCTATTGTTGCCGGACAGAATATCGATCCCAATGTTGAATTTGATAAGCAAGCATCTGCCATTTCCGCTATTGATTTGTTGACAAATGATCAAAGTGATTTACATATATTAATTTACGATTACCAGCCACAGATTGAATACGCACTTGTTTGGAGAGTTAGAGCTATAAGAACATATGCAGCCTTGAACAAAAAAGATGTTCTAAAAGCATCCGATATTAATTACCTGAACTATGCTGCCAACAGGTATAAGGAATTACGCGAAAAGTTACTCGAAGGCATCGCCCGGTTTGCACCTCTTACCAATGAAAATGTAACACTTGTCATAAATGACAATAGACCTTCGAATTTTTATCAAAAGAAGAATGTGCGGCAATTGTTTAGCGGCAATTCGGTAGAATTTCTGCAAGTTAATCCCCATGATGAAGCCGGGAAGTCAGTGATAAAAAAAGTAAAGCTGGGTTTAACGTTTGCATTATTATTGTACGATAATTACCTCGTGGCTGTGGCACCGTATGAAGAACACAACAAATTGCGCTATATTATCAATGAGTCAGGGATTGATCCGGAAGTAGAGGGCTATTTGCGCGTTGTTTCAAAGAGCTATACGGATTCGAAAAAAATGCAGCGCTTGATTAAAGCAATCGAATTTATTTCCAAGATTGAACAATGGGAAAGTGATCATCCCAATTCTGATTTGGTTAAGAAAGATCCTGACAACCAGTATTTGAATATGATGATCTATGGCAGTCCGTCTTATGGAGAGGTTAGGAATGTAAAGGGAAAAACTTCCAGATCAATCTTTGCTTTGAGCCGTTTTAATATTTTCAAGAACGAAGTCGAAGATCGAATTCGTTCGATCAGCAGTGATGCTACTAATCAAGTGAGTAAAATGTTTGGAAATGCAGCAGGTATCATTGTTGCACGACGAGGAAAACTGGATGATTTACCCATGGTTGAGCAATCTAAAATAATTGCAAATCTGCAACCGCTGGATATTCTACTGGAAAAAGCACCATTTCGATTAACAGATCATTTGATTCCCGGTTACTGGTCACACGTTGCGCTTTGGAGCGGTACAGAAATTGATTAAAAAGAATTAGAAGTGTGGGATGATTTGCCATTAATATATAGAAATGCAGTTGAAAAGTTTCATTATTCAGGTCCGAATTTTCAGGAAGCAATCCGATCAGGACATATGATAATCGAAGCACTCCGGCCGGGAGTACAGATAAATACATTGCAGCATTTTCTCAATATTGATGATCTGGATTGGAATACTGAAAAGACGATGGGACGCTTTACCATTTCACCGGACAACGTTGCTCAAAAATTATCGAATAAAAATATGGAACCAGTGTTGCTATATATTAATGGTGCAGAAAAAACAAAAAATATTGAAAAAGATTTTCCCCTGGAATGAATAAACTGTCAGAAAAGATAAAGAATATTCCCACAAAACCAGGCGTTTACCAATTTAAAAATGCTGATGGTGAAATCATTTATATTGGCAAAGCAAAAAATATACGTAGCCGTGTCCGTTCATATTTCCAGAAGAACAAATACCAAACACCCAAAAATCAATCTATGATCAAACGTATTGAAGATGTTGATTGGATTGTCGTGCGCAGCAATGTAGAAGCTCTGCTGACAGAAGCCAATATGGTTAAGGAAATTCAGCCAAAATACAATATTGACTTAAAAGATGATAAATCATTTCCCTTTATACGCATAACGGACGAACCATATCCACAGGTGTTACTAACTCGCAAGATAGAAAAAGACGGCTCAAAATATTTCGGTCCTTATACTGATGTCAAAAACCTCCGCTATTCCCTGAAAGCACTGCACAAGATTTTCCCGGTGCGCAGCTGTAGTTATTATTTGGATGATCAAACTGTAGCGGCCAAAAAAGTGAAGCTGTGCCTGGATTATCATATCAAAAAATGTGAAGGTCCCTGCGAAGGATTAGTAAATAGAGACCATTATAATGCCATGATTGAGCGTGTGATCAAATTTTTACAAGGTCAGACCAAGGAAACAGAAGAGTACGTTCGCAAGCAAATGGACATTTCGGCTGCGGATTTACGTTATGAAGATGCAGCCATGTATCGTGATCAATACAATGCCATTCGGCGATTTACGGAACGTCAGCGCAAAGTAACAGCTGATTTTGAAGATCGAGATATTTTTGCACTGGCGAGAAAAGATGATATTGGCGTTATGACCATCATACGCGTGCGGAATGGACGAATTTTTGGACGGGAAAAAGTATCCCTGCAAAATGTGGATGAAAATGAATCTACCGTGTTTGCCTCGGTCATTTCACGTTTTTATATGGATACGGATTTTCTACCAAAAGAGATCACCGTTTCAGTTTTGCCTGATGGACAAGATGGATTGGAGGAATGGCTTTCCGAAAAGAAAGGAAGTAGGGTCGTCATTCACCAGCCCCAGCGCGGTGAAAAAGCCAAGGAAGTACGCATGTCCTACCAGAATGCAAAACTGCTGTTGGGTGAATGGCTCATCAATCGCAAAAAGCGCCGGGAGCTTGTACCAAAAATGGTAAACCAGCTACAGGAAGATCTGCAGCTTAAAGCACCTCCACGGCGCATCGAAGCGTTTGATATTTCCCATTTGGGCGGAACAAATACAGTAGCGTCCATGGTTTGTTTTGTGGATGGCAAAGCTCGTAAAACTGAATATCGGAAATTCAAGATCAAGTCTGTAGTCGGTATTGATGATTTTGCTGCCATGCGTGAAGTTGTTCACCGTCGCTATTTACGTGTCAAAAAGGAGAAGGGAAGTTTGCCTGATCTTATTTTGATCGATGGCGGCAAAGGACAATTGAGTATGGCTGTATCAGCGCTGCGGGAACTTGGATTGGACTATATTCCCATTGTGGGTTTAGCCAAGCGTTTGGAGGAAGTATTTGTGCCGGGAATTTCCGATCCGCAATCCATCCATAAGCTCTCCCCGGGATTAATTCTGTTACGGCGTATTCGGGATGAAGCGCATCGCTTTGCTATCAAGTTCCAGCGCAGCAAGCGTAAAGATAGCTTATCGTCCATATTTGATGATATTGCAGGAATGGGCCCCAAACGCGTTCAATTACTTTTAAAGAGCTATAATTCAACAAAATCCATTGCAGAAGCAAATCAAAATGACATCGCACAAAAAATAAGAATTCCTGAAAAACTTGCTGAAGAAATCATTCAAAAAGCGAAAGAATTAACTAAATAACTTTCCTCTCCTTACAGTAAGCCTGCCCGCCTCCACTCTAGAATTTTAAATGAGGCAGGCGGAGAGGGGCTTCGGGTGAGGTTGAGAATTGTAAAATGTAATTGAGAAAATGAATAAATTAAAATCACCCTCTGCCTTTTAGGCATCTCCCCCAAGATGGGAGAGGATAAAAAGTCTTCTCTAAATTTGGGGAAGAAAAAGATGGGGATAATATTGTTTTTCCTTAAAAAGAGAGATGAGTAATATTGAGTAATTTTCCCTTAAGAATCGTTTCTTGTGTGAGTCCCTAATCACACTATACAATACTTAAAAAATCTTAAATTCTTTACTGCAATGCGAAAATTATTAATAATACTATTTTTCCTGACTGGAATTAACGCCCAGGATTTTGACGCCAATTATGTGTTGGTGAAACTGGATCGTGATGTAAAAAAGAGCGAATTCAGAACTGTTTTGGATCCTGCTAAATATGCTATTGAGAAAGTGGTTGTAAAACGGCTTGGCATATACAAGATTCGCATCTTGGACAATCAATTAACTGCACACATGGCAGTGGAAGAATTACGCAACAATCCCTGGATAGAAAAAGCACAACTGGATCATAAAGTATCCCCACGACAAACGTTTCCGGATGATAATGAATTTTCCGGCCAATGGGATAAGCATAACACCGGTCAGAACGGCGGGACTCCCGATGCAGACATAGATGCTCCTGAAGCTTGGGACATTACTACCGGCGGTGTGACTGCACTTGGAGATACGATTGTCGTTGCAGTGGTGGACGGCGGCATGATGCTGACTCACCCTGACCTGGCACCCAATATCTGGACGAATTATAATGAAATTCCCGGGAATAATATTGACGATGACAACAATGGCTACGTGGATGATATCCACGGCTGGGATGCGTATTCAAGCGATGGAACCATTCCAGGTGATGGCCATGGGACTCATGTGGGTGGTATCATTGGTGCAAAAGGGAATAACGGCAGCCAGGTTGCAGGTGTGAATTGGGATGTAAAAATTATGGCGATTGCCGGTTCATCAGGCAATACCTCCACAGTCCTGGAAGCGTATGGTTATGCTTTGGATCAGCGCGCTCTTTATGATTCAACAAACGGAGCACTTGGTGCATTTGTTGTAGCGACAAACAGCAGTTTCGGCGTGAATAACGCCGATTGTAGTTCAGCTAATTATTCACTGTGGAATGATATGTATGACGCCATGGGCGAATACGGTATCTTGAGCGCAGCGGCAACGATGAATAGTAATTCCAATGTGGATAATACAGGTGATGTTCCTACCGGTTGTGCGAGTGATTATATGATTGCAGTGACCAATACTACTCGCAATGATACCAAAAACAGCGGTGCTGCTTATGGTGCCACTTCAATTGATTTAGGGGCTCCCGGTACCAGTGTACTTTCTACATATTCAGGAGGGGGGACCACAACTTTGACTGGTACATCCATGGCCTCGCCCCAGGTTGCGGGAGCCGTGGGTTTTATGCACGCCGCCATGAGTGCAGGTTTTGCCAGTTATTTCAAGAGCAACCGTGCTGATGGGGGTGTGATGATTAAACAGATGCTCCTGGATGGGACAGATTCATTAGCTTCCTTGGATGGCATCACTGTTAGCGGCGGGCGTTTGAACATTTATAATTCAGCTATTTTGGTACAGGAATATTTGGCGTCCGATTCTTTGGATCCAAACTCGGTTTCCAATTTACAGGCTGATACGTCGGCATGGTATGAAGTAACATTGGATTGGGATGATCCTGCAACATTGTTTGGTGGTGATCCCATAACAGATTTTGTCATTGATATCACCCGGGATGGACTATTTCATATATCAATTCCAAGCGGTTTGGAATCGTTTACGGACATGGCGCTCATGAGCAATACTCCGTATCAATATTCCCTGGTAACTCGATTAACAGTTAATGATTCCACTTCTGCGCCGGCCAATATAACAGTCATACCTGCAGGTGGTAATTGTGTTGTGGGAGATGTGAATAACGACCAGGTTATAAACCTGCTGGATGTAATCAATATTTTACTTTTTGTTTTGGAGTATGAAACTCCCGGTGATGTGGATTACTGCACCGCGGATGTAGATTATGATGGTGTGATCTCCATCACTGACGCATTGCGCCTAGTAGACATAGTTTTAGGGCGACCTTAAGAGAAGATTTTAAGGTTATCAGTTGAACCAAAGCCCTGGTAGTTTCTGCCGGGGCTTTTTTTTATTTATAATTACTTGAGTGAAAGTATCTGGGGAGATGCTTTTGCATCTCTTTCAATCAGCCCTCTCGCTTCCAGATCCAGTTTTACGACAACAACATACCAATTAATTGAACCATTAAAACTCGGTAGGCGCTTTTTTACAGCGCTGGGCAGATCCATGAATTTTAATTCTCCATTATCTATAATAGAGTCAAGAATAGCTTTTTTAACGAAATGGTATTTGTCAGAATCAATATTCACACCCTTTTTTGAACTGTCCGGGTGCAGACAGTGAATTTTTTCAGTCATGGAGTAATTCGCCGATCTTGGCGATCATGGACTTGAATTCTTTTTCTTCAAATAACCGAGTTAGGAAAACAATTTTCCCATTTTTATCTATTACGATATTTCTTGTTATGCCTGCTTCACGATGAGCAAATAAGGAAAATATATCCCCTCCGGGATCCAGTGCAATGGGGTAGGTGACTTTCATTTCTTCAATGAATAGTTTAACCACATCTAACGGTTCATCACGATCAATTCCAATCAATATGAAATCTTTTTCTTTATATTTTAACCAAACATCCTTTTCCAAATGGGGCATTTCCTTGCGGCAAACCGAACACCAGCTGGCGGTGAATTGTAGAACGGTTACTTTACCTTTCAAGTCCGCTTTGGTAACGGTTTTTCCATCGATTAACTGCAGAGTGAAATCAGGTGATTCTTCCCCTACTTTTACAATATATCCCCGATCATCAGGCTCCACAGCAAACATGAAATTTGAAAGCAATAATATGATGGTGAATGCTCTACCCATCAAACATCTCCCATTTCTCATTGCACACTTTCCATCTACCATGTCCCATCATACATCAAAACCTTGTTCTACCATCCATTCATCAGATAGAAATTTGGATAAATAATTCCTTACGCCATCTGGAAGTAAGACGAGACATTTTTGTCCTGCTTCTAGATCTTTTGCTTTTTCTAATGCTGCAAATAGGGCTGAACCACTGGAGCCGCCGCAAAGCAGGCCTTCTTCTCTGATTAGCCTACGTGCCAGAACAAAAGAGTCTTTATCATTGGTTTTTACATATTCGTCTACAAGGTTATTATCCAGCACATCAGGAAAAAAATCGTAGCCGATACCTTCAACCTGGTATGGATAAACTTCATCGCCGCCGCCCAAAATAGAACCAAGGGGATCTGCGCCGATTATTTTGATGGAGGGAATTATTCCCTTTAGCTTTTTAGCCACACCGGTTATGGTTCCGCCGGTACCCACACCCATAACACACATGTCCAGGTCTGAACCAAATTCTGCTAAAATTTCTTCGGCAGTTCCTTCATAATGGGCATCTGGATTATCGGGATTAGAATATTGATCCAAAATATGTGAATTGGGAATTTCAATGTTCAATTTTTTCGCAACTGAAATATGGCTGTCCGGATCATCCCAGGCGGCTGCGGTTGGAGTGCGCACGATCTCCGCGCCCAATGCTTCCAGCACTACTTGTTTTTCCATGCTCATTTTTTCCGGCATAACGATGATACAGCGATAACCTTTCACTGCGGCGGTCAATGCCATTCCTATACCAGTATTTCCGGAAGTAGGTTCTATCAATGTATCACCGGGCTTAATTCGTCCTGACTTTTCAGCTTCCTCCACCATGCGTCGCCCGATCCTGTCTTTCACCGAACCGCCGGCGTTAAAAAACTCACATTTCGCGTATAAGTCACAGTCCAGTTCACTCCCAACACTATTTAACTTTACAGTTGGGGTGTTTCCTATGGCACTTAAAATATTTTCGAGAATCATTGGAATCCTTTCAATAAAACGGTCAATACGCTAATTTAGCGGGTCGAAACTTAATATTTTCACACGGAGTTATTGTATGAATCTTTTGGAAAATAAGGTCTGTATCATCACCGGCGGCGGCCGCGGTATCGGCAGGGTAACAGCAGAAACATTTATTAATGCAGGCGCTACGGTTATTATTGCGGACTTTGATGATAAAACCGGCACCGCAACCGCCGATGACCTGGGCGGGCAATGTTCATTTGTAAAAGCGGATGTCAGTAATGTGGATAGTGTTAAATCATTGATCAATGGTGTAAAAGCAGAGCACGGGAGTATTGATGTAATAGTGAACAATGCCGGTATACTCCAGGATCAGACTTTGGAAAAAATGGATGAAGATGAGTTTGATAAGGTCATTCAAGTGAATATGCGCGGTGTGTATTTATGCACCAAATATGTTGCTGAAGTCATGCGCGAGCAGGGTAGTGGTGTGATCCTGAACGCCTCTTCAGTTGTAGCTCGCTTTGGCAATTTTGGTCAGACCAATTATGTGGCTGCCAAAGCAGGTCTGGAAGGCATGACCAAGGTCTGGGCCCGGGAACTAGGGAAGCATGGTATTCGCGTGAATGCTGTGGCTCCCGGTTTTATTAAAACAGATATGACAGCCCAAATGCCGGAAAAAATCATTAAAATGATGGCAGATAAGGTACCCTTAAAAAAATGGGGCCAACCGGAAGATGTGGCCGTTCTTTACTGTTTTTTAGCCAGTGATGAAGCCAGTTATATAAGTGGAGCAATATTGCCAGTGGATGGGGGAGTGGTAGTGTAAGTTTTTATCTTATTTATTTTAAATTTATAAAAAAGCCCCTTCGAATTTTCAAAGGGGCCTTTTTGCTTAAAAGAAGAAACCGTTACGAAATCTTGATTTCGTGATTTTTTGGTTTTACTTCTTCTGCCTTGGGCACTTCTACTGTAAGTATTCCATCTTTAAAACTGGCTGTAATCATGTCTTCCAGGACTGTTTCCGGAAGATGGAACGAGCGCTGAAAACTGCCGTAACCTCTTTCACGGCGGTGGAATGAACCGTTTTCATCCTTGTTTTCATATGTACGTTCACCACTAATCACCAGTGTACCATCATTCACTGTTATTTTCACATCCTTCTTTTTGACTCCCGGAAGGTCTGCAGTGATGGTGTAAGCATCATCTGTTTCCCGGATATCTACAGACGGCTGCCAGTTAGTGCTCCCGTTGACTGCCGGTAAGTTCCAGCCGTCATTGAAGAAGTCATCCAGCATGCGGTCAAAACCTGATAACAAGTGACTGTTTGGATTCCATTTTACGAGTGTCATAATAATCTCCTTTTGAGTTAATTAAATTTGCACTTCCTTTGATTCAATCACCGTGCCATACTCTGTTTATTGCCATATTGAGCTTATCTATTACACATCTGTCAGACATATAGGGAACCTATGTCATACTGGTCTGTAAATATTGCAGAAAAGCCAGCGAAAACTGTACATAAAACAATTAAAAGTGTAATTTCACCCTCAATTTTTATCATAAATCAATCAAATGAGTAAACTAGCATTATTTGGCGGCGATCCCGTCCGCACTGACCCATTCCCCGAATGGCCGCGCCCTACATCAGAATTGGGTGCAAGTGTACTCAAAACACTGCAAAATGAAAATTGGGGCATAGGCAGCGACTCCATTTTACGCTTTGAAGAAGCATTCGCAGACTTTCATGACGCAAAGCACTGCATCAGTACCAGTTCCGGCACAACAGCCTTGTGGGTAGCCTTGAAGGCTGCAGGTGTGAAAGCTGGGGATGAGGTGATCATTCCGGCGTATACATTCATCGCAACTGCTTCAGCCGTGCTCATGGCGAATGCTGTGCCTGTTTTTGTGGATATTGATGAAAATACACTCAATATCGATTCAGAGCTGATCGAAGTAGCCATTACAGAAAAAACAAAAGCCATCATGCCGGTTCATATAGCAGGAAATCCTGCGGATCTGGATCAGATTTGCAATATTGGAAAAAAACACGGTATTGCTATCATCGAAGATGCTGCTCAGGCCCATGGATCGGAATGGAATGGTAAAAAAGTGGGTGCCATTGGACTTGGGGGAATTTTCAGTTTTCAGTCGTCGAAGAATATGACTGCCGGTGAAGGCGGAGCCATTATTACAAACGACGATGATTTTAAAGAAGCGTGTTTCTCATATCATAATTGCGGTCGTGTAAGCGGCGGCGAATGGTATGAGCACCAGCATCTTGGTGGAAATTTTCGCTTAAATGCTCTTGCAACTTCAATGCTTATGACGCAATTGGAAACAATTGGCGCAGACATGGATCTTCGTGACAAAAATAAACAATCGCTTGATGATGAGCTCGCTCAAATTGATGGAATTGAATTGTTAGAGTCATATGATCAGGCAACCCGTTCAGCACACCATTTATATATAGTGAAGTACAAAAAAGATGCATTCAACGGAATTCACAGGGATATATTTTTTAAAGCCATGCAGGCGGAAGGTGTATATACATATGCCGGTTATAGTCCGCTGTATAGAGAAAAATTGTTCGTAACCGATCCGGATGAATATCCCTGGCTGAAAAATCGTGATTATGCATCGTTATCTCTTCCAATTACCGAGAGGATCTGCGATGATGAATCTGTCTGGCTGCAGCAGAATTATCTTTTAGGAGATGAGAATGATACTCGGGATATTGTGGCTGCCTTTGAAAAAGTGACAACAGCTTTAAAAAACGAACCGGAATTATTTCAATAATTCCCCCTTTATTAAGAGGGACTATTTATAAATGAGTACTCGAGACTGAAGTCCCTGCCTGCCGGCAGGCAGGGAACCAGCACTCAAATTCCCTGTGAGTCTAACCATTCCCGACCAATTCCCGATTTTAAAAACCGTTCCCTGGCTATTGATTCAACTATAGTTTTAAACCCTTCATAATGAGCTAAATGCCATGCTTTAAATGATTTGGTGGATTTTACTTTCCCATAATTGTGATCTTTCAATCGTGGAGGTACATATTTACAATGACCAATGTATCTATAGTGATTAACTTGATTTATAAGAACATAAGTATAGTACATAGAAAAGTGCCCGGGACTGGAGTCGAACCAGCACATCATCTCTGACACACGGACCTGAACCGTGCGCGTCTACCAATTCCGCCACCCGGGCTCTGAAAAAGCGGCGCAGTTTAATCTTATCCGATAATTTTTTGCAAGGTTTAAACTTGTAACGCCATGACTAATTTACCTATTTTAGCCGACGATTTTTGGATATGGATATCAAGCTTGTCGCCCGAAATAAAAAAGCATTTCACGATTACCACATTATTGACCGCTTTGAAGCGGGTATTGAATTGGTTGGCAGTGAAGTGAAAAGCCTCCGTGAAGGCAGCGCCAATATTAAAGAATCATTTGTGATTATTCGGGAGGGCGAAGCGTTTCTAATGGGCATGCATATTGCTCCCTATTCACATACAGGTATGGACGGGCATGAGCCCTTACGAAAGCGGAGATTACTTTTGCATAAACGGGAGATCGGAAAGTTATATAGCAGTACAGCTGAAAAAGGACATACAATAGTACCTTTATCACTCTATTTTGATAAAAAAGGGAAAGCGAAAACAGAAATCGCATCGGTAAAAGGGAAAAGGCAATATGACAAACGAGATGCGATTAAAGCACGGGAAGTACAACGTGATACAGAAAGAGAATTGAGCAGACGCAGATGAGTTTTTTATCTATAAATAAGCAAATGGATTTGATCCGACGCGGTGCGGAAGAAATTATTCCTGAAAATGAGCTGATCAATAAGCTGGAGAAGTCTAAAAATAATGATAAGCCATTGATCGTAAAACTCGGCTGTGACCCCAGCAAACCGGATCTCCACGTAGGACACGGAGTTGTTTTACGTAAGCTGTGCCATTTTCAGGATCTTGGTCACCAGGCAGTCCTCATAATCGGTGATTTTACAGCTATGATCGGCGATCCGTCCGGTCGCAATAAAACTCGGCCAAACTTATCTTTAGAAGAAGCGAAAGCCAACGCTGAATCCTACATTGAACAATCTAAAGTTATACTTGACATAGATTCACTTAAGATAGTATATAATTCAGAATGGCTTAATTCTATGAACTTCAGTGATGTGATTGGATTGGCCAGTAAATATACGGTTGCCCGCATGCTGGAAAGGGATGATTTCACGAAACGATATCAATCTGAAACACCCATTTCACTCCATGAGTTTTTATATCCTTTGGCCCAGGGCTTGGATTCTGTTGAATTAAAAGCGGATGTTGAACTCGGCGGTACGGACCAAAAATTCAATCTTCTCGTCGGTCGTGATCTGCAGCGTGAATATGGACAGGAACCGCAATGCATCATTACATTACCGTTATTAGAAGGTACGGATGGTGTTGAAAAAATGTCTAAATCATATGGGAATGATATTGGTTTACTCGATCCTCCCGAGGAGAAATATGGTAAAATCATGTCTATTTCAGATAAAATGATTGCCAAGTATTTTCGCTTGGCAGCTGATGCTGATGCTGAAAAAGTTACTGCCGTAGAGAAACAATTAACTGACGGTAAAACCAATCCCCGGGATGTAAAACGAGAATTGGGCAGGGCTATCGTTGAATTATATCATGGAGCGGATGCAGCACAGGCAGCCGAGCAGCATTTTGATAAGATCATTGTCCAAAAAGATATTCCGGATGACATGGATGAAATAGAACTGGAAAGTGATTGTTTACTAGTGGACGTGATCGCAAGTGCTGGATTAACGCAAAGCAAAGGTGAAGCTCGTCGTTTGATCAAGCAAAATGCTGTAAAACTTGACGGAGAAGTATGCAGTGATATCAACCACACGCTTGCAGTTGGAGAAGAGCTGGTTATCAAAGTGGGTAAGCGACGATTTATAAAGGTAAAATAATGAAAGGCTTTAAATGGCTGCCCTTGGCAGCTTTTTTATTTTCAGGGTGTGAGATATCGAAATTCCCGGAAAATTCCCGTTTGGTCGTGTTTTTCGTTGTGGATCAACTGCCTGGGGAATTGATGCAGCGTATTGAATCAGAATTCACGGGTGGATTCAAGTGGTTATTAGATCACGGCGTTGATTTCCGCAATGCCCACCACGAGCACGCAAATACAGTCACGGGTACAGGATATTTTGTTCTGGGTTCAGGACGCTACCCGGGGCCAGCAGGAGTATTGGGTAATTCTTGGTATGTTCGCGAATTGGGAAGATCCATAAATTGTGTAGAAGATACAATTGCTTCTCCAGTTGGAGGTCTTGGTAAAGCTCGCTCATACAGACAAACGAATGCAACTGCAATCGGAGACTGGATAAAAGAAAATGACATAAAATCAAAAGTGTTTTCAGTGGGGGGAAAGGATAGAGCTGCAGTATTCTTGGGCGGGAAAAATGCAGACTTGGCCATCTATTACGACTGGGCGGGGTCGTTTATGACGTCGGATTATTATGCCGAGAAATTGCCGGAGTGGCTGATGGAGTATAATGAACAACTGAATTTTGCTGCCTATCGCGATTCCGTGTGGGACCATATTGCCGAGCCGAAATTCTATGCAAAATATGGTACAGCAGATCACCAGGAAGGCGAGGTTGACGTGTTTGATGCAGAACCTTATTCACCAACACTACCGGTGAGTTTAGCAAGTAGGAGTCTTGCAGAAGCCAATAAATACATTGGTGCCACGCCCTGGTTTGATAAAACAGTTTTGGAGTTGGCGACAGTTATGATCGAAAAGGAAGAACTGGGTCAGGATGAAGCCACCGATCTTTTAGGTGTGGCTATCTCCATGGCAGACTGGATCGGCCACGATCACGGACCTCACTCCCATGAAGTTTTGGATTACTTCCTGCGCTTGGATAAATATTTAATGAAATTTATCAATAATATAGATAACAGTGTTGGACTGGAAAATGTGTTATTCGTTTTGAGTGCGGATCATGGTGTGGGGCCGCTTCCGGAATATTTACGGTCCATCGGCATTGATTCTGAACGATTGGATAGAGACGATTTTAAGGAACGGATTAAAAAGATAGAGGTATGGACCGGGAATACGATCAAGTATTACGGCGACGGCTTTTACTTCCCCAATGATTATATCGGCAAGCAAAAAGCAGAAGCTTTTGCAATGATTGCGGAAACGTTCAGTGATATGAAGGCAATAGACAGTGTAATGGCACGTGATGAGCTCTATACATCGTTTGATAATGACCCCTTTTCCAGGCGCATGCGCAATATGATCCATCCGGAAAAAAGCCCCGATGTAATTTTGGTCATGAAAGAATATTACAGTGAACGCCAGTCTTTAGGTGCCACACACGGCACGCCGTACGATTACGACACCCACGTACCCATTATTTTCTCCCATTCTGGAATGAAATCCAAGAGGATAGAGCGTCCTATCGCTACCGTGGATATTGCCCCGACGATTGCCCGCTTGGCTGGAGCGAAAATACCGAAAGAGGTTGACGGAAGTATTTTGTACGAAATATTAGAATGATCCAGCTCCAGAAAATCAGCAAGTTTTTTGAAGAAACTACCGCTGTTGATCGAGTTTCTTTTAATATAGAAAAAGGTGATATATATGGTTTGCTCGGGCCCAATGGTGCCGGGAAAACCACAGCCATCCGTATGCTCATGGGCATCCTTGAGCCGGATGAGGGTGAGATCATTTGGAACGGACATTCAATTCATTTCGCAGACAGGATGTATTTTGGCTATTTACCTGAAGAACGCGGCTTGTATCAAAAACAGAAACTGAAGGAAACGCTCTTATATTTTGGCCGCTTAAGGGGAATGAGCGGGAAAGAACTCAATTCGGAAATAGATATGTGGCTGGAGCGCTTTAACTTTTCTGATTCCGCCAGCCGTAAGATCGAAGAATTATCCAAAGGAAATCAGCAGAAAGTGCAGTTCATCCTGGCGCTGCTGCACAATCCTGAATTCATTATTTTAGATGAACCATTCACCGGGCTTGACCCCCTGAACCAGGTTTTGCTCAAAGACATCATACAGGAAAAACGGGAAGAGGGAGTGACCTTTATTTTTTCCACGCACCAGATGGAACAGGTGGAGCGTCTTTGTACGAATATTTGTCTCATCAATAAAGGAAAGGTCCTGATAGATGGAACTCTTTCTGATGTAAAAGCAAAACATCGGAAGAATGCTGTAACAGTAAAATATGAAGGTTATTTAAAGACCGACGGTTTGGAGCGTTTTATTCCGGAGTATCAACTTGAAAATGGTGAATTAACGGGTGTATTAAAAACGCCAACAAATGAATTTCTGGATTGGCTGAATCAACGTGTGGAAATCCTCTTATTCGCCCAAAGTACACCCTCCCTGGAACAGATATTCATCGAAGAGGTTCGTTCCGCAGCATGAACCGTATGCTCAACATTCTGAAATGGGAATTCATGGTGCGCTTCCGCTCCAAGATCTTCCTGATATCTTTATTCATGCCGCTGATAATCATGGCTTTCAGCATTCTTCCGGCGCTGCTCATGGACAAAGGCGGAGAAACAGAAGTCAAGGTTGGCATTGTGAACCATGCCGGGCAGATTGTTGCAGATTTCAAGAACAATGTTGAGCATAAATATCAGCTGGAAAATGAAAAACCGAAATACTGGTTTATTGATTATGAAAATTTTGATGATGCAAAAGTTGAATTACTTGAAAAATCAGTGGATGTAATCATGGTAATTCCCGCTGGAATTATGGATACGTCAAATGCAGCTTATTACGCCCGTTCCTTAAGCAATTTTATAATCTTGGATGAATTGAGAAATACACTCTCACACACAGTCATCCTGCAGCGCATAGCAGCACAGGGTGTGGCCGTTGAAATGGCTGAATCCATCAGCAAGCGCGTCAGCATGGATACATTTGAAATCAATAAGGAAGGGGAATTAACAGAAGGCAATGAATTGATGGTTTTATTAGGTCCTTTCTTTTTTGTGTTTCTGCTTGTCATGGCCGTGTTTATCAATGGCCAGTTACTCCTGCGCAGCGTTATAGAAGAGCGCACCAACCGCATGGTGGAGATTTTATTATCCACTGTATCCGCCCGGGAACTGATGACCGGGAAGATTCTCGGTTTAGGCCTTTTGGGTATGGTACAGATTCTCTTTTACCTGGCCATGGGAGTTGTTTTTGGAATGGTTAAGGGCATCGAAATCGTCCGCTTTGACGAATTACCCATTCTTTTTATTTATTTCTTAACAGGATATTTTTTCTTCGCTGCCATTTATGCCACGCTGGGCACATTATTTGACAATGAGCAGGACGCCCAGCAGTCCATGAGTATCGTCTCCATTATTGCCATGGTACCGCTCATGGGTTCATTTTATTTCATGGCCAATCCGACTGCGCTGGTTACGAAAATTTTATCCTTCATTCCGCCCATGACACCTTTTATGATGATCTTGCGCATCAGCAGTGATGCGGCCGAACCTTGGGAAATTATCGCTACAATTGTGCTGATGATCTTTTCAGTTTGGGGCATGATGGTTCTGGCCGGGAAGATCTTCCGCACTGCATTGCTCATGTACGGCAAACGTGCCACCTTGCCGGAAATATGGCGGTGGATCAGGGCATGATTTTGTGGTCATTCTGAATCACTAACAAGTAGTATCGGGTAAAAAAACAACTTTATGTATTAATTTTATTTTGTCTATTAATTTAAAAGTAGATTCCTCTCAATGTTCGGAATGACCAAATATTTTTGTCATCTTACCGACAAATAGTAAATATATATTTAACAGCACTTCTTAAACGTTCTAAATTGAACGACTTTATTTTAATAGTTAAGACTCATTTGGAGTAAAAATGTCAGATAGTTTGCACGAATTTACAGATTCAAATTTTGATGCAGAGGTAGTCCAATCGGACCAACCCGTTCTAGTGGATTTCTGGGCGGAATGGTGCGGCCCCTGTAAAATGTTAGGCCCGGTGGTTGAAGAGATCGCCGGAGATTACGCTGGAAAAGTAAAGGTCGGTAAAGTAGATGTGGATGCCAATAACCAGGTATCCATGCAATACCGTATTACCAGCATACCCAACCTGCTGATTTTCAAGGACGGCGGCGTGGTGGATTCCATCGTTGGCGCTGTTCCCAAGCAGGAAATAACAAAGCGATTAGACGCAGTTCTTTAACAAACGATTATATGAATCGTAAGGTCATCATCATCGGATCCGGACCGGCCGGACTGACGGCTGCCGTGTATGCGGCACGGGCCAATCTTGAGCCCCTTGTTTTTGAAGGCAGCCAGCCCGGCGGACAGTTAACGATCACCACGGATGTGGAGAATTACCCCGGATTCCCTGATGGTATTATGGGTCCAGAATTGATGGACCTTTTTCGCAAACAGGCCCAGCGCTTCGGCGCTGAATGCCACTTCAAGCATGTATCCAATGTAGACTTCAGCCGGCGGCCTTATACAGTAATGGTAGGCGATGAAGAATACAAAACTGATTCCGTTATTATTGCTACAGGCGCAACAGCGCGATTATTGGGGCTCGAAGCAGAGTCCACGCTCATGGGGCACGGCGTTTCCGCCTGTGCCACCTGCGACGGTTTTTTCTTCAAGGATAAAAAAGTGCTTGTAGTAGGCGGCGGTGATTCCGCCATGGAAGAGGCAACATTCTTAACCAAGTTTGCTTCCGAAGTGTGGATCGTGCACCGCAGGGATGAATTACGCGCATCCAAGATCATGCAGCAGCGGGCGTTCGATAACCCCAAAATCAATTTCCATTGGAATTCAACCATTGCAGAAATCCATGGAACAGTTGATTCAGGTGTGACGGGTGTTACGTTGCTGGATACTAAGACAGAAGCAACACATGAAGAAGCATGTGACGGCGTATTTATGGCTATTGGGCATTTACCCAATACCAGCTTGTTTGCAGATAGTATGGAGTTAGATAAAAAAAACTATATTGTCACCAGTAATGGCAGTACAGCAACTGCACATCCCGGGGTATTTGCCTGCGGGGATGTACAGGATTCTTATTACCGGCAGGCAGTCACCGCTGCCGGTACAGGCTGCATGGCAGCTATCGATGCTGAACGCTTCCTGGAAGAAGAAAGCCACTGACCTACGGTTCATTGCTCAACGAAAGGAAAGAGTGATGAATAGAAAAACGCTTATTTTTGAAGTTCAGGACCTGAAAAAGGTTTATAATCAGCGCAATGTCCTCCAGATTGGAAGATTGCAAATTCATAAGGGTACCATCTACGGAATTGTCGGCCCGGTAGGATCTGGAAAAACGTCATTGTTAAGACAACTGTCCGGAGTTGAAAAGCAAACTGATGGTAAATTGTTTTATAATGGACAGGAATTCAATACATCCCTTTTTGGGAAAGTGAAGACTCCTAGTGAGATCAAGTTCATTTCTTTAACTGACACTAATAAAAATGAAAGTATAGGCCGGTATTTCAACAGCCGCCACGGTAAGCGCAGCGAAGAGATCCGTAAGCAGTATTTCAATAGTGGTTTTCGGCGTTTTATGTGGGAGCAATCATTAGATTCGCTTTCCCTTGGAGAACGGACATGGATTAAACTGGTGGACGCAGTGGAAAGCGATCCCCGTGTACTGATCATTGATAATTATGGATCAATGCTGGATGATGAATTGGAACAGGAGATCAGTAATCGCTTGCGCCGCATGAATCGTAGCCTCGGTACAACTATCATTTTATCAGCTACGAATCCCTCGAAAATTCAGAAACTGGTATCGGTAATGATTTACCTGGATAAAGGCCATGTAGCTAAAATTCGTTCGGGAAGCCAGAATAAAGACTACCAGCGCAGACAGGGGCGCCAACAGCAAGGACGTAAGCAACAGCACCGCCGTTATCGCAATTAAGTTGAGTAGTGTTCATATGCCTATAAATCATGTTAAATTAGTCTAATTATGAAACGTATCATTCGTTCACGAAAAGACAGGATCATTTCCGGTGTCTGTGGTGGTTTTGCCGAGTATTTCAGTTTGGATCCATCGTTGATCCGGCTGGCCTGGATATTTTTCACCATCTTTGGCGGTTCCGGTATTCTTGCGTATTTATTAGCCATGATCGTCATACCGGATGAATTTTCAGCATCCCAATATGACCGCGATGATGTGACACCCCAGAAAAATGATAAAACTATTCTTTGGGGAGTGTTATTGGTTTTTGTGGGATTGATCTTGTTTTTCATGCATAATGACCTTTTGGATTTGATCTGGACGCGGTTTTGGGATAGCGGTATAAATCTGTTCCTGGCTATTGCGATCATGGGATTGGGAGTTTATTTACTTTATTCCAAGCGTGCAGAATTAGCAGCCATGGTGAATGACGGTACAGGTATGCCATTACATCTTGCAAAAAATGATAGTAAAGTTGCCGGAGTATGCGGTGGAATTGCTGAATCGATCAAGGTGGATAGTACTTTGGTACGGTTCCTCTGGGTGTTTGGCACATTTATGAGCGCCGGGATCGGTATATTGCTTTACCTTGTTTTGGCTTTGGTCCTGCCTTCAGAACCCAGCGAACAAACAGACCGTATTTAAATGGAAAGCACACGTTTTCATGCTCTGGCAGATCAATTCAGTCAAAAGCATATTCTTGTCATCGGTGACCTCATGCTGGATTCCTACATGTGGGGTCAGACTAACCGCATTTCACCTGAAGCACCCGTGCCAGTTGTATCTGTACAAAAAGTAACCCATAACCCCGGCGGAGCAGCCAATGTTGGCTGGAATATTGCTTCCTTATCAGCCAAGGTTACCATGGCCGGTGTGGTGGGAGATGATAGTCATGGTGAGCAATTGCTGAAGATCATTTCTGACCGCGGAATTAATATAGATTCAGTGGCTAAAGATCCGCTTCGTCCAACCACTGTAAAAACACGGGTCATCGCCCAGAGCCAGCAGGTTGTCCGTACAGATTATGAATCATTGGATGAACTATCAAGCGAATCATTGCAAGCAATGCAGAACTCCATTGTGCAAAATATGAACGATGTGGATGCAGTCATTTTAGCCGATTACAATAAAGGGTTATTTTCAGAAGAAATGATTAGTGCCATATTATCCCTTGCCAATGAAAACAATGTGCCTGTCTATGTGGATCCAAAACATGATCATTTTTTCGCATTTACCGGAGTACGTTTATTCAAACCCAATGCAGTTGAATATGCCCGAGCAATGAATACTACAGAACATGATACCGGAGGCAGTACATTACGTGAAAAACTGAATGCTGACCATGTCTTGGTTACATTGGGAGCAGCAGGAATGCAATTAACAACCGCAGAAGATGAAATTAAAATATCTACTAAAGCTCGAGCAGTTCATGATGTTTCCGGGGCGGGTGATACTGTGATTGCAGTATATACATTAGCTGACATCTCCGGGGCAACACCGAAAGAAGCAGCTACATTGGCAAATTTAGCAGCCGGACGCGTCTGCGAAGAAGTGGGTGTTGTGCCTATTGATTTGGCTATGCTGACCGAAATGCTGAATCACAATCACGCCTGAATTTTCTTTTTCTATTCTACATCTTTGCTCAATTTCAGGGGTAAAATGATTCATAAATTCCTGACATTATTTTTATTACTGACTTTCAATAGTCATCTCATTTCCCAACCGGATAATCGTTATGATCCCTTCGATTGGGTGCTATACCGGCAGCTAGGAGAAATCACGTCCATCACTGAAGGGTTTGCATTTTTATACGTAGGGACTGAAAGTGGTGGAGTAGTTCGCATTCACCGCATCGGCTACAATCTGGATGAGCCCATAACTTCTGCCCAGGGATTGAAAAGCAATACTATTTCCGCAGTTCATTTTGACCGCCATACTGGGAACCTATGGATCGTAGCGGGTAATTATATTCATTCCAGCCATACCCGCGAAGGCAATTGGGATAGCAGCCATATAGATGAATGGGGCTTACCTTTGCGAACTGTGATTATGCGCCTGGGTTCTTCCCCCAATTATATATGGGCACATACAAGCAGCGGGTATGTTAAGCTGGATCATATTTCTGGGATTTTCTTTGGTATGTATACATTTCCCGATGAAAACAATATCCAATGGAGCAGCGGCTCAAAATTTCCAGATAATGAAATGGATGTATTGAATGAATATTCACTTTCTGACGGCTGGATGACATTAGGCGGCAGCGCGGTAAATCCTCACGGTAGAGATTTGCGGGCAACATCATTATTCGTGGGGCGTGAAGGGGATGTTGTGCTGGGCATGGCGGATGGGACAATTTTTGTAGGTGATAACCGTCTGAAGTTTTTAGAGCCACTGACAGCCGGTCTGGGCAATAACGATGTACAGTTCATCTTGGATGAAACAGCATTTATCATTGGCGGCCGCTTCAGTAGCCAAACTGTGGGTTTAACGTATTATGACCCCCGCAGAGAAATAATGGAGATCACAGGCTACGATGAGCATATTAACCTGACCGCTGGTCCCTATTATTGCGCTGTCAGGGCAGGTGACGAAACCTGGTACGGCGGAAATAATATGATAGCTGTGTATGATGAAAATGATGATTTCTGGCGGACACTTGATGAGACCAGGGGTTTCAGCGGGCAGATCATCACGGATATGGAAGCTGACAGTGCCTTCGTGTGGATTGCATCATCTTCCGGTATTACACGGCTCGAGCAACGCAGCAAACGCAGCAATTTCCTTGGCTTTGAAAGATTATTTAAGCATTTTTTTATTTATGATATTGAGCTGATCAATGACCAATTATGGATTGCGTCTGATTATGAATTGTCTGTTGTTGATTTATTAAGTAAAAAAGTGCAAAGTTTTAAAAGTATAGGATCATTGGGAACTATGCAGGGTTTGGAAGATATTCTAACAGGTTTTAAAGTCTTGGAATTGTATAAAAATCAAATCATTGTCAGTACAAAACAGGGAGTATTTAGTTTTGATTTCAATACAAATACGTGGTCGGAATTGTTCGACGCTTCTGTTTTTGCCGGTAGAGAAATAAATTCAATAGCTCGATTTAAAAAATATATTTTTCTGGCAACTAATGATGGCTTTATTCGTTACGATTTAAAAGATAGATTCATCCGTGATTATCACTATGATTTCCTAGGCCAGATACACGATATGAAAGTGGATAAAAAACATCTTTGGCTAGGGACGTCTAACGGTTTAGTTAAATTTAAATGGACAAAAGATTGAAGATCATAAAATTAACATTTCTATTTTGTATTGCTTTTACAGTTATATATGGTCAACGCGGCCTGCGCAATGATAAAGATTTGAAAGCAACGAATATTGAACAATTTCATCTCATGGCCGCCCTGCAATCTTATTCTGAAGACGGGAAAATAAAACTAACTATCCATGTAATTATCCCCAGCTATGCTTTACAGTTTGTCAA
This sequence comes from uncultured bacterium, assembly GCA_964582455.1. Classification (GTDB taxonomy): domain Bacteria; phylum Fidelibacterota; class Marinisomatia; order Marinisomatales; family TCS55; genus UBA2126. Next base: position 3,253 of record CAZORD010000009.1, on the reverse strand, counting down.
AAAAAATGGTGGATTTGAATCAAGCTTTGAAGCCAGGATTGCTCTTCTGAACGAAGCTGACCAACAGATCGAACATAAAGCCATTCAAGAAACCTTAAAAGCTGTTGACTACCTAGAAACCATCAGCAAATCTAACTGGTATTTTTTCGAACATGAATTTATAGTGCATCCGGGAAAATATAATATAGTTAGTGAAGTGATGGATCTTGACACACGCAACAGGGGAGTCAGGGAAAAGAAAATTGATCTAACAAAATTCATAAGTGACTTTGTACTTTTTCCACCGCAAGTGATGATCCATTATAAAGGATCCTGGCAGGGTGGAGGAAAATTTATGCCCAGCTATAAAAATGAGATCAGTTTTCAGCAGCCCATTGTACCGGTGGTTATTTCCGGGAAAGTTAAAAAAGGGAATTATTCATTGCACATGGTATTAAAAGATGCAGATGACATGACGATTTTTTCACTGGATTCTACGTTCACTAATGAAATGGATCATTTCAATCATCAGTTGGAATTAACTGTAAAAGAAGTACAGGGACTGCGGGTAAAATTGTTTGTTGATTTAGAACAGGACGGTAAAAAAGACGAACAAATGATTGAATTAATTATTAAACGGCCGGGCGTGTCCTCAAATATTCGAGATGTGGATGAAGCGATTGATCAAATGCGTTATATATTATCTAATGAAGAAAGATCTAAACTGTCCAAAGCAAGGAAAAAAGATAAGGAAAACTTATTCTATGAATTTTGGAAGGAGCGGGATCCAACACCTGAAACGAGTAACAATGAACTGATGGATCAATACTATGCACGGGTGCGTTATGCCAATGAGCATTTTACATCTTTTACACCCGGCTGGCGGACGGATATGGGTATGATATATATTTTATTTGGCCCCCCGGATGATATTGAGCGCATTTTTATGAGCAATAATCGCAATGCGCACCAAAATTGGCATTATTACCGTATTAATCGCAGTTTTACTTTTTACGATGAAAATGGTTTTGGTGATTATCGTTTAACGACACCTTATATATTTGGACGTGCATGGTGAGTGCCCTTAAACGTTTTTCTTATAGCGGGCTTGAATCCTACAAAAAATGCCCGGCGCAATTTAAATTTCGATACATTGATATGATCCGCAAACCGGATGAAGGTATTGAGGCATTTATGGGCAAACGTGTTCATGAAGCATTGGAATTTCTTTATAGTGAAGTTCGATCAGGCCGCTTACCGTTTTTAGACGGCATTCTAGATCATTATAAAAAAATTTGGAATGAAAAATGGCATGACCGTATCGCCATTGCAAAACGCGGTGAAAGGAAAGAAGACTATTTTCATTTAGGAGAAGATTGTATTGCCAGATTTTATCGAAAAAATCAACCCTTTGCAGAACGAGTTGAAGGTATTGAATTGGAAATGGATTTCATGCTGGATGGTGATGAATCTTACCGCATGAAAGGGATTATGGACCGTTTGGATCATGATGGAAATGGGAATTACGAAATACATGATTATAAAACGGGCAAACGTGCTTTGAGTCAGAATCAGGCTGATAAAGATGGCCAATTGGCACTTTATCAGATCGCTCTGCAACAGCAGCGTGAAGATGTAAAAGATGTAACTCTTGTTTGGCATTTTGTGCGCTATGGTATCGTGGTGAAATCGAAAAGAACGAAAGAACAATTGCAAGAGTTAACAAGCTCAATGAAAAAGCGTATTAATGAAATACGTTTAAAGGAAAAACAGGGAGGAGATTTTCCTGCTAAACCAATGATTCTATGTAACTGGTGTTATTATTGGGAGGAATGTCCGGCACAATCAGGTACGAATCCGTATATAAAGAATGGATAAAGGTTTGGATTAGGGTTATTAACCAAATCCTAATAGAAAATCATGAAATCAATAGTTACTATATTATTATTTATAATTGTTTTCCTTGGTTGTGATAGGTTTGATAAAAAACCGATTTGGTATAAGGGAAATCTTCATACACATACTCTATGGAGTGATGGCGATGCTCCTCCGGAAACTATAGTGAATTGGTATTTCCGGAACGGATACAATTTCCTGGCACTTTCTGATCATAATATTCTTTCTGACAGTGAAAAGTGGATTGATATTCTTGATAGTGCAGATATTAAAATTTGGCCGCCACAATTTACAATCGATAAATTGGAGAAATTAAAATCCGAGTTTGGTGATGATTGGCCTGTTTTACGTCAGAAGAACGATACACTGCAAATGCGTCTTAAAACACTCAAGGAATTGAAAGAAAAGTTTGAGAAACCCGGGGAGTTCATATTAATTCAGGCAGAAGAAATTACGGATGGATTTGAAAATTACCCTGTTCACTTAAATGCGACAAATCTTGAGTCATTAATTTCACCACAGGGAGGCAGCAGCGTATACGATGTGATGCAGCGCAATATGGATGCAGTTGTACGCCAACGTGAGCAAACAAAGCGTTCAATGATCGCCCATATCAATCATCCGAATTTTGGCTGGGGTATTGTTGCTGAAGATTTGATTAGATTGAAAGGGGACCTTTTTTTTGAAGTATATAACGGACATCCAGGTGTAAGAAACTGGGGCGATAATGCTCATCCGGGTACTGATAGAATATGGGACATTGTTCTCACTAAACGTATTTTTATGGATGGTGATATTTTTTATGGCTTGGCGACAGATGACGCCCATTCCTATTATAATTTCAAAGTTGGTACAGCCAATTCTGGCCGGGGCTGGGTGATGGTATATGGTCATGCACTAAAAGATGAGGATATTGTTAATGCATTAATAGCAGGTGATTTTTACTCCAGTTCAGGGGTGCTCTTGGATGATCTTAATATAACTGATAATCAAATAATGGTAGCTATCAAAGATGTACCTGGTATTGTATACACTACGCAATTTATAGGAACACCAATGAATGCTGATACATCATCATCTCCTATTGCAGATGATGATGGACAGCCATTACATATATCGCGTGTTTACAGCAATGAAATCGGCCAGGTTTTATTTGAAACAAATGAAAATCCAGCCATTTACCATTTCAAAAAGGATGAATTATATGTTCGTGTCAAAATTATTTCCAACCACAAACATCCCAATCCTTATGCTGAAGGAGATTTTGAAATGGCTTGGACGCAACCAGTTGTATTATCAACAAGAAAATGACTTAATTTTGAAATCTCATATCGTTTCACTTAAAAACCGTTTTATTTTCCAACCCTTTTATGAAATT
>CAZORD010000008.1:55340-57124 GCA_964582455.1 uncultured bacterium | reverse complement strand
CTATACAAATGATCAAAGATTGGCTGACGTTCCTCACTCAGACTGGCGGCGCAGCAGGGCTGCTGCGGAAAATATTATTCCCACCACTACCGGGGCTGCCAGAGCTGTCGGAGTTGTTTTACCAGAACTCAAGGGTAAATTAGATGGCATTGCCATGCGTGTGCCTGTCCCTGATGGCTCAATCGTTGACTTGAATGTGGAATTAAATACTGATGTAAGCGCTGACGATATCCGCCAAGCAGTCAAAGAAGCAAGCGCAACTGACCGCCTGAATTCCATCCTGCAATACGAAGATACGCCCATTGTTTCTTCAGATATTATCGGCAATCCCCATTCATCCATTTTTGATGCACCGTTTACGTCTGTTATCAATAAACGATTTGTAAAAACACTGAACTGGTATGATAATGAGTGGGGTTACTCTAATCGAGTGGTAGACTTAATAAAACTACTAGCAAAAAAGGATAAGTATTGAAATTAGTGGGTTATTTTATCAGCATCATTTTCCTGGTTTTAATAAAACTTCCGCTTTCGATTTGAACAAAATAAAGACCGCTTGGCTGATGACTGCCATCCCATTGGATGCTGTGATATCCTGTAGATAATTCATCATTTATGAGTGTTGTGATTTCATGTCCAGCAATATTATACACCTTGACCGAAACAAACTCTGTTTTAGGAATTGAGAACTCTATTGTGGTCGTTGGATTAAAGGGATTGGGGTAAGCAGGATCCAAGCTATAAGATCTTATTAATTGGTGATCATCATCTGTCCTCATAGCCTGTTCATCCATCCAGTCCAATCGTGCTGTAACCCAGTCAGTCAGATAGTCTATTTCATTTTCGTATGACCCGCCTACATAGGCGTTGGGCCAGACATACTGGTCCAGGATCGGCCAGCACTGGAAAACGGCATTGCCCTATTGATTACCGAATGGGGGTTAATCGGCTACAGCCTGGTAGATCCGGAAGCCAATGAATGGATGACCTGGTGCTTTAACAATAAAATGAGCCACTGCAACTGGGCCGTGAATGACAAGCAGGAAGAGTGGTCCATATTAGTTCCCGGTGCAAGTACAACCGGTGGTTGGTCCGATAATGACCTGACAGATTCAGGGAAACTGGCAAGAAGTATTATTGTCAATTGGCCGGAGTAAAACGTTCAAGCATGCGTTTATCGGATCAGGAAAATAGCAGTAAAAAATCTTATAAATATAATAGCGTTAAAATAGATTTTATAGTTTAGACCGAATCTGATCTATAAGCCCTTGGGCTTCTGCTTTTGTTGGCCCTTCTGCATAGATTCGCATAATGGGTTCCGTGTTGGATGAACGTAAATGGATCCAGCGGTCATTCCATGAAAATTTGATACCGTCAATCTCATTTACAGCAGCATCTGAAAAGGTGGTTTTTGCTTTTTTTAGTATAGAGTCAATATCAATCCCAGCCAATTCTATCCTGTCTTTAACAATCTCAAACTGCGGTAACCCGTCATAAATAGCGCTGATTGGTTCAACTGTCATGGCCATGCGGTGCAAAATCATCGTCGCAGCAACCAAGGAATCACGTCCCAAGTGCGCTTCCTTTAGGATTACTCCGCCGTTGCCTTCACCTCCAAGACTGGATTTTAATTCCAACATTTTCTGAACAACATTGATTTCCCCAACGGCTGACCGTGCCACGGTTGAACCGTATCGTTCAGCAACCTTTTCCAACGCCAGTGTGGTTGACAAATTAGTGACTATTACTTCCGGTTTGCCCACAGTTTGTAAATATCCATCCGC
>CAZORD010000008.1:17986-55240 GCA_964582455.1 uncultured bacterium | reverse complement strand
ACAAATTAGTGACTATTACTTCCGGTTTGCCCACAGTTTGTAAATATCCATCCGCAGCCATGACCAATGAATATTCATCTCCAGCCGGCCGGCCGTCTTCCAAAATAATTGCCAAGCGATCACCGTCCGGGTCAGAGGCAAAACCAACATTAGCACCCGTTTTTAATACTTCATTCTTCAGATCAGATAAATTTTCTGGCAGAGGCTCCGGTGGTCTATCAAATTGACCGGTCCCATTGCAATGGATCTTGATCACTTCACAACCCAATGATTCCAACATGTATGGCAGCGCTTCAAAAGCAGCACCATTGACGGCATCTAAAACAACCTTAAAATTTCGTTTCCTTATTATATTCTGTTTAACACAGGATAGATTGGCCACCTTGATGACATGCTTTTGAATAGCATTTACATCAGGATAATGCAATCCTGGTTCTTGATTTGACTTTGGAATAACACCATCTACAATAGCAAATAATTCTGCGCATTCATCAGGAATCAGAAATGTTCCGTCTGCGCTAACAAATTTTAATCCATTCCATTCGGTAGGATTATGGCTGGCTGTGACAATTATCCCCCCTACAGCATCTGTATTTTCCACCATGAACTGTACTGTAGGCGTTGGAACAATATTCAAGTTGATAACATCTCGTCCTGAAGAAACAAGTGCTTGAGCAATATCTTCTATAAAAAATTCTCCTGATGGACGTGTATCCCGACCTAACATAAAAACTCCTTTTGGCTGTTGGATATGGAAGGCTTGGGCGCAGCGGAAAACGTATTCAGAATTGAATTCTGGTGCAGTACCCCTAATTCCGGATATACTGCGTACAATCATTGTAATTTGTTTTAATTAGTTATTTAATACTTGAGGATATTTTAATAAAATGTGATTGATCTTCAGTATCAATCGTGATAAACGAAACTATATTCCCTTTGTAAAACAAAGTTTTTCCATTTGGTAATCTTTCTGAAACAGGTGGTACACACCAAATTTTATATTCCCCATATTCTAATTCTATAGGGTTATTTATTGGAGTAGTGCCCACATAATTTCTATTGATAAAAACGGATAATCCCAAAAAGTTTGAATATATATAGATGTTACTTGTTTGTTTTGAATGTTTAAAATCTATTTTTTCCAATCCAAGTTTCGAAGCAAATGTATCAGCAATTACTAGGGCGGCTGTTAGTGATGGAAATAACGGTACAGATGAACTACTAAAAGTATCTTGATATAATTTTTTCCTAGATTCAAAATCACTTTCTACACCAATTGCGTTTAATTCATCTATAATAGAATCACCCTTATATCCACCAGCTTTTAAAAGGGCTTTATTTTGCTCTTCTGTTCCTGTATATTTTTCTAGGTGAGAAAAACTACCCTGGACAAAGTCTACAGGTGAAACATCTTTTAAATAATCTTTTTCAATAGTTAAATGAGATTCAACTTTTTTGTTATTGTTATTAATTTCATCAAATTCTTCTTCTATAAATTCCACAGTAGTTAAATCTACATTTTTCCCTGGATTTGCAAAAGCCCAGTCCTTTGATTGCTCTTTTAAAAAAAATACAAAATCAAGAGAACTTCCATTTCTTCTTATTTCCAAATTTTCATTATCATTTTTTCCCACTAACATTCTTTTATCATTGATTTGATTTATAATGTGATCGTCTTTTTTATAATATGCCATGATTTTTAAAAGGTTCGGATGTTTAAAACGTGAAATTAAAATTTCATCAATATAAATATTTTCTTCAAGAAGAAATCCAATTTGAACGCTAGCATCATTATTTATTATATCAATATCACGAAGTAGTTTATTTGAAAAATTATTCAAGTCTACATTGGAATTCAGAACGTTAGCATCATTAACTGTAATATATAGCCACCCATGAGGGGAATACCACGATGTAACATTTTTTAAAGGAATCATTTTATTAGATAATAATGTAATATTTAATCCATTTAAAAGTTCGTCACACGCTAATCGAGTAATAGAGAACTCTGCCCCATAAATAGGTTTTATTGCAAAGTATAAAATTGCAATGATTTTAACGAATAATTTCAAAATTTACCTCGGATGTAATCTACAATATAAAATAAAGGCTCGGCAAAAACCGAGCCTTTTAATATTCAAGAAAGAATGGATTTAATACCGCGCAATACGACGCATACGAGCCATGCGGCGCAGTGATTTTTTTCGGGCGATTCGCTTGGCATCACTGGGTTTTTCGTAAAAAGAATTCTTTTTTACATCCCGCAGAATACCGGCGCGTTCCCATTTCTTCTTGAAACGGCGTAACGCTTTTTCCAGCGGTTCACCTTCTCTAACGGTCACTTCGACCACGTGCAATCACCTCCTTCCAATTAGCCTAAATATGTTCTTAATGTTTTACTGCGTGAACGATGGCGTAAACGACGGATCGCTTTCTCTTTGATCTGTCTTACGCGTTCACGGGTCAAATTAAATTCCTCGCCAATTTCATTCAGTGTTAATGCATAATCGCGTTCTATACCAAAATACATTTTAATGACTTGGCGTTCCCTTTCCTTCAACGTGTCCAATGATTGACGAATTTCATCTTTTAGTGAATCATTCATCAACGGCTCATCCGGGGATGACTGGTTTTCATCCTTGATCACATCGATGAGGGAATTTTTATCGCCGTCTCGGAATGGAGCGTTCAGCGAATGATGACGGCGTGAAATACGCATGGCATCAATCACTTCATCCGGGGTCATTTCCAGCTGGCGACCGATTTCTTCTTCATTGGGGGAACGTTCAATTTCCGCTTCTAGCTTTTCAGCAGTTTTGGTGATCTTACTGATCGTACCCACACGGTTCAAGGGCAGACGTACAATACGGGAATGTTCCGCAAGTGCCTGCAGGATGGATTGGCGAATCCACCAAACAGCGTAGGAAATAAACTTAAAACCCCTGGTTTCATCAAACCGTCCGGCGGCTTTAATCAATCCTAAATTACCCTCGTTGATCAAATCAGTCAGGGGCAAGCCCTGGCCCTGATAATCTTTTGCAACAGAAACAACGAAACGCAGGTTCGCTTTTACCAACTCCTCCAAGGCAATCTGGTCATTCTTGTGGATTTTCTGCGCCAACTCAACTTCCCTGACCGGTGGAAGTGGTTCATAATTCCCAATTTCTTCCAGGTAACGGCTGAGACTTCGATTGGATTCATTAACTGTTCGTGCAACTTTTGCCATAGTTTTCCTCTATAAATCGTTTCGAGACAAGTAAGGTAATTTACACTAAAACTAAAGGTTTCTCAAGATATAGAGTTCAGTTTTCTAAATTACTTTTGCCAGCTCTGAAAACTCTGCAAATGACAGTGTTTCAGGACGGCGTGTAAAATCTATTTTTTCCTTTATTTCATCTGAAAATCCAAAACCCGCTAAAGTATTGCGCAACATTTTTCGACGTTGAGAAAAAGCTGCTGCAACGATTTTTTCAAAGCGCTCATAATGTTTATCCATAACTATTGGTTCCTGCCGTTTGACCAATTTAATGATAGCTGATTTTATTTTTGGTTTAGGTATAAAAACTTCAGGTGAAATAGTAAAACATGTTTCAACTTTCAAAAATGCACCTATCATAACGGTTAAACGGCCGTATGCCTTTGTTCCCACATCTCCTGTAAGCCTATCGGCCATCTCCTTTTGAACCATGAAAAATGCTTCAACCCAATGGGCGCGCTGTTCAATAAGCCAAAAAAGGATCGGAGAGGTGATATTGTATGGAATATTGCCGATAACCTTTACCGGTGTTGGAATAGGCAGCTCATTTAATTCCTGCCACAATACATCCTTGTGTATAAAATGACATTCCTGCAAATCATCACGATCATTAAGATATTTGATCAGTTTAGGATCAATCTCTATAGCAGCCATATGTTTTACTAAGAGCAGTATACGTTCAGTTAAAGCACCTTCACCGGGGCCAATTTCTAATATGGAGTCATCAACAGTCGGATCTATTGTTCTTACAATCTTGCGTAGTAGATTAGTATCCGCCAGGAAATTCTGGCCCCATTTTCTTCTAAAGGTATGTTGTGATTTGCTCACCAATGCTAAAATTATAATTTAAAGAGTGATTCAGCGTTGGCAGTAGTTTTTTCTGCGATGACTTCCAATGGAACATCATGGATCTCGGCCAGTTTTTTCGCCACGAATCGAGTTCGACCCGGTTCATTTGGTTTTCCGCGGTGGGGAACGGGACTCAAATAAGGACAATCCGTTTCCACAAGAATTTTGTCTAACGGTAACTCTTTTGCCACTTCTGGCAAATGACTATTCTTGAAGGTAAGATTCCCGGAGAAAGAAATATAATAACCTAATTCCATAAATGCATTTGCCGTTTCCTGATTACTGGAAAAACAATGGGCTACGCCCTGCACATCAGGGAATTCTTTCAATATTTTAAGCACATCTACATCTGCATCTCGGTTATGAAAAATAACCGGTTTATGTAATTGACTGGCAATTTGCATTTGTTCACGAAAAACCTTGCGTTGAATAACCGGATCTGAAATATTACGGAAATAATCCAACCCCATTTCTCCAATAGCCACCATGGAATTAAAGGTCATAAGATCATAAATCTGGTCGATATAGTCTTCCGGGGCATCCTTGGCATCATGGGGATGAACACCGGCTGATGCAAAAATATTATCGTAGGTTTCTCCCAGCAATAAACACTCCCGGGCATCCGCCATATTGGTGGCTACACAAATGAAGCGGTAAACATCCAATTCTGCAGCACGATCCAACACCGCAGAAAGGTCATTCTTCAAATCATCGTAAAAAAGATGGCAATGAGTATCTATCAGTTCCATTAGTTAAATGATAAATAATGATTTATATAAATTATTTTAATGAACTTTTTTTCCTGATTCTACCTTCTCACCATCCACAATAATCAACGACAATTCTTTTTTCCTGGAAGCTGCCAATAGCATACCTTTTGATTCTTCTCCTCTGATTGTAGCAGGTTTGAGCTCTGAAACAACAACGACCATTTTACCAACCAATTCTTCAGGTGTATAATGATCTGCAATTCCTGAAACAATTTTTCGTTCTTCATCACCAAGCTTGACTTTCAATTTATATAGTTTGTCTGCACCCTCCATTTTTTCTGCTGTTAAAATTTCTGCAGTTTTAAGTCCAAGTTTTTCAAAATCTTCATAGTTAATGAATTGCTCTTTTTTCTTGCCCTTGTCCTTATCCTTAACATTCGCCTTCGTTACATTAATTCGCGGAAACAATGGCAAGTGCTGTTTGAGCTTCGTTCCGGCTTTTAATCCTCCCCATCTCAATTTACTTTCCTGGGCAGAAAGTGTAGTTAACACTATTTCAGTCCTGTGTGGCATGACCGGACTCATTAGCAGCGTACCAATGCGCAGCGCTTCTGCAGCTGTATACAATACTCGTCCTGCAGCTTCTTTATTTTCTTTGACTAATTTCCAAGGTGCTTGCTGTTCCATATATTTATTTACTCCACGGATGAATTGCAGAGTTTTTTCTAAAGCATCATGAATTTTCATTTCTTCTATCAATTTATGAATCGATGCGACAACTGTTTCAGCTGCATTTTGAATCATATTTTCAGCTTTAGTATTTTCTCCGGGATCAGGAACAATACTGTCAAAATTCTTCTCTATAAGTTTGCTGACCCTGCTCAATAAATTCCCATAATCATTGGCCAAGTCGCTGTTGTAGCGCCTGATAAATGATTCCATGGTAAAGCTGGCGTCCTGTCCCAGGACCATTTCACGCATGAGGTAATAGCGCACTGGGTCTACACCATATTCTTCAACCAAGTCCAGCGGGTTTACAACATTGCCTATGGATTTGCTCATTTTTGATTCACCACTCAACCACCAGCCATGTGCAAAAATGGATTTTGGCAATGGCATTTTTGCCGATAAAAGCATCGTAGGCCAATATACGGCATGAGTTGTCAAAATGTCCTTTCCGATCAAATGATACTCCGCCGGCCACCACTTTTGATATGATTCATCATTTACACCAAAACCTGTAGCAGTAACATAATTGATCAGTGCATCGAACCAGACGTAGGTAACAAAATTATTGTCAAAGGGCAAGTCAATACCCCAGTTTAACCTGGATTTTGGACGCGAAATACATAAATCCCCTAGGGGTTTACGCAAAAAACCGAGTATCTCATTTTTCCTGTGATCTGGTTGAATAAAGTTTGGATTATCATTTATATGATTAATCAGTGCTTGCTGGTATTTAGACATTTTGAAGAAATAATTCTTTTCCTGCAGTTTTTTGATATCCCTGTATTCCCCAGAATCAGCTTCCTTTTCAGTAATAAATCGTTCTTCTGAAACAGAGTAAAGCCCTTCATATTCATCTTCATAAATGTCGCCATTTTCGTAAACGGTCTGCAGAATATCCTGCACAACCTTAACATGGCGGTCTTCAGTCGTGCGAATGAAATCGTCATTCTTGATATGCAGTTTTTCCCACAGTTCCAGGAAACGCGGTGCCATTTCATCGCAATGGTCTTTTGGTGACACACCCCGTTCTTCTGCCGCCTGCTGAACTTTCTGGCCGTGTTCATCCAGGCCAGTGAGGAAAAAGACATCGTCCCCTTCTGCTTTATGATACCTGGCAAGAACATCTGCCAGGATCGTGGTATAGGCGTGGCCGATATGGGGCTTATCATTCACATAATAAATGGGTGTTGTTATATAAAATTTTTCTGCCATTTTAGGCTTTCCCTTTTAAATAGTGTTGAATTTCCACCAGCATATTTGTGAGTGTCAGGGGCATATAAAAATTCCTATGCACAGATCCAATTGACGTTTCAATCACAGCATTAACTGCCGTTAGATCAGCATGAGGATAGGAAGTTGTGAATAATTGCAACCCTTCTGCAAAACCATTTTCTGTTAAAGGCGCAGAAATATTTCGACGTAAGCGATAGGATTGCAAAAACCAGGTTTGGAGGAGAAATAATTGAAACTTAAACTCGTCAGGATTGCTGCGCACCATCCTGGACATATTATTGATGTATGAACGCCAGCCATTGCCATTAGAATTCACCACTGTTTCAACCTGATCTTTCATCTGTTTCAAAATATCAACAATGGGGCGGCTTGCCAAAAACCGTGCCCTGTGCATATTGCCATCGGCCAAATGTGCATAAAATTCTGATTCAGTTGCAGGGACTCCAGTTTTTTCCAGGAATGCACTTATCTTTTTATTATCTAAGGGAGGAAAATCAATTTGCTGGCAGCGGGACTGGATGGTGGATAAGAGCATTGCTTTATGATCTGTGACTAATACAATAGTAGTTTTTCTCGGCGGTTCTTCCAATATTTTCAGCAGGGCATTTGCCGAAGCACCGTCGCCGTCTGATAAAAAATGGGCATCAAATATCAATACTATTTTATAACCGTAGTCAACGGATTTAAGATACAGTTTTTTGCGTAATTCACGAATGGAATTGATCAGAATTCTTTTTGCCTGTGGCAGTTTAATTTTTTGAAACGGGTCTTTTCCTTTTTTCTGCAACAAATCAGTCAACAATGCAGCGTTGTCTTTGCCAATAATGGTGAGCACATCAGTATCCTTATTAATACTGTCTTTTTTGCGGGGAAGCGGTACAACCACATGGAGATGTTCATGCTGCATGGTGGCAAAACGAATACACGATGAGCAAGTACCACAAACCATTGCATTTTCCCGGCAGTTTAAAGCTGCACCAAACGCCAAAGCTGCTGCTTCCTTGCCGACACCTTCCGGGCCGCTGAATAAATAAGCGCTGCCAACGCGGTTGGAAGCAACAATTTTAGCTATACGCTGCCAGACATCTGGTTGATATTTTTCTGCAGAGAAAATCATTTTTTCACCAGCCATTTCTCCGGATCAAGTTTTTGGTCTTTTCCCCAGATCTCGAAGTGCAGTTTGGAGCCATTAATAGAACCTGAATCGCCCATATAAGCAAGTAAATCCCCTGCTCTTACTTCACTATCCACATTAGTTTGAATTTTGGTTACGTGACTGTAAATCGTAAAAAAATCACCGCCATGATCGATAATAATAATATTTCCATAGCCGCGGATAAAGGTGATAGTTGTAACGATGCCACCCATGACGGTATAGATCGGTGTTCCGGGCTTGCCCTTAATATCAATACCGGTATTATCGGTTGTGGTCTTCAATTCAGGATTCCACTTGCGGCCGAATTTGCTGATCACTTTTCCTTCTGTCGGCCATGATAGCTGGCCTTTTAATGCGGCAAACGATTTAGTTTTTAATGCTTCCTGCTGGCGACGGATTCGTTCCGCGCGCTCCGCGCGCGCTTTATCATCCTTGATCTTACCGATCAGTTCTTCAAGTTGCTTTACACCTGTTTCTTTTTCCTTAATGTATTGGGCTAATTCTGTTTTGTTGTTGCGTATCTTTTCCAATTCACGTTTTTTCTGCTGGCGCTTTACACGCAAATCGGCCATCTGATTTTCACGCTCTGCTTTCAAACTGATGCTTTTACGAAGTATTGCCTCAACATTCAATTTCTTTTCACCTATACTTACCAGCAAGGTGTGGATCTGCTGTTTATGCTGCTTATCAATACCGGAAATTATTTTCTGGTACTTTGTGCGGTAAATAGCCTGCCTCCAAGACGTGGAGCTCAACACTTTCTCAATATCAGATAATGATCCTTTTTTATACACATGTATCGCACGATTGGCATAACGAAGCCTTAATTCTTTAAGCTCATTTTCATTTACAGCTATTTCATTTTCCAGATTTGCAATTTCATGCTTTGCTGATGCTTCCTCTTTTTTCAATTGGGCGATCAAGCGCTCTACCAATGAGATTTCTTCCTCAAGATTGGCTATGTTTCGGGCAGCAGATTTCTCCCTGTTTTCTTCTGATCGGAGTTTTTTTCGATTCGTTTCGATCTCATTTTTAAGGTCCTTAACTGCTTTGGACTGATAATTCAGTTCCTTTTCGAAATCCCGGTCTTCCGTTTGCGCCCAGCTAAACTGTGCTAACAGTATTAATATGAGTGTAATGCGGTTTAACATAGACTTTAAAAGTAGCTAGTCCATCAATCTTGTTACAATGGGTTTCATTTCATTTTAATTGAACGTATTCTTGACTAGTCATCGATAAGGTGTCTACTTTATACCTTTCAACCACAGGAGAGAATTGTGAAAAGTGCGCTATGGTCAAATTTATTTCGTAACTGGAATTCCCAGGAAAGCGTAAAGGTAACAGCTTTGAGGCAGGTTCCGGTTTTTGACGGTTTGAGTGACAAAGAACTGGATGAAATTGAAAAACTCACCCACGAGAGAAAATACCAAGCCGGTGAGCATGTGTTTAAGAATAAAGCACCTGCGGAAGGTATGTTTATTATTATTTCCGGTTCTGTTGAAATATACCTGGAAAATGATGGATCCAAAAATATCCTTGCTGAACTAGGCGAACAGGATTTTTTTGGAGAGATTGCCTTATTGGACCAAGAACCCCGATCGGCAGGAGCTGTTGCGACTGCACCATCCACATTACTGGGATTTTTCCGGCCGGATCTGCTATCACTCATGGAGCGTAATCCTGCTTTGAGCAGCAAGATTTTGACAAATCTTGGAGCTGTGCTGGCCGAGCGCCTGCGCAAAACAAACGAACTTTTAGCTGTTAAAAGCAATAATTAATGAACCAGCAAAAAGATTATATCCAGCTGATTTACAGGTTACTGGTCGGGCTGCTTGGGATTGGTTTTTTATATGTCATCTGGCCGTACATATCATCTGTTTTATTAATGCTGGTGTTTGCGTTTCTTTTTACAACTGTACTGCTTCCCAGTGTTGATGCCTTGGAACGAAAGATAAGGAATCGTGGCTTAAGCGTTCTTGCCGTAACTATAGGGCTGATTACCGCCATATCCATTTTTATCGGCAGTTTTGCTGCCAACCTTGCTGAACAGGCCGGAGATTTTTCCCAGCGCCTGGAAACTGAATCATTCATGGATGATTTCAACACTTTCATTGATAATACAAAAGCTAAATTACCTTCTTTTGCACTACCAGAAAGTGATACACAAGATCCAGCCGCTAAGCTAAACGATATTATGGGTGGTATAATGTCCAAATTGCTTTCATTTGCAGGTGCTTTAGGCGGATTTGTGTTTAACATGATCATGGTAATTATTTTTACGATCATCCTGCTGTTGAATTATCATCAATTCAAAAAAACGCTCGTTAGTTTTATCCCCAATAAATTTTTTGAAGTTGGTTTGCGGCTCATTTTTAACATTGAGCAGCAAATGTCTAATTATTTACGAGGCCAGTTTTTGGCGGCAACCAGTGTAGCTATCATGTCTATCGTCGGTTTATACATTCTTAATTTTTTCGGGGCCAATCTGACACTAGTAGTTTTTATAGGCATTATTGCAGGATTGGCTAATCTTATTCCTTTAGTGGGCCCTTTTATCGGCATGCTTATCGCCTTTGCAGTAGCATTGATGAATAACCTGGGCATTGAAGCTGCGCAAGCGCATATGCTGTTTAATACAATCCCATCACCGTTTTACATACTTGACGTTGTATTTATGTTTATTATTGTACAGCAAATTGATAATAATTTTATTACACCCCTGTTGGTGGGCGAAAGCGTCGGCCTGCACCCCATGATGGTGATGATTGCTCTGCTCATCGGTGGAACTCTCATCGGTCCCATGGGTATGTTATTTGCTGTTCCTGCAGCGGGGATTATAAAAGTGATTGGCCAGGAGATATCATTCGTGACCAAAAACGCCCATTTGCTTTAAGCATCTTTTTCTATCCTAAATAAAATAAAATCCTTAAAGGACAAATACATATCCCCGCCACCCTCCAATGGGTAAATCCACATTTCGATAGCTGAACCGTTACTATCCTTTTTTTCGATAATGTCTTCAGGATAGCCAAGCAGTGATTGAATATCCGGAACGGTCATACCTACAGTCAACGGTGGATTGGTTTCCTTTATAATGGCACGATGGCGAACTACTTCCATTCTTCGATCGATACGGCCTGACATTTCCCGTTCTTGGTCATTGGAAAATTTGCTTAATAATTCATTAAGTATTTTTTCATTTTTCTCTCCCAATCCACCAGTTAGAGCGCTGGCATCTACCAGCATTTGTATTGCCGCACGTAATTCAGAGTGGTCAGTGACTGTATTGGCCATTGCTACTAAATGGGTAGCAACCTGGTAGCGCAATGTGCTAACCTCAAATTCAAGGCTGCTGTCTTTTTTTAATGCTTCATCAATCAAAGTTAAAGCTTTGCTGTAAAAACCATATTGTAATGCTTTTTCACCTTCCTGTAGCAGTTGCCTGGCTTCAAAATAGGGTATTTTTTCCCGCGCTTCTTTTGAAAAATGAGCAATGTTTTCCATAAGTTTGATTGCTAGATCAGCTTTACCCTGAGATACGAGTAATTCTGCTTTTTCAATTTCAAGTATAGCAATATGATCCAATTTCCCCTGGATTAATTCTTTTGTTTCACCTTCTCCTCTTAACCGACCCGCAATAAATCTATCAATTGCTTTATCAATCATGCCCTTACGTTCAAACTCGAGTCCTTCTTTATACAATTGTAAAGGAATTTTTTCTTTACTCTCTGCTATATATTTTTCAGCTTTTTTACGATTAGCATGATCAGGGTAATTATCAAGAAATGTTTCAAAATATTCTTTGGCCGATACAAAATCACCTCTATAATAATGATCTTTTCCCTGGTCTCCTGATGTAAGCATACCTCCATATAAAACAGAAAATGTCAAATGGATTCCAATATCCTGTAGGTGTATTTTTTTAATTGGCGTTATATCATCCGGATCATTAATTGAATTAAGTTTTGTATACGCATAGCGCAGGTCCAGCCCAAATGAAAATCGATTATGGCGTAGACGCGTTTTTTTGCCTTTTTCATCACCATATTTCATGCCAAGATCTATAACAAAACGAGGACCGATGGAAATGGACATGGACGGCCCTAAACCTGACAGGTTTGAAAAAAGATCATCATTCTTATCCATGTAAAAATTTGAGTAACTGTAACCCCATGTATACCTTAAATCCATATACCATGGCTCAAACCATTGCAGCATGGTTGTATGGCTTAAGCCAAATGTTAATACCCTGGGAGCAAACCGAATCGATCCTGGATTCCAACTGCTTTGGATATTGCCCCAATCTGAAATTTGCTCGATTTTTCCAGGTACAAGCACATTACTATAGCGAATGTTCAAACCGGTATTCATATCCAGCCAACTTGCTTTCAATAAATAATAAAATAAATTTGATTTTATAATATCCATATCAAACTGGTGGCCAATCCTGCCCTTGATTGTACCGCCATCAAAACCGGATACTGTTGTTTCATACGTCATCCAACTGGATGAAACAGCATCATTTGTTCCACCTCCATAAAAAAATACACCATATCTAATTTCAGCGGGTAAGAATGTTACTGGTTCATGGAATTCACGGCGGAAAAACATCTGATCTTTCCAATAGCCCGGTTCGTATTCAATTTCCTGATGGGAACTGAATTGGATTAAACCCCAAAGATAGGATTTTGCAGAGTCAGCTTCTGCGCTATTTAAACGGCAAAAGGATACGAATATGATTATGAATAGTCTTAACCTCGGATGCATAGCTATTTAAAATAAAACCTCCATACATTTTGGGCAAGAGAAAGAGAATAGCGGATGTAAATTATCCCCCTGCCTGCTTACGGGAACAATTTTATAAACTGTTTATACCACAAATGAAATGAGATTAAAACATTTTACTATCTGGATGATGCTTATTGCCTCTGGTTATGCACAGCATTTTACCATTGCCCGCTTGCATTATGGCGGCGGCGGCGATTGGTACAGCAATCCCAGCAGCCTTCCCAATTTGTTGAATTATTTACAAACACACACAGCTATCATTGCTGCCGATAAAGAAGTCCGTATAAAATTATTGGATGAGAATCTCTATTCATATCCATATTTGTATATGACCGGTCACGGCAATGTCCGTTTTACTGAACCAGAGATCATTCGCTTAAGAACATTTTTGCAGCGCGGGGGGTTCCTGCATGCGGATGATAATTATGGCATGGATCAATCTTTTCGCAGGGAAATGAAACGCGTTTTCCCCGATAAGGAACTGGTCGCTTTACCCCATGACCATCCTGTATTTCACCAAATATTTAATTTTAATTATGGCTTGCCTAAAGTCCACGAACACGATAATAAACCACCCCGGGCTTTAGCACTTTATGAAGAAGATAGAATTCTGGTTCTTTATACATATGAAAGCGATCTGGGCGATGGCTGGGAAGATGCAGAAGTACACAATGACCCCCAGGCCATCCGGGAGGCAGCGCTGCAGATGGGGGTCAATATTATCCACTTTGCACTTACACAATGATGCGGTCCATCGAAAAACAATTAAAAACTATTCGTAATGCTGCTTTGTTAAATGACGCCAAGACTGCAGCATGGATTCTTTACTCCATTGGCTTGCTTGTGGTTATTATTGCTATAACGCTGGAAGCTATATTTTATTTTAACCCACAGGTACGATACGGGTTATGGCAATTGGGACTCATTGCTTTTTGTGGAATAGTTTTTAGCGCTATTCTCATTTATGTACTTGCTGTAAATAATAAGATCAACCGTTACCGCTGGTCTACATTGGCCAGGGCAGCCGGAAGACTGGCTTTTCCTAAAGAAGATACAATTATTAATGCCCTGCAATTGGAACGGGGTTTAGCTACAAGTACATCCCAACAATTGAGTAAATCTTTTGTTGAAGAAACCATAAATAAACTTGAGAACCTCAACGATGCTGAATTATTCCATTCCAATCGCGGGAAAAAATGGAAATCCTATTCGCTGGTTATTCTTATGGCTGGAGTTTTTATTTTTACAATTAACTGGGATAATAACGCACAAGCTATTTTTCGCTGGTCACACCCGCGGACAACTTTTCCAGTTCCAAAGCCATTTGCAATTCAAAATCAATCCGGCAATATAAATCTTTTGGGAGGGGAGACAGCAGAACTTGCATTTACTGTAATTGGCGACGCGCCGGATTCATTGTTTATTGATCTGCAGGCGTATTCTTCATTGGACACCAGTAAACCTAAAATGATAGCGAAAAAAGACAGCACAGGTATTTTTAAATACATTATCGAAGATATTTCCCAGGATTATCGCTATAGGGCGTATTATTCAGCAGTTCATTTTTGGGAAATATGGGCAGAAATATCTTCTCCTTTTCATGTTATTTCTGTTACAGACCGGCCAGTAATGGAAGACCTAACCATTACCCTTAATCCACCGGCGTATACACACTTAAAACCCACCGTTCAAAAAGGGAACCTAGCTGATATCAGCGGTTTGATCGGATCAAGCGTCCATGTAGCTCTGCGTAGTAATCGACCATTGAAAAAAGGTGCCTTGATCCTAAACAATGAAGAAATGCCTATGGACATCAATGGCAAAAAAGCCACTGGGGATTTTATCATTAAAGAAGATGGTCAACTTGCTATTCAACTTCAGGATATACGGGGAATCTCAAACCGCAATCCAATTCCTTTTTATATAACTGCAATTCATGATTTATTGCCGGATATAACTGTCTTTCAACCTGAACAAGTTATAGAACTGGGCAGTGATCAAACAATACCAATACACTTGCAGATAGAAGATGATTTCGGATTTTCTAATTTGCAGGTTGCTTATGAAATTCATCGCCCTGCTTATATTGCAATTGACCCCTTACTTTCACTTTTCACAATTCCCATCCCTGAACCCATGAATGTAAACCAGGATTTAATCCATGCCTGGCGATTGATCGAGCTGGGCTTAATGCCTGAAGATGAAGTGCATTTCCATTTTGAATTATCAGATAATGATTTGATTACTGGCCCTAAGAAAACAGTCACACATGAATTTATTGCACGGTTACCAGGGCTGGCTGAATTATTTACTGCATTTGAAAATGAAGAAGAAACCATATTGGACGAGATCTCTTATTCCCAAGAAGAACTGGAAGCGATACGTGAAAATATGGAACGGCTGGAACTTGATATTTTAAAGCAGGATGAATTGACTTGGGATCAACAGCAGGATCTCCAAAAAATGCTGGAGGGTGTTAAAGAAGAAATGAAGAAAATGGGTGAAATTGCTGACGCATTAAACGCATTACAAGAAGCAGCAGATAAACATGATCTTTTCTCATCTGATTTGTTGGAAAAATTCAATCATTTGCAGGAACTGATCGATGAGTTGCTTTCTGAAGATTTAATGAATAACCTGCAAAATATTGATGAAATGATGGCAGAAATGGATCCCAACAAATTGCAGGATGCCTTGCAATCCTTATCCAATAATCTTGAGCGGGTAGAACAGGAATTGGACAGGTTTATTGACATTTTTGAACGTATAAAAGCTGAACAAAAAATTGATGAATTACGGACTCGCCTGGAAACCCTGGCAGAACAGCAGCAAAAGATTCACGATCGTATCGATCGTACCCATGAATTGACGGAGCCATCTACTTTTTCAAAATTGAGCGAGGAAGAACAGCGCCAAGTTGAGGAATTTTCCAACATTCGGAATGAAATGGAAGATGCAGCTGAGGCAGTGGAAAAATTTCATGAAGAATCAGCAGACCGGTTATCGGAATTAAAACGTGATCCGCTGATGAATCAAACGTATGCTGATCTGCAACGCACCGTAAACCAACTGCGCAGACAGAAAGCTGATAATGCCTTAGCATACAGTGCCTCTGCCCTGGAAAATTTGCAGAATTTGTTAAACGAAATGCAAAATATTCAACAGGGATTTCAATCTGCAACTACCCGGGAAATGGCAGCAAAATTTCAGCAGGTCATGGGCAATATACTAAATATTTCAAAATCCCAAGAACAACTGCAGAATGAAACAGGATCTTTACCATACAATTCTCCACGTTTAAAAAATATGGCCGGACAACAGCAAATGCTCCAGGATCAACTACATCAAATTATGGAACAGCTCATGGAATTATCCCGGGAAACGTTTGCGGTTACACCGGAAATCGGCCGGGGGATGGGCATGTCCAACGCGATGATGCATGAGGCTATCAACGCTTTGGCACAACGTAATGGACGTGGAGCCGCCCAGCAACAGCAACAAGCCATGAAATCGTTGAATGAAACTGCCATGGCCATTCATCAATCCATGAACCAAATGCGCTCATCTGGGTCAGCCAGCGGTTATGAGCAGTTTTTGGAGCAAATGCAAAAAATGGCCGGTAAGCAACAAGGTATCAACAATCAAAGTATGCAGCTAGCTATGGGACAAATGGCAGCAGCGGCACAACAAGGACTACTGAAAAGACTCCTGCAGGAACAAAAACAAGTCCGGAAATCCCTCCAGGAAATGATGAATGAAATGAAACGTTCTGGCGAAAAGGGCCTTGGCGACATGGGTGGAATTGCCCAGGAAATGGATGAAGTGCTGAAGGATCTTGAACGGAAGAAAATTTCCAGGAAAACGGTTGATCGGCAGCAGCGCATATTGTCCCGCATGCTGGATAGCCAAAAGTCAATGACCCAGCGGGGTGAAAAAGAAGAACGCAAGAGTGAAACAGCAACAAAAATATTCACCAGCGGACCGGCAGGACTGCCGGCAGACATGGGACAGCGCCGCAGTTTGGCTTTAGAAGCAATGAATCGTGCCCTAAAGGCCGGCTATCCCCGGGACTACCAGGCAATGATTCGCAGATACTTTAATGCCATCAGCGAAAACGATTTCCTTACAACACAAACGGATACAACCAATGCACATTAAATCATCAGCATTTTTTATTTTAATCTTCATCTGCAGTGCTCAAGTGCAGGTCCAATCTCTGGGTAAAAGTGGTTTGGAAAATGCCTTGCTCATGGAACGCAAAGGTGATCTACAAGAAGCACAAAAAATATATGAATTAATAATGGAAACCAAGCCGAAGAACAGGCAGGCTTTCAATCGTTTAAAAAATATTTATAAACGGCAGGGTAATTATATGGCAGCGGCTGAATTAATCAGCAACTGGTTAATACAATCTCCTCATGATATTCAGCAGCGCGTAGAACTTG
Source organism: uncultured bacterium (assembly GCA_964582455.1). Lineage (GTDB taxonomy): Bacteria > Fidelibacterota > Marinisomatia > Marinisomatales > TCS55 > UBA2126. The sequence goes on along the minus strand of CAZORD010000008.1, from coordinate 38,074 downwards.
GAGAAATATTTTACATCAGCGATAATCACGAGCAGGCGGAAATTGTGTGGGATGAGTTTATTCTGCAATATGGACAAAACACCAGCGCATACCGGATGCTTGTACTTACGTTTAGTCGTTTAGGCCTTGGTGAAAAAATGATTCAATTGGTTTATGACGGACGGAAAATTTTCGTTGATCCTGATTTCATGGCGTTGGATATGGGTAATTATTACCAATCACGGCAAAACGTAGAAAAAGCACTGTCAGAATACCTGATTTTTGCCCAGCACAACCCCCGCCAGCATAAAGTTATTTTGGATAAACTTTTAATAATCAGTGATGATGTCGAAGCTCTACCCATCATTGAAAATCATTTGATAAAACAAATGGATACTACACCGGATATCAGCCACAGTTTTCTATCGGCGCTCTATTTCAAAGCCGGGAGATATGAAGAATCCCTCCAGCAGAAACTGACTATTAATGGCAACCAACAAAAACGCTGGAAAAGTTTAAACACTTTTGCTGTGAATTTGCGCCAGGAAAAACAATATGATCTTGCGATTCATACTTATCAAATTTTACTCCAGGAAATTCGGAGCAATCCGGAATATATAGAAGCAAAAGAATTGGGTAAAGTTCTTCTGGGACTTGGTCAGGTTTATGAAGACCAGATTATGCCGCATCAAATAAGTAATTCACTTATTCTGAATGGAATCAATAATGTATTCTTTGCCAGCGGTTTTTACCAAGCCAACAATATTTCCACAGCAGCACTGGAACAAGCAATCGTTTTGTATAACACTATATTGAATGAACTAGAAGCAACTTCTTTTTCCCCCAAAGCACATTTTCGGCTGGGCGAAATCCAATTCAATGTGCTCCAGGATTTGGATGGTGCCCGCCAGGCTTACGCAACAGCCCTGGCATCAAACCCGGATAAAAAACTTGCTTTCAAAATTCATGCCAGTTTGATCGATCTATTGCTGGCAGAAGGTAAAATCAATGAGGCGCAATTATATATAAACCAGATTCCAATGGGAATAATTAAGAGCAATGAAAGCCAACTCATCATAAAATCATTAAAAACAATGTTGTTCAATTATGATATAGACAGTTCAATTGTAATGCTCGATAATTATCTCCAATACTTAATGCCCATAAATAAGCATTTCAACGATTTCATGGAACTGCAAGCCATGCTGCATGCTCATATTACTGATGGGACTGAACTGGATAAAGCAGCAATGCTCCAATATATGAAAGGTGAAAAACTTTTAGCCCAGAACAAATTGTCAGAAGCTGTAACTGTCTTTGCAAATATGCGTCTAAACCAGCCTTCGGCTAACATAACGACAACTTCAGCAGTGAGGGAAATATTCAGCCGTTTGCAGCTAGGACAAACTACAGAACTTAAGCAAACACTAGCATGGCTGATACGCTCCCATGATGGCGATAAGGGGCTTGTACTCTCTGGTGAAATTGCTGAATTTATTGATCATGACACTCAAGCGGCCCTTGGTTATTTTGAACAGCTTTTGCAGGACCATCCCCGATCATTATTGGTAGAACCCGTCCGCCAGCATATCCGCGAATTGAAATCAAGTTTGGAAAGCTGATGAAGCGGTTTATCCTAGTTTTCTTGTTCCTGAATATTATAAATGGCCAAAAAATATTGATTCCTATGGATATGGGCCAACGCGACCATTTAAAAGCTTATGGACTGGCATTCTGGATATTGGAAGACGATATCAATGTAGAGTGGTTATTGAATTATAGGGGTGGCTCATTCCTGACAAATACGAGTCCTGAAATTGAAAAAGAGTGCCGGATTCGCGGAATTAATTATGATTTGATCAGCGCCGCAGAGGTAATGGGCATCTACGGCCATATTGAACAAAATAATATGGATATTGTACTTTTGGAGAAAGCACCCAAAATCGCTATATATTCACCACCAAATAAACAGCCCTGGGATGATGCCGTTACCCTGGCCCTGACGTATGCTGAAGTCCCCTATGAGACATTGTGGGATGAAGATGTCTTTCAAGGCAAACTCGATAATTACGACTGGCTTCATTTACATCACGAAGACTTTACAGGACAATACGGAAAATTTTATCGCAATTACCATTCAGCACCATGGTATATCCAACAGCAAAAGGAATTTGAAGCCATGGCGGCGAAGCACGGATTTCCAACTGTCCATGAAGAAAAAAAGGGGGTGGCAAGGGCAATTAAGGCTTATGTGGGCACAGGCGGTTTCCTTTTTGCCATGTGCAGTGCAACCGATTCCTATGATATTGCCTTAGCGAGCGAAAGTGTAGACGCGGTTCATTCTGTGTTTGATCGCACCCCAGTTGATCCTGATGTTCAAAAAAAGCTGGACTTTTCCAAAACATTCGCTTTCACCAATTTTAGTATTATGCCTGACCCCATGGTCTACGAGTTTTCAAATATTGATTATCCACCGAGCCATGATCCAGTTCTCCGCGGAGCAGAAGCCGACTATTTCACCTTGTTTGAATTTTCCGCAAAATACGATCCCGTACCCACAATGCTTACGCAAAACCATGTGCCCGTAATCAAGGGCTTTATGGGACAGACCACCGGCTTTCACCGCGACCGCATCAAGAACCATGTGGTTATCATGGGCGAAGACCTTACCACGCCACAAGTGAAATATATCCATGGGAATTTTGGCAAAGGGACCATAACTTTTCTCGGTGGGCACGACCCGGAGGATTACCAGCATTTTGTTGGCGATCCGCCGACTGATCTTTCACTCCACAGAAATTCACCGGGATATAGACTTATTTTAAACAATATCCTCTTTCCTGCAGCACGGAAAAAAGAAAGAAAAACCTGATGGCATATTCTCATCCTCAATTAATGGATATTGAAGAGGCGGCTGAACGGATCGCGCCTTACGCTGAAAAAACACCTGTGTTAACATGCTCGGCAATAAATGAAATGGTTCATGCTGAATTATACTTCAAATGTGAAAATTTTCAAAAAGTAGGCGCTTTCAAATTTCGCGGTGCGTGCAATGCTGTTTTTAGCTTAACGGATGAAGAAGCTGCCAAAGGTGTAGCAACTCACTCATCCGGGAATCATGGTGCCGCATTGGCATTGGCTGGATCTTTGAGAGGGGTCCCTGTTCATGTGGTTATGCCCAACAATGCCCCAAATATTAAAAAAGATGCAGTAGCCGGGTATGGAGCGGAAATCACTTTTTGCGAACCGACCTTGGAAGCCCGTGAATCCACATTGGATTTAATTATGGAAAAAACAGGTGCAGTGATGATCCACCCATATAATGATGAAAGAATCATCTGCGGACAAGGGACTACTGCCTTGGAATTGGTCAAAGAATTTTCTGACCTTGATATAATTATGGCTCCCATCGGCGGAGGTGGACTTATCTCCGGCACGTGCATAGCAGCCAAGGGTTTGAAGCCCAATATCTCAATCATTGGTGCTGAACCAAAAGGTGCCGATGATGCATATCAATCTTTTATTAAAGGCGTGATTGTCCCCCAAACAAACCCACAGACTATGGCCGATGGACTCTTGACCTCGCTGGGCGAAAAAACTTTCCCCATCATACAGAAATATGTAAAAGAGATCATCACTGTCAGCGAAGAACACATCACCGAAGCTATGCAGATCATTTTTCGAAACCTTAATATGATCATTGAGCCCAGTTCTGCGGTAGTGCTGGGAACCTTATTAGAAAGATCCGATCCGTTTAGCGGTCAAAAGATAGGCATGATCCTCACCGGCGGCAATGTGGACCCGGTTGAACTTCCATGGTAAATTAATTTTCATGTAAATGATCATTATTAAAACAGAAGAATTACAAACAGCAGTTGATTTATCAATACAGATTCCAGAATTCGACGATCCCTATCCCATAGAAGTATATTCTGATCGATTGAAAACAGATCGTCTCATCTTGACGGCATATGTAAATAATGAGATCGCAGGATTTAAGGTGGGTTATGACCGTTTTCAAGATGACAGTTTTTATAGTTGGATGGGTGGTGTTTTACCAGAATACAGGAAACAAGGTGTTGCTGAAAAATTAGCTGATCACCAGGAAAAATGGGCAAAGGAACTGGGCTATAAAGCCATAAAACTCAAAACTCGGAAAAAAAACAAAGCCATGATCGCGTTCTCATTAAAAAGAGGATTTGACATCACAGAGGAAATTCCCAAAATTCCGGAAGGAGAAACGCGCATTTGGATGGAAAAAATTCTTTAAACCTGTCCATGAATTTTCACGGAAATATGAAATGTTAAAAAGTATGTGGAAACAAAAAGAGATCACCCTCCCTCATTTCCCCCGGGGGTTTCATATTATTACAGATGAAATTGTGAATGCAATTCCTGAAATCAAGGAAATTTCTGCGGGAGTGCTCCACGTATTTATCAAACACACTTCCGCATCACTTACCATCAACGAAGATGCTGATCCTACTGTTCGAGCCGATTTCGAATCTCACTTTAACCAAATGGTGCCTGAACATGCGCCATATTACAAACACACAATTGAAGGGCCGGATGATATGCCGGCGCATTTGAAATCATCCATTTTAGGTTCATCTGTAAGCATCCCCATTACAAATGGAAAACTGAACTTGGGTACATGGCAGGGGATCTATTTATGTGAGCACAGGAATCGTGGGGGAAGCCGAAAATTGTTGGTGACTTTTCAAGGAGAGCAGTAATTATTAATAATACAGTAGAGAAAGTGTTTTTTGAGCCAAAAATGAAAAATCTATTTAAAATACTATTTTTCATAACTTCACTTATAATCTTAACAGGGTGTGATGATAAAAAAGAAAATGATATTTGTATTGATGAAGATAAAATAAATCTCGAAGGCGGTTGTCCAGATAATTATGATCCAGTTTGTGGTTCCGATGGAAATACATATGGCAATGATTGTGAAGCTGAATATTCAAGCGTCACAGAATGGACTGTTGGTGTATGTGAATAAATAATTTATTTCTTTTTTATATCATTCCAAATGGCATCCATTTCCGCCAAATTTGATTCTTCAACTGACTTGCCCCTATTCTTTAATTCTGCTTCCACTTGCGCAAAGCGGTCCGTGAATTTTTGATTGGTCTTGCGCAGGGCATCTTCAGCCGGAATATCCAAAAAGCGAGCCAAGTTCACAACAGAAAACAAGACGTCGCCGATCTCTTCCTCAATATGGCCTTTATCCTCATTGGACTGGGCTTCCTTCAATTCCTGGATTTCTTCATGAACCTTATCCCAAACCTGATCCACTTTGTCCCAGTCAAACCCCGTATAGCTGGCTTTTTGCTGGAGGCGCTGGGCGCGGATCAATGCTGGCAATGTTTTAGGAACGCCGTCCAAGCGGGATTCCCGTTTTTTTTCTTTGTGTTTGGCCGCTTCCCAGTTCTGCTTAGCATGAAAGGCAGCATCAGCTTCAGCATCTCCAAAAACGTGTGGGTGGCGACGAACTAATTTTTCATTTATATTTTCCAAGGATTCATCTAAAGTAAAATGGCCATTTTCTTCTGCAAGTACAGCTTGAAAAACAACATGGAGTAAAATATCGCCTAACTCTTCTTTTAGTTCCGGCCAATTTTCATTATCCACACTTTCAATGACTTCATAGGCCTCTTCCAGAAAATATGGCAACAAGGAAGCGTTGGTCTGCTCGCGATCCCAAGGACAGCCGTCGGGTGCTTGCAATCGTTTAACAATCTTTACAAGTTCTGAAAATTGATCTGCCGTATCATTCATTGATCAGTTTATTCCAATTGCATTGTACCAAATATTCATTTTCTTTTTGAGTCATGATGGCTTTTTCCTCTTCCGTCTTATCGATATAATTCAATAAATGCAGTCCGCCATGAATAATCAACCTGCTGATCTCTTTGGCAAACGGTTCATTAAATGATTCCGCATTTTCCCTGGCCCGGGGAATGCTGATATAGATCTCACCTTCCACTTTATTTTTTTCATAATCATTTAATCTAAAGGCAATCACATCGGTGAAATGGTCTTGATAAAAATATTTTTTTTTCAGTTTATTGAGCAGCTTATCGCTGCCAAAAACCAAGGACACATTTTCCGCAACAACTCCTTCGGCATGGAATACGGTATTTAGGGATGCCTTTATTATTTCGTGATCAAAACTGTCGAATGCCGGATCAATATCAACCGTAATGGACATTAAGCTTTTACAGTTGTTGCTGCTGGCTGTTCTTCCGGGTATTCAATGCGAATATGATAGATTCCGCGAAGCACAGGCAGCATACCCGTCTGGCCATCAATCTCACCTTTAATCTTGCGCAGGTCATCGATGGTTAGGGGACATTCATCCAATTGGCCTTCATCCAAACGCTTTTTAAAAATCTCGTCGAGCATTTCTTCGATCTTGAACACATCGGGATCTTTGATGGACCTTACCGCAGCTTCAATAGCCTCGCAGAGCATGAGAATGCCTGTTTCCTTGGAATTGGGTTTGGGCCCGGGATAACGAAACGCATGTTCATCTACAACTTTCCCGTTGGATTTTTCCAGCGCCTTACGGTAAAAATATTCAACGCGAGTGGTACCATGGTGCATGGGAATGAAATCTCTGACAATTTTTGGTAAACTATATTCTTCGGCAAGTTTTAACCCTTCACTCACGTGGTTGCGGATGATCTTGGCGCTCATGGCTTCCGTGAGTCCATCGTGTTTATTTTCACCGCTGAACTGGTTTTCGATGAAATATTCCGGACGGATCATTTTTCCGATATCATGATAATAAGCTCCTACCCTGCACAACAAAGCACGTGCTTCAATAGCATCAGCACTGGCTTCGGCCAAATTACCCACAACGACACTGTGATTGAAGGTACCATTGGCATCCCGCTGCATGCGTTTCAATAATGGATGGTTAAAATCCAGCAATTCCAAAAGTGTGAGATCAGTGGTGATCCCAAAGGAAACCTCTACAATACCAACCAGTCCATAGGTAATGATAGGCGTAAGCAAACTAGTCACACTCAAATAGATCACGTCTACCTGCATTTCCGGCCATGCATGGCCTTTATAAAGACCATGTGCGACTATAACAAAGATGCTGGCGGCTATCATGGCCAGGATTGCTGTTATAAATTGGCTTCTGGTCCTTAAACGGCGTACCATAAACATGGCAACGGAAGAAATAAAAATCATAGTAATAATGAATTCCAGGTTATTGCCAATTAAAATACCGCTTAACAAAGTAATAGATATGGTGCCCATAAATCCAATCCTGGCATCAAAAAGTATTGTCAGCAGCATGGCCGCAACACTGATGGGAATCAGGTATTCTGACAATTCAAACCTGAAAACAAATAGGTCTGTTAAGCCAATAATGATGGCAAAAATCAATGCAATCAGTAAAACCAATTTCCACTCATTAAAAATGAAACTGCGGTACGTCAGTAAAAATATAAAAAAGAATGAAATGACCACCGCAACCATCATCAACCGCCCAAGGTAAGAAAAAACCTGTTCCCATCCCTTTTCACGCTTTTCTTGTATAGTTATAGCAACGGAAAGCGACGATAGTTTTTGATAAATGTCCGGTGTTATGCGCTGGTTCGCATCCACGATCATTTCATCCTGTAGCATAATACCCTGGTTTCGCGGAACACGATCCAGCCTGTTTTGCTGGCGGCGCTCGGTGGTTTCTTTATCATAAATAATATTGGGTTTCATGAACTCTACGAGAATTATATAACCCAAGTCGCGCCGAAAATCAGTATCATCAGTGTACAATGAATTGATCTCCATTTTGGAACGTGTCCAGGCATTATTCAAATCACTCAATTCCCCCGGTTTCAACAAAATAGGAATATCTCCCTGGTCAACGGAAACTTCGTAACTAATAATTTCTGCTGCTTGAATATCGATTATCCCTTCCGCCCACCTATTCCTGCAAATCTGTAATAAATCATCGTGGAAAAAATCGATCGTTTTATCCACTTCGAATGGTTCCTGGTTATTAAAAATAGAAAAACGACTATCTTTTCCCGCCAGCGCCGTGTAATCCCCATTATATTGATTCTGCAGAACGGATAATGTTGCGCTGTCTGCCTGGTACATGGAACGCACTCCATCATATTTTTCATCATGGCGATAACGGTAGAGCAGTTCTTTCGTTTTTTCCAGCTGTATCATTGCAGAACGAATCTCCAGGACCATGAGAAAATATTCCTGCAAAGCTACCGTCTGTGCAGTGACTGCTCCCTGGTTACGCTGAAACAAATAGGGTTCAGATCGGAGTGCTTCATCCAGATCTGTCTGCAGTTTTACATCTGTTTTCAGAATCGGAAAATTAAAGGGCGCAATGATAGGATCACGGGCAATATCATCCACTTGATAGCTGTATTGCAGCACACTGCCTTGATGAAAGAAAAAGGATACAATGATCACCAAAGCAGTAAGCACTGTAATTTGACGTGTGTTCTTTTGCAATACGTCTTTTGCTGACTTGATTGAATTTTGAATTTTTCTGGAGTTGATCAAGCTGCTTTACTAAATGTTTTTACTAATTCTCTAGCTATTATCATGCGTTGAATCTCGCTTGTTCCCTCGCCGATTTCTAATACTTTGGCATCGCGAAAAAAGCGTTCCACGTCATATTCTTTTACATATCCATACCCGCCATGAACTTGGATAGCTTCGGTAGTGATACGCATAGCCGCTTCGCTGGCAAAGAGTTTTGCCATTGCTGCTGCTTTGGTCACATCCTTACCTTGATCTTTCATCCAGGCAGCATGAAATGTCAGTAGTTTAGCTGCTTCGATATCCGTGGCCATATCAGCCAATTTGAATCCTATTGCCTGGAATTTATGAATTTCCTTCCCAAAGGCTTTTCGTTCAGTTGAATAGTGGAGCGCCTGCTGAAAGGCGCCTTCAGCAGTACCGCAGGATAAGGCAGCAACAGAGATGCGCCCGCCTGTAAGCGTTTTTAAGAATGTTTTGAATCCTTGGGATGGATGTCCCAGCAAATTTTCCTTGGGCACGCGCATATTCTCAAAAAACAACTGGCGGGTATCGCTGGCACACCAACCCATTTTCTTTTCTTTGGGACCAATTTTCAATCCGGTGTTATCCGTTTCGACAATGAGGGCACCAATTCCCTTATTTTCTCCATTTTCAATTATATTCGTCGTTAATGTCAGCAATCCAGCAAGGCTTGAATTCGTAATAAAGATTTTCCCGCCATTGACTACATATTCATCCCCATCTAATTTAGCAGTTGTTTTTGTAGAACCGGCATCGCTCCCCGCTGAAGGTTCTGTCAATCCAAAGGCACCGATAATTTCTCCTGTGGCCAGTTTGGGCAGGTATTTCTGTTTTTGTTCTTCCGTGCCTGCAATAGCTATGGGCAGGGTTCCCAATGAAGTATGAGCAGCCATGGTTATGGCAACAGAGGCATCTACTTTGGCCAGTTCAAGTACGGCTGCTGCATAGGCTACTGTATCCATCCCGGCTCCGCCGTATTCTTCCGCGATGGGAATGCCCATGAGCCCTAATTTAGCCATGTGAGAAATGATCTCTTTTGGAATCTCACAGTTCTTATCCATGTCGTGGGCAATGGGAGCAATTTCTGAATTAGCAAAATCCTGGACCATGTTCACAAGCATGGTGTGTTCTTCATTAAAAAATAAATTATCCATGCTTTAATTTTACCATTTAATTGCAGCCGAAGCCCAGGTGAATCCTGAACCAAAGGCAGCTAAAATTATATGATCTCCCGGGGAAAATTTCCCTTCTTCGTATGCTTCACACATTGCAATGGGAATTGTGGCTGCTGTTGTGTTGCCATAACGATGAATATTGCTGTATACTAAATCTGAACCCACGCCCATGCGTTTGGCAACAGCTTCTGTAATCCTGTGATTGGCTTGATGAGGAATAATCTGGGCGATATCATTTATTGTAAGATTATTGGCATCCAACGCTTCCTGGATAACTTCAGGAAAACGCCGAACAGCATGTTTGAAGACTTCCCTGCCATTCATAAAAAGGCGATGGCGTTTTTGATCCATAAATTCATCTGTTAATCCGCGCTCATTGAATTTTGATCCGGGTAATTCTACCCATAATTCTTTCATATATTTTCCTTCTGAATGCATATGGGTGGATAAAACACCACTACCATTTTCGGAAGGCTGTAAAATGACGGCACCTGCTCCATCTCCAAAGAGAACACCTACATCCCTGCCTTCCGGATTTTTTTCCAAGATTGATGATAAGACATCTGTACCAATTAATAAAATTGTTTTACAATAACCTGTTTTGATGAATTGATCTGCAACAGAAAGCCCATATATAAAAGCGGAACAACCCACGCGCAAATCAAATGCTCCTATGGTATTCATACCCATCATTTCCTGCAGTTGGACGGCGACACCAGGAAAATAATAATCTGAAGAAACAGTAGCGGCAATAACCATATCAATGTCACTTGATTCTACACCGGCATCAACCATGGCTGATTTACTTGCAATTATGGATAAATCTGATGCTCCTACACCATCTTTAACCCAGTGCCGCTCATGTATTCCACTGCGGGTACGAATCCACTCATCGCTGGTATTCATCATTCCTTCCAGATCTTTATTGGTTACAACTTTATCCGGAACATAAAACCCCATACCTGTTATTGCAGTTCTGTTCATGATTTTGCTCGCTTAATATCCCTCACGTTTAGTTGAATTGATGTATTTCCTTGCCATTCATTTGTTTCCACGACACAGGCAATATCGACCGGCTGTCCTGTGATCAGCAACTCGTATTTATTGGACAAACCAAATCCTATTGTTGAAAAAGATTTTAAACCTTGTTTTACCTTGAACCTCAGATGTTCACCTGTTTTGCCAATCACTTTTGGTGCTCCAGCAATTTCTACATTCCTTACGGCAAACTTAGGACGCATATTCCCCGGACCATAAGGGCTTAATTTATCCAAAAATTCCATAAAACGCGGTGTAATATCCTGAAGTGTCATTTCGCTGTCAAGAGTAAGAGTTGCCTGTAGATTTTCTGCTGTAAGGCACTTGTTAGCAACATCAATAAATGCTTTTTTAAAATCTCCCAATTTATCTGCTGAAACGGTCAGTCCCGCCGCCATGGGATGGCCGCCATACCCTTCCAGGTGCTGTTTGCAGGTGGTGAGTGCAGCATATAGATCAAACCCGGGAATACTCCTGGCAGATCCTTTGCCCGTCCCATTTTCCAAAGCAATAATTACAGAGGGGCGGTTGAATTCTTCTTTAATCTTTGAAGCAACGATACCGACAACTCCAGGATGCCAGCCTTGATCAGCTAAAACCAGTGCATTTTCGTTATTCAGATCCGCTTCCGCGTTTACTTTTAAGAGCGCTTCATCTACCACAGCCTGCTGGATCATTTGCCGTCTTTTATTTTCTTCATCCAGTTCTTTAGCCAGCAGTTTAGCCTTATGTTCATTTTCTGTTACAAACAATTCAACCACCCGATTGGCATCACCAAGCCTGCCAGCTGCATTAATTCGCGGAGCTACACCGAATACAAGCTGGCCGACGGATACCTGTCCCTTGAGACCTGCCAAGTCCAAAAGTGTTTTTAATCCTGGTTTTTGTAAGCGATCCAGCATTTTCAATCCGTAATGGACAATTACGCGATTTTCATCCTTTATGGGAACAATATCAGCTGCCGTACCCAATGTGATAAAAGGTATAATCTCTTCATAATCAGATAATGGAATGTTGAGTTCTGTACCAAGAGCTGTTATCAATTTAAAGGCTACACCGCCACCGCAAAGGCCTTTGAATGGGTATGTGCAATCAATCCTATGGGGATTAAGAATTGCTTTGGCTGCAGGCATTGATTTTTCAGGTGTATGATGATCGGTTATGATTATATCAATCTTCTGCTCATTGGCATATTGCACTTGTGCAAAAGCATTAATACCGCAATCACAGGTAATGATCAGATCAATTCCATTGTCCTTCGCGATATCTATACTTTGGAGGGATAATCCATAGCCTTCCTTTTCCCGGTCTGGAATATAATAGGTTATGTTTGCACCAAATTTTTGAAGTGCTATATATAGTGCGGCTGCACCGGTAGTACCATCTACATCATAATCTCCAAAGACCATGATCGCAGCACCGCTGTTAATATTTATTAGAACACGCTCGACAGCTTTATCCATATCCTGCATCAAATAAGGATCATGAAGCATATCCAAGTTGGGATTAAAAAAAGGATTTGCTGAATCCGGATTCAGAATATTTCTATTAGCAAGAATCCTGGCTATAACTTCCGAAGTGCGGAATGTTTTTGAAATTGAATTAACTTTATCCTGATCAGGATTTAATAAAGACCAACGCATAATAATATATCAATGAAACATCTGAGCCGGCCTATAAGCCGAGTTTTGTCCCTCCCATCCGCCAGTTGGTGGACGAGATTCAGTGGCCATTTCTCTGGTCCCAACCTCGCGGTTGGGATCAAGCGATCTACCCGCTCCTCCAGCCTGTGCTTTGCCTACGGCTAACACGCTAACGACGCGAACTACGCCTAGGAGCCTATTCGATCTTGCACCGGATGGGGTTTACCTAGCCCCCGACATTGCTGCCAAGGCTGGTGGTCTCTTACACCACCGTTTCACCTTTATCCCGATATACATCGGGAAAGTCTACTCTCTGCTGCACTATCCATAACCCACCGTAGTGGGGCTCCTCCCGTTAGGAGGCATCCTGTTCTGCGGTGCCCGGACTTTCCTCCCCGAACCATTCCCAACATACGTGTCAAGATAGTTCAGAGTAACCACTCAGCCGACTCAGATTGTTAAATAACGCTGTAATTTACTCTATTTATGAAATATAAGAGAATTCAATCATTTTTCTGAGGCCAGTACAGGAACCGGCTGCAGACATCACACGTTTGCAAGTCTTTACTTTGCTTCAATACAGCAATTTTCTGCGGCGGTACAATGGATCCACAACCGCCACAAGATGTGCCAAACGTTTCTACAACAGCCATGCCGTCCCGAGCTGCAAAAACTCGATCGTATTTGGAAATAATTGGTGCTGTCAAATCTTTTAGGATTTCAGACCGATCATCTTCAAGTTTTGTTTTCTTTTCAGAAGACTCTGCAATTAATGTTTCCAAGTTTGTTTTTCTTGTATGGAGGTCTGCAGTCAATGACTCTAAATTATTTTCGCGTTCTTCTGTTTCGCTGGAAAGCTTATCTTTTTCTTCAATCAGTTCGAGTTCATTCAATTCGATATTGTTTAATTCTTCTTTAAGATAATCTATTTCCTGGGATAACGCATCGTATTGCCTGTTTGTTTTTACCAGAAATAACTGATCTTTCAACTTATCGATTTTAACCGTAAGACTTTTTACTTGTAGATCTTTTTTGGATACTTCAAGATCTATTTCTTTCATTCGACTTTTACGCTGCTCAATGTCTACTTGCAGTTGTTGTTCCTCTTTGGTCAGTTCTTCAACTTTTACAGGCAAGTCACCCAGCAATTCACTGATTTCCAGTAATTGGGTATCAACATCCTGTAATTCAACCAATGAAGATGTTGTATTCATTTAATGTCTCCTATGCAGATACAAAAAATGCACCTGTGCAGGTGCATTTGAAAATTGGAAAGGAAAAGTGTTCCGAGGTGTTCGATCCATGTTCAATTGAGAACACCCCTTCCTCTTCGTCGGATTATCACTTTCATCATGTTTAGAAATTTAAGCATAAATCACGATTTATAAATAACCCATTTCTTTAATTCTTGAGATAATTTCATTTACAAGAATTTCAGGTGCAACTCCGGCAGACGTAATTTCAATTTCCGGATTTTCAGGTTTTTCATAGGGATCGTCTATACCGGTAAACTGTTTCAGTTTTCCTTTGCGGGCTAAAGCATATAAACCTTTCACATCGCGTTCTTCACATATTTCCAATGAAGTGTCTACGTACAATTCAATATATCCACCCAGTTGAGAAATCAATTCACGGTTGAACCGGCGGTCTGATTTATAAGGAGCGATGGGCGCACAAAGGGCAATACCGCCATTTTTGGTGATCTCACTGGCGACGAATCCGATACGGCGTACGTTCAATTTGCGATGTTCCTGGGAAAAACCCAATTCACTGGAAAGATGGGTACGTACAATATCACCATCCAAAAGTGTTACCGGACGGCGGCCATCTTCCATAAGTTTGACCATAAGCCCATTGGCCAGGGTTGACTTTCCTGATCCAGAAAGTCCTGTGAAGAAAACGGTAAAACCGCGCTTATCCAGTGCCGGGCGAAAACGCCGCAGTTCAGCGACTACTTCAGGATATGAAAACCATCCCGGGATATCTTCATCATTGCGGAGACGACTGCGCAGGTCTGTCCCGGAGATCATTTTAAATTCATCATTTTCTGCCAACTCGTCCTTGGGCACATATTTTTCCTTTGCAGGTACATAAACCATTAATCTGAAAGGTACCATTTTGATGCCCAGTTCAGCTTCATGATCTTTCAGTAAATCCTGGGCATCATAGGGACCATAGAACGGCTGGCCATCTTTACCTGCCCCGGGACTTGCATGATCACGGCCAACAATGAACATATTACACCCGTAATTTTTGCGGATGATAGCGTGCCACAAAGCTTCCCTGGGGCCGGCCATGCGCATGGCTAAGGGAAGTAAACTTAACATGGCTGAATTTTCAGGATATTTTTTCAAGACATACTCATAACAGCGCACACGAGTATAGTGGTCGACATCACCGGGTTTTGTCAAGCCTACAACAGGATGAATGAGAATTTTGGCGTCATTTTCTGCTGCAGCGCGCATGGTTAATTCCACATGGGCTCTATGCATGGGATTACGTGTCTGAAAAGCAACCACATTATCCCAGCCGTTTTGCTCAAAAAATTCACGCACTTGCTGTGGTGAATGGCGGAGTTCTTTATAATCATACTGCTTGGGCAGCATAAGCCCTTTTACAGGGCCGCCGACATAGACAGAATTGGATTCGTTAATGAGATAGTTGACTGCCGGATGGCTATCATCTGTAGTTAAAATGACTTTTTCTGCTTCAGCCATTTTATCCGGTGTCCAAATAGATTCAACTGACAAAACAGCAATCGTGAAACCTTCTTTATCCTTGAGAGCTATTTCATCTGAAGTATTAAATTTATCGGCAAATTCTGCCGTGACATCCAATGTAATGGGAATGGGCCAAATTGACCCATCCTGCAGGCGCATATTCTCCAACACGGTATCATAATCAGCTTTATTCAAAAAACCATTTAATGGAGAAAAACCGCCATTGAGGATCATTTCAAGATCACAGATCTGGCGGTCATTTAGCGTCCAGGAAGGCAGAGTTTTCGCTTCTTGTTTTAATATTGAAGCTGTTTCAATATCGGCGACCAAATTACGTAGTTCACCGCCGTGGGGTGCAATTAATGACATAATTTATAAAATGATTTATTAACGATCCGTTTCAAAAAGGGCCGGAAATTAGGGAAAAAGAACCACTCTTAACGAATCCTTTTATCAGTATAAATTATTATCAATGAAAAAAGTGTTATTTCTATTATTAGCGGTGGTTCTTTTTTATGGACTGTTCAAATTTGAGCTGATTTCCTTTGGTGGCTCGGGGCGATCCATGAGCGAATTAGAGAACACCATTTCAGATATTACCGCCTATTCCCACGAAAAACTGTATAATGAGGAAGTGCAAAAGATCGCATTCAGATTAGGGCAGGAACCCTACGTGCAACTGAACCAGCGCTACAGTCGTAAAATACTTGTTTCTGCAACAGCCAAAAATGAAACTGATGAAATTGTTCATGCTGAACAGACTATTATGAAAACTGTTATTTCAAGTACAAAAACATTAAAATACACCATTCAGCGTATCGAACAATTATCGGGATCATTTAAACAGGCAAAAATATATGCTACCGTAAATGGGAGTGATAAAACAGCCCTACAAAAATTATGTCAGCGTATTCGGGAACAATACGCTGAATACAACAGTTTGGTTATTTGTTTATACAGTGAAACAGAAACAGGAATTGCCCTGGCCAAAGGAGAAAATGTGCATTATTCTCAACAGGATATTTTAAATACATGGCTGGTTTTTTATTCATATCACCCTGTCGAAGGTGATTATTTTGACGCTGAACCCGGAAAATACTGGGACTGGTAGTCATAAAACTGAAAATAACGTAGTGTAATTTAGGGTATTACTTTTCAGCCTTGTTCTTTATATTATATGGCTAATTTCACATTTTACCATCAGAGGAAAAGCATGCGGTTACTACTTATAATATGTTTGTTTATTTTTCTGGCTGTGCCTACTTCTGGCATGGCTTTAACGCCGGACACGGTGCAGACAGCGGCTAAACAGGATCCCTGGCTGGCCTATGACAAGATACTTCATTTCGGCATCAGCTGTTCCCTGGTGCTCAGTACCCAGTATGTATTGGAAAATAAACTTGATATAAACAAGGAAACTGCGCTTCCTGCAGGTGTGGCTGTCTCCGCTGCTAATGGCATAATAAAGGAATACTGGGATAAACGGAACGGCAGTTTTTTCAGCAGGCGTGATTTGTTCGCCGATGCGGCCGGGATCCTGGTCGGAATGCTTATCATTGTTTTATAGCGATACCGCTGGGGACGTAGTTCTTAAAGTACTTCTTGATTGTATAATTAATAATCTGACTCGACAACTAATAGGTAGTTACTCAGGTAGTTGCCCTAAATATCGTCGAAAAGGACAAAATGACGATACGGTGCTATTGATGGGAAAAAATGATTACCATATGTAGTTGTTGTGTTCATAATTCTTGGCAGTAGTTTTAAATATTAATTATAATATGTTATTTATAGTGACTACCTGAACAACTACCTGTATTTTCATGACGGGTATTATGCAATATACGGATTGGGAACTCACTATAAATGAACTTATTTAATGGGTAAAATAATACATTATTTATGTAGTAGTTATAAAAGTAGTTGTCATATTAATGAGGTATATGTACTTTCAAACAGCGAGGTAAGAATTTATTTTCTTTAATAATAACATTAACAGGCATTTGTACGCATGAGCAGCATTTATCGTAAGGGCGGCTGGGATGGCTTTTATTATTACCAGACCTACGTCTATAATACAGAGACAGGGAAAAAGGATAAACGCATTTTTCATTCCCTTGGTACCAAGGAACTTGCCGAGGCAGAAACAAAGCAGGCAGAACTGGACATCAAGTATGAACAACAAGAACAAATGGGTCAAACCAAATCAAGATTCACTTTTCTATCGCAATATAGACAAACTATAGCTCTAGTCGTGGGTACAGCCATGTTTACGGTCCTTATCATGAACCTTTTTCAAACTGAACCGGCACCACAGAAAACACTCAAAAAACAAGTTGTAACGCCAGCTGCAATACCGGAAGAAGTATTAGTGCAATCTCTTGTAGAAGAAACAGCCCCTGATCCAACGCAGCATGTAACTAAAGAAGAATCACCTCCCATAGTTTCAAAACCAGTACCTGAACCGAAACCGGTAGAACCCAAACTAACCATCCCGAAGCACACCGTGGAGCGGGTAGAAAGTATCTCCAGCGTTTTTAAGCAGGGCAAGGTATACGTCACCGTTGATGAAGAGGCCAGCACAGAAAGGCTGCGACTGCTCTGTAAAAACATAACCAAACAGTATCCAGAATTTTCCAATATCGTCATCTGTTTATACGCCAGCAGTGCGATAGGGATCGAACTGGCCAAAGGGACAGAGACGAACTTCAGTGTGAAAGAACAGAAAAAGGCTTGGCTGGTCTTGTATTCCTACAACCCGGTGGAAGGGGATTATTTTGATAATGAACCAGGTGAATATTTAGGTTCTTAAGATGTGGAAAATTTTATAGTGTGTAATTATTATATCTTTTCAACTTTGTGTTTTCAGAACAGTGAAAAATTAATTATTAATAACTTGAGGTAACACATGCGTTATATATTGAATATCATATTAGCGATTTCTTTTGTATTTGCTCAAGATGCAGCAGAAATCAAAAAGAAAATCAAGGAATCGGGTCTTTCCGAATCACAGATCCGACAGATGGCTAAACAGAGGGGCATGACCGACGCTGAGATCGATGCCAAGGCCAAGGAATTGGGCTTGGGAGATAAAACCGCCGAAGGTCAGGTTTCTCAACCCACCATTGAAGATATTCCAGAAGTTGGTGCGAAAGATGTGAGCATTCAGCTTCCTGAAACAACTGAACAAGGAACTATTCAGGAAGATGAACAACCACTGGAAACTATCGAGTCCAGCATAGAAGATTTTGTCCAACAGGAAGGACTAGATATTGTTGAGGGTGAAGAGTTGGATATTGTTGAGGATAATTTAATTCTTGAATCTAAAGGCCAGCCGGGTCGGCAAGCTGTTAACTATTATGGTTACAATATTTTTCAGAGGGATCCCGCGGTATTTCAATCATCTGTTTTCGGTGCTGTAGACCCGGATTATAACATTGGGCCTGGCGATGAAATCATTTTCATGCTTTGGGGAGAAACTCAATTCCGCCAAGTTCTTACTGTAGATAGAGAAGGGTTTATCTTCATCCCAGAAGTGGGTCAGGTATTTGTGAATGGTCTGACCATGGATCTGCTGGAATCAAAATTATTCAAAGTATTATCACAAAGATATTCAAGCCTCATTCGTTCCAATGGCGGCAATGCTACCACTTTCTTAGATATAAGTTTAGGGGATATGCGTCCTTTACGAGTCATTGTTCTCGGGGAAGTTGCCCAACCTGGAGCATACCAGGTAAGTCCTTCCTCTACTCTTTTTTCAGCCCTATACTATTTTAATGGTCCAACTACCTTAGGCTCACTGCGTGACATTAGACTCATACGCAGCGGCAAACAAATCGCATCTATTGATTTTTATGATTATCTCCTTTCCGGGAAAAAGATAAATGATGTACGCCTGCAGTTAGATGACACTATTTTCTTGCCTACTCGTGGTAAAACTGTCTCTATCAGCGGAGAAATTAACCGGCCGGCCATCTATGAATTAAAAAAGGGAGAAAGCCTTCAGGAATTGATGCACATGGCGGGCGGCCTGCGTGTAAGTGCATACCTTGACCGGGCACAGATTGACCGTATTGTTCCTCCCGAAGAACGGGATGCCCTGGGGATGGACCGCATGTTTATTGATGTTGATTTGGGTCTAATCATGAATAGTAAGGATGATTACAAATTAAAAGACGGTGATAAAATTCAGATTTTTTCCATACTCGATCTTAGGCAAAATATTGTTGTAATAAACGGTGCTGTCGTCAGACCGGGAACTTTTGACATCGGTGAATCATTGCGGCTGCGAGACCTGGTTTTGAAAGCCGATAGCCTTGTGGGCGATGCCTACCTTGATCGCGTGGATGTGGTGAGAATCAATCCTGACTTTACTGAAAAACTGATCAAATTGAATTTGGGTCTGGCAATGGAAGGGGACCCGCAGCACAATATCCAGCTGGCACCACTGGATAGGGTCACTGTTTTTAGTACATCGACCATGATTCCCAGAAGGTTCGTGGCCATTAGCGGTCATGTCAAAACTCCCGGGCGATATTTACTAAGGGAAGACATGACGCTCTATGACTTGATCTTTAAGACAGGTGGGTTTACCGATGAAGAATGGCTGAAAACCACTTACCGTCAGCGGGCCGAGCTGGTGCGGGTTATGGAAGACGGGGTGACCAAGGAAATTATTCCGTTCAATCTGGAAGAGCTGCTGAACAAGGAAGGGTTCGCGGAAACGCTGCTGCGGACCGATGATGCAGTGAAGATCTATTCACTGGCCGAGATAGAAGGAGCCCCGGAGAAGTTCGTATCCATTACCGGTAACGTAAAACGTCCTGGACGTTATGAGCTGTTCGAGGAAAATATGACGCTGTACGACCTGATCTTCAAGGCTGGCGGTTTTGATGATGAAGAGTACCACAAGCATACTTACCTGGAGCGGGCCGAGCTGGTGCGGGTTATGGAAGACGGGGTGACCAAGGAAATTATTCC
>CAZORD010000008.1:7555-17886 GCA_964582455.1 uncultured bacterium | reverse complement strand
CCGGTAACGTAAAACGTCCTGGACGTTATGAGCTGTTCGAGGAAAATATGACGCTATACGATCTGGTTTTCATGGCTGGCGGTTTTGATGATAAAGTATGGAAAAATCAAACATTTTTGGGTCGCGCTGATTTACTTCGCTATGATGAAGATCGTATTACACAGAGTATTATTCCTTTCAATTTAGGTGAAGTCCTCGAAAATGTTGAAAGCACCCATAATCTACAATTACAAATCGGGGATGAAATCAGAGTCTATGCTCAAGCTATATTCAATGCAGAAAAAATTGTATCTATTGGGGGTGTTGTTAATAATCCCGGTCAGTACACGTTGAAAACGGGGATGACCATCAAAGATCTCATATTGGAAGCGGGCGGTATATCAGAATCTGTGTTTAAATACAAAATAGAAGTAGCACGAATAGATCCGAATAAAGTATCCGAAGATATTTTTGCTGAAACGATTTCGTTGGATATGGATGAAAAATTCAGCATTTCCAACGTTGAGTATACCCGTTCTTCAAATCCTGGGAAAATATCCGTATCAAGGGACGGTTTTAAGCTGATGGCATTCGATTATGTTATGGTTCGACCTGATCAATATTTTTCAATGCAGAAAATTATAACCGTAAATGGCGCCGTATATTATCCCGGAGATTATACAATTCTATCACCCAAGGAAACTATTTCATCTATTATAAAACGAGCGGGTGGATTGCGGCCCAATGCCTTTGCCGATGCTTCCCTGCTGGTGCGTGAAGGTCAAAATATCAATCTATCCATCTATAAGGCCATTCAAAAACCAAACAGCAAGCATGATTTTAAAGTATTGGCAAAAGATATTATTACGATCAATGTCCATCCCAATGTGGTGGCCGTATTCGGAGAAGTTAATAATCCTGGACTATTTAAGTTTTTACCAAGTTTGTCTACCCGCGATTACATTAGATTGGCAGGCGGCTATACATCCAATGCTAACAAGAGGGATGTTTGGATCCGGTATGCAAGCGGAACTGCTAAGGAGATCCATCGTTTTTCCCTTTTTTCTCCGCGGGTGCAAGATGGCTCCGTCATTACGGTGGCCCTAGATGAAAGTGAAGCAGTGGATAAAACGGAGCTGGCCAAGGAAATAACTGGGATATTAGCGAGCATGGCCCAGGTCATTGCCATTGTTCTACTAGCTCGCCAATAAAATGGACGAACAACAACAGATTCCGCAGCAGCCGCAGTATTTTTATGAGGAAGATACCATTTCTCTGTCTGATATTCTCCTGGTGCTGGCAAAACAGCTGAAGCTGCTGATTATTACACCTCTGGTTTTTGGTGTCATTACTGCTTTTTATGTACTTTTTATGGTAGGACCTACATATATATCTTCAGCGAAGATCATGTCTTCGGGCGGTGGCAGTTCTACTTCACAATTACAGGGACTGGCGGCACAGTTTGGTGTTGCAGTCCCGGGTGGTACAAACGAAGGGGCGCAATGGGTTTACACTGATTTAATTAAAAGTCGAACTCTCGCTCGGGTGCTGCTGGATCGGAAATTTGATACAGATGAGTATGGTCCGCAAAAATCGCTGCTGCAAATTTTGACATACGGAGATGAGGAACCGGAAGTGGGTCCAGATACATTAATGAAGTTTGGAATTGAATCCTATTTAGGAATGATTGAAGTCGAACAAGACCGTGTGTCTTCTATTTATACAGTAACTGTAAATGCTTTTGAACCGCAGTTTGCAGCAGATTTATGTGCGGCGTTGATTGAAGAACTGGATGAACACCAGCGTGCATACAAAACAGAAAAAGTGAAAGAAACACGGCTGTTTATCGAAGGGCGTATAGTTGATGTTCAAAAAGAGTTGGAAGAAGCTGAAGAAGCGTTAAAAGATTTTGTTGATCGTAATCGTCAAATTCAAGGCTCACCGGGATTATTACTGGAGCAGCAGCGACTGACCAGGGAGGCGTCTGTTTTAACAGGTGTTTTTACCACATTGAAGCAGCAACTGGAAATGACAAAAATTGAGGAGGTGAAAGAATCGGCGCTAGTGCAGGTACTTGATCCGCCGGAAGCACCGCTTTACAGGGATTCACCAAAAAGAAAACGGTCTGTGTTTCTTTCATTAATTCTGGGTTTTGGATTGGCTGTGGGGTTAGCCTTTGTTAAGGAATATGCCAGCAACAGTGATGAAGAGGAAAAAGGGAAGTTGCGAGAAATTACTGAACTGACAAAATCGAATATTGCTGGGCTGATTCCGTTTAGGAAAAAACGAAATCAATAACTGTCATTCTGATGACGAGCAAAGCAAGGAAGAAGAATCTCAAGCATTTTTGTTAAAATGAATACTTGAGATCCTTCCTCTGTACTTCGTACAGAGATCAGGATGACAAATTATTTTTTGTATATTTAGTGTATGGAGAAAACATATTATGTATACATCATGGCCAGTGTATCCAAAGTTATCTATACAGGTATGACCAATAATCTAGAGAATAGGGTTTATCAACATAAGCATAAACTTGATGATGGATTTTCAAAAAGATACAATACTCATAAACTTGTCTGGTATGATGAAACAGATGATGTTAGCGCAGCAATTGAATTGGAAAAAAAGATTAAAGGCTGGATTAGGGAAAAGAAGGTTGCTTTAATTGAAGAGTATAATCCTAATTGGAAAGATTTAGCACGAGAATGGTTTAAATAAAATAAACATGTCATTCTGATGACGAGCAAAGCGAAGAAGAATCTTAAACATTTTTGTTAAAATGAATTCTTGAGATCCTTCCTCTGTACTTCGTACAGAGATCAGGATGACAGTGAATTTCAATCAAAAAAGCGGTAGCGGAGGCAGGCACAGGCTGAAATGAGTCCGTCTTTCAGACGCAGTTTTTTACCTTCTGCAGAAGTTCTCCTGGAATATGAAACAGGAACTTCTTTCACTTTAAATCCCTTTCTGAATACTTTTGCAGTTATTTCCCCTTCCAGCCCAAAGCCTTGGGAATTCAGCTTAAGACCACGGAAAATATCTGCAGGAATTGCCTTATAACAAGACGCCATATCGTTGATCCAGCGCTGGTTGATGATATTTGAAAACAGCGTGATCAGTTTATTGCCAATATAATGGAATGACCATTGATTATGCTTGCCCAGCCAGCGGCTGCCAAAAACCACTTCTGATTTACTCGATGCTATGGGCTCAATGAGTTGTTGATAATCCTGAGGGTCATATTCCAAGTCACCATCCTGGAGGATGACCAGATCTCCAGTAATATAATCAACTGCAGTCTGAACAGCTGCACCTTTGCCCTGGTTGATTTTATGCTTTAGCAGTGTAATGCCCTCAATTTTTGATAAAAGTTCAGCTGTGCCATCCGTAGAACCATCATCAATAACAATGATCTCCTTTTCCATGGGGACTGCTTGGACTCTGTTAATCAATTCAATGCAGGTATTTGACTCGTTATAGATTGGAATTATGACAGAGATCTTCATTTATAAGCCACAGAGATCACAGAGGCTGCAATTAACAATATATGTCAGCTCATCCAGTTGACTTTGGATTCCGGATTCCACTTGGTGGTGGTCTTTTTCAGCTTGGTCCAGAAATCGATGGAACTCTTACCTGTAATATCGCCGGACCCAAATTTAGATTCATTCCAGCCGCCGAAGGAGAAAGGTTCCCGGGGAACGGGTACGCCAATATTCACGCCAATCATACCGGCGCTGGCTTTTTCAGCGACATAATCGGCCATTTTTCCCGATTGGGTGAATACAGAAGCAGCATTGCCATAATCTGAACTATTCTCAATCTCCATGGCCTCATCCACCGTGGATGCCCGCATGATAGCCAATACGGGTCCGAAAACCTCCTCGCTGGCAATCTTCATGTCCGGTTTTACATAGTCAATGACTGTGGGGCCCACAAAATATCCTTTGCCGTTCACAGCTGCTCCACGGCCATCAACAAGAACTTTTGCACCCTGTTCTTCTGCTTCAGTAATATATTTTTCAATGCGCTCCTTTGCAGCTTGTGAAATCACACTGCCCAGGTTTTCACCGGGGATAATGGTTCGGGCTGCTGCACATAGTTTTTCAACAATGTGATCGGATTCCCCTACAGCTACCATGGCGGACGCTGCCATACACCGTTGACCTGCACAGCCGGACATGGATGCAGCAATATTGGACGCGGCCATTTCCGGGTGGGCATCGGGAAGTACGATGAGGTGATTTTTTGCTCCGCCCAGGGCCAATACTCGTTTAAGGTTTGATGTTCCGCGCTGGTAAACAATTTTTGCTACTTTAGTTGAACCAACAAAAGTAACAGCTTCAATTCCCGGATGGTCACAGATGGCTTCCACTGCTTCCTGCCCGCCATGGACTACATTGAAAACACCGTTCGGTAAACCTGCATCCTGCAATAGTTCAGCAATGCGATTGGCGCTCAAAGGGACTTGCTCTGAAGGTTTTAGGATCATGGTATTGCCCAGGGCAATGGCGTTGGGAATGGTCCAGTTGGGAACCATGGACGGAAAATTAAAGGGTGTGATGGATGCGACTACACCTATAGGAACTCTATCTGAACGGCATTCCACTCCTCTGCTGACTTCCTGTATCTCACCTATAGCAAATTGGGGCAGAGAGCAGGCAAATTCGGTAACTTCAATGGCTTTTTCGATCTCTGCCGTTGCTTCACCAATGGTTTTTCCATTTTCTTCATGGACAAGTTCTGACAGCTCAACAATATTAGTTTCCAGTAACTGTTTATATTTAAAGAAAACCTGAACCCGCTCCTTGAGAGTTTTTCCAGACCATTTCTCAAAAGCAGTGGCGGCAATTTTTACAGCTTCATCAACAGCATCTTTTCCAGAAAGATGTACTTGAGAGATGATCTCGCCAATTAGAGGACTGTAGACATCCAGTAAATTTCCATTCGACGAAACAGTCTTACCGCCAATAATATTCTCTGTTACAGGATATTTCATTTTTTCTTCATTAAATGCCGCTGAATTTAACACAGGTTATTTAGAAAATACCTTTTGAATGGCTGCGATCAATAGTCCAGAAAAAAGCAAAGGAACGCTTCCGAAAAAATATTCTTTTGGTGTATTGATGAAAATGAAAATGGCAATGGCACAGGGAATGGCAACAATGGGAATGATCACCGGCCAACCGCCATGAATCTTAAATGGCCTATCCAAGTTAGGCTGCTTGAGGCGCAGGCTGACAAATACGGCAAAACCGATGAGGTACGAAGGAATACTTAACCATGTACCAATAACCAATAAATCCACAAAGCCCATGCCAAACGTCATGATGCTTAAAAGAATTCCCTGGAGCAGGAGAGAATTGACCGGTGTCTCATATTTGGGATGTATCTTTGTAAGTATTTTTGGTAAATGACCATCATGAGCCATGGTGCCCATAAGCCGGGATAAAACGATAAGCTCTGAATTAATGAGTCCAAAATTAGAAGATTGTGCCGCCACCATAAACCACCAGGCAAAAGCGCCGCCGCCCAGGACTAAGGCTATAGAGTTGAATTGAGCCTCATCCCAGCTTGACCAGTTCTGATCCAAAGAAATACCGATCAAAAGTGGTATAATATAAACAAACATGGCAATGATGAGCGTGATCAATAGTGCTTTTGGGTATGTTTTTGGAGTATCATCAATTTCCTCTGCGGCGGCAGCCAGACCGGCATAACCGGAATAATTCCATAGACCGAAAATCAACGCCATTACCAATGCTTCCTTCGTGGTGGAATTTTCCGGAATGTGCCATTGACTAAAAATTGAAAAATCAATATGGTGAATTCCAATGATTATGAAACACAGCACCGGCAGTACCTGGAACCAAGTCATAAATGTGGACCACTTCCCCACTGTTTCAATACCACGAACATTTAACCAAATTGAAAACCAAATGACTGATAATGACATAAACCATACAGCCAAATGCCCGGCCTCGGGCCAAAGGAAATGGGTAAAATAAGCCGCCACCAGTGTGGGATAAAGGGCAGTTTCAAAAATCCAGCTCAACCACTCCAGCCAGCCGAACTGGAATCCCCAGAAGCCGCCCCAGCTTTCACGGTACCAACTGTAGGCTCCCCCCTGCAATGGCAGCGCACTGGCCAGTTCTGCAGTTTGCAGGATATTCGGCAGGCCCCAGAAAATAGCCATAAAGATCATACCAAAGATGGCCAAGGTCGGGCCGGACTGGGGAACAATTTCTTCGATGCCGTAGGGGCCGCCGCAAAGGAGAACATACATGACCGCCACCATGGGCCAGAAACGGAGACGCTGTTTATAGCGGGGTGAATTCATGGCAGAAAATAATTTATCAAATTCGGCCTGCCAATGTAAATTCGCACTAGCTAAAAGAGTTTTACAAAACATTCTTAAACTTATATTATGCTTATTGAAGCAGACCTAAAAACAGATCATACTTACAATTCATTCTTTCGGCTCATGGATTATGGTATCCTAACCTGCGGCTGCCAATCCAGGGAAGCTCCGCCCAAGTAGCTACCATACTCATTTCCTGCGCAGATGCGCATAAACACCATTTACAAGACGTATCTGGTTATTCTACATACTACAATTAATAAAGGATTCATTCATGATTAAGCGAGAAAAAACACAACCTATATTTGACCGGGCCATGAACGTATTGGCTCAGGGAGTTAGTTCAAATTTCCGTTTTTGGGGGCCGGAGGAAACTCCTATTGTTGCAAAAGGAAAAGGCGCTCACGTCTGGAACGCTGACGGCAACAAATTCATCGATTACCGTTTGGGCTGGGGACCTATAATTTTAGGTCACGCTGATGACCGTATCAACCAGGCTGTAACCAAAGCAGTCGAGAACGGAACTACCTTTGCAGCCACAACCGAATTGGAAGTGGAAACTGCAGAAAAGCTGAAAAAAATGGTTCCGGAAATGGAGCTATTGCGTTTTACTAATACTGGTACGGAAGCGACCATGCATGCTCTAAGGGTTGCTCGGGGCTATACCAGCCGGGAGAAATTCATCAAATTTGAAGGGCAATATCACGGTGCCCACGACTATGTCCTTTTCAGCACAGCCAGTTCTCCGATTTCCGAGATGGGGGCGCGGGAAACACCGATACCTGTTCAGAACGGGATTGGTATACCTGATAAAATTCGCGAATATGTGATTATGCTGCCTTTTAATGATTTTGAAGCAGTTGAGACAGCAGTAAAAAATAATCACGAGGATATTGCAGCAATGATGATTGAACCCTGTTTGGGGAATATTTCTGGATTAGAACCGGTTGAAGGTTACTTGGAGCATTTACGAAAATTATGTGACGAATACGGAATTGTCATGATCTTTGATGAAGTAAAGACGGGATTTCGCATATCTAACGGCGGAGCCAGGGAAACCTATAACGTTATTCCTGATATTTCAACCTACGCCAAGAGTTTGGGGAATGGTTATCCGGTGGCTGCTTTTGGAGGAAAGCAGGAGGTAATGGATATTGTAGGTTCCGGGAATGTGACTCACGCAGGAACGTTTGGCGCCAACGGGTGCAGTATGGCCGCCGCTAAAGCGGTTTTAGATATTTTAGACGCAACACCGGTTTTGGTTGACCTGGCAAAGCGGGGCACACGATTAAAAACTGGACTGGATAAAATACTGACAGAAGCGGATATTCCCCACCAGATGACCGGACACCCCAATATGCAGGGTTTTTTGCTGACTGAAAAATCAATCAATGATGTACGAGGCCTTGTTCATCATGATGCTAAAATGTATGGAAAAATTATGGAGCATTTGTACGAAAACGGTATTTGGGCCGAAGATGATGCCCGGGAGCCGTGGTTTTTGTGTGAGGCTCACAGCGATGAAATAATTGATGAAACGTTGAATAAGTTTGAAGATGCTGTGAAAGCGGTGAAAGGATAAATTGAATAGAGAGTATTCAAACCTCCCCTGTATCCCCTCCTATTACTGGAGGGGCACAGCCTTTTTCCATTTGTTTATTAAGTTATTGGAGCAAGCCCGCCTGCGTTACATCTCCGGCGGACAGGTAGGAGAGGCACTTTCTTTTTTTCGCCGTTATTTTAGGCAATGATAATGTGCACAAATCGGTTATTAGTATGAAGAAAAATTATATTATTAATAAACCAAATATAAAAAATATCAGAAGGTTACATAGAAATAATCCGACTCCATGGGAATGGAAACTGTGGCAATTTTTAAAAAACAAGCAAATTGATGGACATAAATTTCGACGTCAAGTAAGTATCAATGATGTTGTGGTTGATTTCTGCTGTCTTGAATTGAAATGCGTAATTGAATTAGATGGTAGTGGACATTTGCATTCTGTTCAAAAGAAAAAAGATAATCAAAGAAAGAATAATTTAGAAAAATGGGGATTTGTAATAATTAGATTTACAAATAATGAGATTGATGAAAATCTTAATACAGTAATTGAAATAATAACTCAAAAATGTAATGAACTAAATAATGAATTTTTTCATTAAATACTCAACTTATTGTTTCTCCTCTTTAGTAGGGGAGAAAGAAAGAGGGGTTATTAAATTGATTATATTCAACAGAACTTTGTAGAATTATTTATAGTAAAATTCATGTATAATCGGTATTTAAACCTCCCCTGTATCCCCTCCTATTACTGGAGGGGCACAGCCTTTTCCATTTGTTTATTCAGTTGTGGGGACGGCCCGCCTGCGTTACATCTATGGCGGGCAGGCAGGAGAACATTCTTAAAGATTTATTTTACCCATCTATTTTATCTTTGAATTCATATGTGTTTTACAGAAAAATTAATTTAAATCATTATTGATATGAAGACTGAACCATTTTGGACTGACGAATTTTCCAGACCGGATGATTTATCAGTGGCCAGTGAATTACCATCAGAAGTTGATGTTGCTATTGTTGGGAGCGGTTATACCGGCCTAAATGCAGCACGAGTTTTGGCCAAAGCAGGTTTATCAGTCGCTGTTTTTGAAAGCAAAACCATTGGCTGGGGGGCCAGCTCGCGTAATGGCGGAATGGCTACTCCAGGATTGAAACAGGATATCAGTAAGATTTATAAAAAATACGGCCCTGAATATGGACAAGAATTCTGGCAAGCGTCTGTCGATGCCCTTGATCTTCTGGAAAAGATCATTATAGATGAAAATATCGAGTGTGACTGGCAGCGGTCCGGGCACGTATCGCTGGCATATAAGCAATCTCATTATGATGAATTGGAAGCATATGCAACCTGGCTGGATACGGAATTCAAGCATAAGAAAACGCTGATTCCAAAATCTGATCTCCAAAGTGAAATAGGGACAGATGCTTATTACGGCGGCTTGTCTGATGAAATGAGCGGCGGGATCCAGCCTGCTAAATATGTTTATGGATTAGCACAAGCAATAGCTAACAATGGTGTATTATTGTATGAACAGGCTTTGGTCGCAAACATACAAAAAAATCGTGATAGTTTTGATATTACCACCACCAAAGGTGTATTGAGGTCAAAAGAAGTTATTATTGCCACAAATGGATATACAGATAAGTTGGTTCCACAGCTTAAGCCAAAGATCTTTCCTGTAGGGAGTTATATCATAGTAACAGAACCTCTTTCTCAAGAATTACAGAATAAATTGAGCCCCAAGGGGCGCATGTATTATGATTCGAAAAATTTCCTGAATTATTTTCGTCTAACGCCTGATGGACGGATGCTGTGGGGCGGGCGGAATAATTTGAGTACTAGTTTGGATCTGCATGACAGCGCCCGGCGCCTGCAAAAACAATTGTATGCTGTTTTTCCAGAATTAAGCGATATTTCCCTAACACATTCATGGACAGGCAAGCTGGGAGTAACATTCGATCTTATGCCGCACATCGGCAGAACAAATGAGGGCATTCATTTTGCCTTGGGTTACGGTGGTCACGGGCTATCCATAGCAACGTATTTGGGGACAGAAGTAGGGTTATTGCTTACCGGCCAAAAAGACAGAAGTCCTTTTGAGGAAATTCCGCACAAGACCATGTTTTTTTACCGCGATAAACCATGGTTTCTTCCATTTGCCAGCCGTTATTTCCGATTTTTAGATTGGGTTTCATAGAGTAAAGATGAAAGTAATAATAAATGATAATCCCCTTTGCGTCTCCCCTTTAGGAGGGGAGAATACAAGAGGGGTTTCAAAACCGAAAACGTTTCGTATTAATTTTTTAAAGGTTTCTTGGAAAAAGTCAATTATCTATCAGTCTTTTAACCTCCCTTTATCCCCTCCTATTACAGGAGGGGCACAAATCGGTTTTTAGTATAATGAAAAATTATATTATTAATAATCC
>CAZORD010000008.1:0-7455 GCA_964582455.1 uncultured bacterium | reverse complement strand
AGGAGGGGCACAAATCGGTTTTTAGTATAATGAAAAATTATATTATTAATAATCCTCATTTAAAAAATATTAGAAAACTTCATAGAAATAATCCAACTCCGTGGGAATGGAAATTATGGCAATGTTTGAAAAATAGTCAAATAGATGGACATAAAT
Organism: uncultured bacterium; assembly: GCA_964582455.1. Taxonomy (GTDB): domain Bacteria; phylum Fidelibacterota; class Marinisomatia; order Marinisomatales; family TCS55; genus UBA2126. The sequence goes on along the minus strand of CAZORD010000008.1, from coordinate 7,299 downwards.
TTCGACGGCAAGTCAGTATAAATAATTTTGTTGTTGATTTTTGCTGCCTTGATTTGAAGCTAATCATTGAATTAGATGGAAGCGGTCATTTACATCCTGTTCAAAAGAAAAAGGATAATATAAGAATCAATAATTTAGAAAAATGAGCATTTTCTAGTATAAGATTTAATAATAATGAAATTGATGAAAACCTAGATATGGTTATAGAATTAATAACTCAAAAATGTAGAAAACTAAATGAACAAAGATATTCTTAAATCTAGATTCATTTTTCTTTTTCTCCCCTTTAGCCTGCCTACGCTATGTCTACGGCCGACAGGCAGGGGGAACAAACTCCGGTTTGAAATTTAATTATGTATACGATAGCGACTATTGATTATATCATTATTGCCATATATCTCATGGGTATGGTAGGTGTTGGAATTTGGTTTGCAAAACGCCACACCAATTTTGATGATTTCTTTCTCGCCGGACGATCCCTCACCACCCCATTGCTGATCACCACACTGATTTCAACATATTACGGGATCGATGTTTTGTTTGGCGATTCACAGTTGGCATACACAGATGGAGTAGTTGCCTGGTTTGGTTATGCGCGACCTACATATGCATTTTTTCTTATCGCTGCTTTTATGCTGGCTAAGCGCCTTAAAGCAGAAAATTTTCGCAGTTTGCCTGATATTCTGGATAGGTACTTTGGAAAAAAGACGAGATATATAGGCGCTGCCGCTTCTTTCATATATTCCCTGCCGGCGTTGTCGCTTTATGGATTTGGTATGCTGGGTGAAGTAATCATGGGCTGGCCTCCGGTAGTAGGCATGTTGATATTAGGCGGAATTGCTTTGACCTACACTTTAACCGGTGGATTCTGGGCTGTGGCGCTTACGGATTCAATCCAATTCTTGATGATGTGTGCGATCTTAGCGCTGGCTGTTCCATTTGCCTTTAACATTATTGGTGGTTTCGATACAATGCTGGAAGTACTGCCAAAGCATTATTTTGAAACCATGGGTGACCTGTCCATCTGGCTAGTGATCATTTATGCTTCCACCGGGCTTACAATACTCGTGGAACCCACATTCTATCAACGGATATTTGCAGCCAAGTCATACAAGAATGTGCGTAACGCTTTGATCATCGGCATCTTCATCTGGGGCTCTTATGACTGGGTAGTAACTATTATTGCGATGGCTGCAAGAGCAGGAGCATTGCAAGGTGTCATCCCAGCTGATGTGGCTCCTGATGCAGCACTGCTTACAATTATGGTAGCAGGTCTTCCTGTTGGCGCATTGGGCCTCTTTATGGCTAGTGTATTGTCTACCGAAATGTCCACCCTGGACTCCTATTGCCTGGTGGCCGGTGGAAACGTGGCTTATGACATTTATAGACCCGCCATAAATCCGGATGCGTCTGATGATGAGCTGATCAAAACAACTAGAATGGGAATTATTCTATCGTGGATATTGGGCTTTGCCATAGCTGTAGCGTTTGAACAGATGCTCGGTTTGTGGGTGTTCATGGCTACCATTTTGATCTCCAGTGTATTGGTGCCCATCCTTGGGGGATTATATTTCCCCAGATTACGCAAAGGGCTGGCAGGAGTGTTAAGCGCGGGACTGGGCCTGGCAGCCACTGTGATTCTAAATATGCTCATAATGCTAAAAGGGTCCTTTGTTGTTGAAGAAGAAACCTATGTACTGCAAATCGGGCAGTGGGAATTTCTGCAAGAATATATCATGTACATTACAGTACCTATTTCTCTTATAGGATTTATTTTGGGCGTAATTTTAGATAGAGGTAAATCATCATGAACGGCTGGGAAATATTCACTTGGATCTGTGTAGTCATTTTGGGTTTAGGATCTATTATAGTATTCATATTCTTTTTAAAAGACATCTCACAAATCCTGAAAGGTGCAGGTAAACATACAAAATGAAATATCAGAATTTTATCAATAATGAATGGCATGCTGCCGAATCGGGCAGGACGTTTGATGTTGAAAATCCTTACACTGAAGACGTTATTGCCCAGGTACCGGCCAGCGCTGAAGCAGACGTCAATAAAGCAGTGGAGGCAGCGAAAACTGCATTTCAACAATGGCGAGAACTTACTGCAGGTGAACGCAGGGATTATATGAGAACCATGGCCAACAAATCCCGGGAACATGCAAAAGATATTGCTAAAACAATCTCGACAGAAATGGGTAAGCCATACAGCAATGCAATTGGTGAGATTGAAGATGTGGCTGAATATTTGGAATACTACAGCGAGCTGGCCCGTGATAAAGTCGGGAAAATTGTAGCGCCGGTTGAACAAAAATCCATGTCCCTGGTTCGCTACGAACCATACGGTGTTGTAGGGTGCATTATTCCCTGGAATTATCCATTATCGCTCATGGGCTGGAAGCTGGCTCCTGCACTGGCTGCCGGGAATACCATCATCATGAAACCGTCAGAAATTACTTCACTTTCAATATTACATTGGATCGAAGCAGCGGGCGGCGATATGCCGCCGGGGGTCATGAATGTGGTTACAGGGTTTGGAGCTGAAGCCGGCGAGGCATTGGTAAAACATCCTGACGTGCCCATCATTACTTTTACAGGATCAGTCAAAACAGGAAAACGAATCGCACGGCTGGCTGCAGACAATCTGAAAAAAGTATCTTTGGAATTGGGCGGTAAAGATCCGGTTATTGTGTGTGATGATGCAGATATAGACGTGGCCGCAAAAGGGTCTGCATGGGGCGGTTTCGTAAATGCGGGACAGGTTTGCACTTCTGTTGAACGTGTATATGTTTTTGATAACATTGCTGACCGCTTCACGGAAGCGCTGGTGGAGGAAGCCAAGCATGTAAAGCTGGGTGATCCCATGGATAAGGCAACGGATGTAGGCCCCATGTCATCCAAAATGCAGTTTAGCAACACAATCAATAAAGTGGATCTGGCAAAAAAAGAAGGCGCCAGGGTTTTAACCGGTGGTAAAAAATCAGACCAATTTGATAATGGATATTTTTATGAGCCAACTGTCTTTGATCAAATAACATCAGAAATGGAAATTGTTACAGAAGAATCCTTCAGTCCTGTAATACCCATCCAGAGAGTTAAGTCCATGGAAGAAGCAATTGCCGTTTCTAACGGGACAAAATATGGATTAGGCTGTACCATTTTTACGCGGGATATTGAACGAGCAATGACAGCCGCGGATAAGATCCAGGCCGGGACAATTTGCATTAATAATCCGCTGATGGAAAATATTGCTGCACCGTTTGGCGGAATGAAGCAATCGGGAATCGGCCGAGAACACGGTATCGAGGCATTGGAAGAGTTCCGCGAAGCAAAACACATTTTTATGGATTATGATCATTCTAATAAAGAGTGGTGGTTTGGCAATGACGAATGAGCAAATAAAATTCTCTTATTATAGCCCATGTTGGGTAAGACTCCGAAGGATGATTGAAAATTTAAGGGTGAAGAATTTACAGTTTTTAAACCCCCTCTGTATCTCCCCCTCTTACAGTGGGAGAACGAGACAGGTTATTCCTTTTTCGCTTCGTATTGAAGGAATCGAAAAATTTCGGAAAGCAAAACACATTCATATGGACTATAACCATACAAACAAAGATTGGTGATTTTAACATGACAAATGAGCAACTGAACCTGAAGCATCTATGGATGCCTTTTTCAGCTAACCGGGATTTTAAAGCTGTTCCACGGTTGATGAATGAAGCAAAAGGTATGTATTACAAAAAACCCGATGGTACTCCCGTACTGGATGCCACAGCAGGATTGTGGTGCTGCAATGCCGGCCACGGACATCCAACTATTGTAAAGGCTATCCAGGACCAGGCAGAAAAAATGGATTTTGCGCCCTCCTTCCAGATGGGCCACCCCCTGGGATTTGAAGCAGCGCAGAAATTGCTGGAGATTGCACCAGCAGAGGAATTTCAATACGTATTTTTTACCAATTCCGGGTCCGAGTCTGTAGACAGTGCCATGAAGATCGTCATGGCGTATCAGCAGCATATCGGCAATACGAAAAAGACCATGATCATCGGCCGGGAACGGGCCTACCATGGTGTTGGATTTGGGGGAATCACTGTGGGCGGAATGCCGTTGAACAAGAAATATTACACCCTCCTCCCGGGAGTGGATCATGTCTGTCATACTCATGACCTGGAACATAACGCATTCAGCAGAGGCCAACCGGAATGGGGTGGGCACTTGGCAGATGATCTCTTGCGGGTCATTGAAAAACACGGTGCTGACAAGATCGCCGCTTTTATCACCGAACCGGTGGCCGGTTCCACCGGAGTATTGGTCCCACCTAAAGGATATTTAAAGAAAGTTAGAGAGATCTGTGACGAACATGACATACTCCTCATTTTTGATGAAGTGATCACAGGTTTTGGCCGTTTGGGCACGCCATTTGCTGCTCAATATTTTGATGTGGTTCCGGATATGATCACTTGTGCAAAAGGGCTTACCAGCGGGACCGTACCCATGGGAGCGGTCATGATCCAGAAAAAGATCTACGAAGCGTTCCAGCAAGGCGATCCAAGGGTAATTGATCTCTTTCATGGTTATACTTATTCTGCACATCCCCTGGCGGCGACAGCAGCCATTGCCACGCTGGACGTATACCAGAATGATAGATTGATGAATAATGCCAGTTCGTTGGAAAACTACTGGGAGGAAGCACTCCATTCATTGAAAGGAGTTGGTTCCATCATTGACATTCGCACGATCGGCCTAATGGCCGGCATCGAAATGGAGCCCAGGGATGGAAAAGTAGGTGCTCGAGGGTATGATGTTTTTACGGATGCATTTCATCACCATGATCTGTTGATCCGGATCACCGGTGATACCATTGCCCTATCACCGCCGCTTATTTTGGGGAAAGAACATATTGACCAGATCGTGGATATATTAAGAAAGATCATTCCAATTCATTAGTAAGGAAACCTATGAGACCCCTCCTTACCGTAAAGAGGCATTGACAATTATTTTTTATACTAACCCTGGAAAGGGGACTTCAAATAAAATGTCATTTCGAACCGACTTATAGGAGCGTGAGAAATCTACTTTGTGGTTCTTTGTACAAATTTGATGAATAAAGACCATTATGTAGATCCCTCTTTACTCTCGGGATGACTGGCTTTTTCTTTTTTAATTTATACAGTGTAATTGTCATTATATTTAATAATTAAATGCATAGAGTAAAAGTATGAATCATAAAAATTATATCAACAATGCATGGGTGGATGCCAGAGACGGTACCACATTTGATGTAGAGAACCCCTTCACGGAAGATATCATCGCCAAAGTACCTTTGAGCGGAAAAGCTGATGTGGATGCGGCAGTCCAGGCTGCCAAAGCAGCCTGGAAAGAATGGAAAATGCTGGGTTCGCTGGATATGCGTGACCTGCTTCGGGAAGTGGCCGTAAAAAGCCGGGCCCATGACCATGAAATTGCGGAAATCATTACCCACGAAAGCGGGAAGCCGCTCATTGAATGTCTCGATGAGATCGAATGGATCGCTTCCATATTTGAATATTATTCCGAGATCGGCCGGGATCAGCGCGGGCGTGTTGTTGCACCGGTTACACCACGATCCATGAGTATGGTGGTGAAGGAAGCCTATGGCGTTGTTGGGTGTATCGTTCCGTGGAATTATCCATTATTACTGATGGCGTGGAAAGCAGCGCCGGCATTGGCGGCTGGAAACACGGTGGTGGTGAAACCATCAGAAGTGACGCCGCTATCCATCATGCGCTGGCTTGAAGTGGCCTGTGATCATTTGCCGAAAGGAATCTTGAATATGGTTACCGGATTTGGTGAAACAGGCGCAGCGTTGGTTGAACATCCGGATACACGTGTCATCGCATTTACAGGAAGCATCGACACAGGGAAAAAGATAGCTGCCATGGCCGCTACTCAATTAAAAAAGACCAGCCTGGAATTGGGAGGCAACGACCCGATTATAATTTGTGATGATGTGGATGTTCAGATCGCAGCTAAAGGGACAACGTGGGGCGGACTGCTCAATGCGGGACAGGTATGTACATCCCTGGAGCGGGTTTTTGTGATGGAATCCATAGCCAATGATTTTATTGAGGCCGTTGTGGAAGAAGCGCAGAAGGTCCGATTGGGTGATCCCATGCATGGACAAACAGATATGGGGCCCATGGCTTCTGAGATGCAACTGGAAAAGGCTGAAGGAAAGGTTAAACGAGCGCAAGCTGAAGGTGCCCGGTTATTATGTGGTGGGAACAGGCCAGAAGAGTTTGAAAAAGGTCACTTTTATAATCCAACTGTATTTGACCAGGTGACCAGCGAAATGGAAATGATGAATGTGGAGACGTTTGGCCCCATCATCCCGATTCAAAAGGTGAAAAACCTTGAAGAGGCCATTGAGCTGACCAATAATTCACAATATGGACTGGGGTGCAATATATACACCAATGATATGGAAAAAGCCCTTACTGCCGCAGAAGATATTAAGGCCGGTTCCTTCTGGATCAACGATCCCTTAACAGATAATGAAGCAGCTCCCTTCGGCGGCATGAAAATGTCCGGCGGCGGACGGGAATTGGGCATCGAAGGTTTGGATGAATTCAGAGAAGCAAAACATATCCTGATCGACTATAAGATTCGAGAAAAGGATTACTGGTTTCCGTATGATCTGGAAGAGGGTAGGAAAACGTAAAGGTTGCTGTCATTCTGAAGGAGTACTACGACTGAAGAATCTCAAGCATCTTGTCATTAATTGAGTTTCTTTACACCCCTCTTAATCCTTCTTTAATAAGGGGGACTTTTAATGCGTAAATATTTTTAATTTTTGTTATGGATTATGATGTTGTCATTATTGGAGCGGGAGTCGTAGGCCTAGCAATAGCCCGTGAATTAGCTGAATCTTCTGATAAAACGGTTTTGGTAATTGAAAAGGAAGCAAGTTTCGGGCAGGGTGTTTCAAGTCGAAACAGTGAGGTGATACATTCCGGAATCTATTATACACCTGATTCCCTGAAAGCCAAATTCTGCACTCGGGGACGGGAATTAACCTATGATTTTTGTCAAAAACACCAGATCTGGCATGAACAGTGCGGAAAACTGGTCATTGCCCAGGATGGACAGCTTAATGAACTTGAGAAACTTTATGAAACTGCCCAGAAAAATGGCGTCCCGGACAACCACATTATAGACCCAAAAGAATTATCCGCACTAGAGCCCCAAATTCGTGGTATTGCAGCGTTATTTGTTGGCTGCACTGGAATTATGTCCGCTCATGAGTTTATGGCTG
>CAZORD010000007.1:48782-59440 GCA_964582455.1 uncultured bacterium | reverse complement strand
AATGTGGATAATTACCTCATAACGCCCGACGGCGCCCATTGGTGCGGTATTACTTCAACCGTAGCCGGCAGATTGCCCTACTTGTTAAGCCATAGCGAAATCGCAAAAACAGCTCCTGAAATAATTAATATTATCCAAGAAAATGAAAATCCTGTGCAAGGAGAAGATGTTGTTATTCAATCATTGGTTTCCGGCGCGACAGAAGTTGAGTTAATGGTAACCACAAATGACTTCAATGCTCAATTTACATCCGTACCTATGTATGATGACGGTCAGCATAATGATGGAGATGCAAATGATGCTGTTTACGGAGCAGTTATTCCATTTTATGAGAGCGGAGATCATGTAAAATATTATATCCGTGCCAGCAATGATGATGCGTTAATTCTCAACCCCCGCAAAGCGGAACAGGAATTCTATGAATATACGGTTGACTATGAAGCTTCAGGTTCTACAGTAGTTATTAACGAAATTAATTACCATTCAGCCGATGAATTTGACCCGGATGACTGGGTGGAGTTGTACAACCCCACCAGTGAAACAATTTCCATTGGACTTTGGGAGTTTAAGGATGAAAATGATGATCATGTCTATACCATCGATGAGGATATATCTCTTGGAGCGGATGAGTATCTAGTTTTATGTACTAATTCCTCTGCTTTTGCAGATCTTTTCCCTGACGTTGGAAATTATGTTGGAGATATTGATTTTGGATTAAGTGGCGGCGGGGAATTGATCAGATTATTCGATTCAAACGGTGTATTAGTGGATGCAGTAGAATATGATGATAGTGATCCCTGGCCTGAAGAAGCGGACGGCAATGGACCCAGCCTTGAATTAATTAACCCAACCTTGGATAATGCCTTGGCGGAAAACTGGTCAGCATCAACAGGAAATGGTTCGCCGGGAATGATCAATACATCCTATCTTACAAATGATGATGAAGATTTTATGCAGCCGACAGAGTTCATTGTACATAATAATTTTCCCAACCCCTTCAATCCAAAAACTACCATCAGCTACGAACTGCCAGAGGGCAGTTTAGTTAATATTATCATATACGATGTATTGGGCAGGGAAGTAAAAAAACTTGTTAATGGTAAATGGGAGAGTGGTTATCAAAAAGTAATTTGGGATGCAACAAATGAGTATGGCAGACCTGTAGGTGCCGGTGTTTATTTTTATTTAATTCAGGCTGGCGAGTTCAGGAAGACGAAAAAGATGGTACTGCTAAAATGAAAACAGACAGTTTCAATTTAACGAGTTTTAGCAGCATATCGCTTGAGGACATGAATAAAGTAAAGCTTCAGGACCGACAGGATACAAAATTTGTTTCAAACCAAAATAATCTACCCCACCTGCTGGATAAATTAAAACCATATTACCAGATTCTGGAAATCAATAGTATGCAAACTTTTGCTTATGAGAACACCTACTTTGATACAGATGATTTCCTGTTTTATAAGCAGCATCACAATCAAAACAGAGAACGTTTTAAAGTCCGTTATAGGAAATACAACAGCAACGATAGATTGTACTTTGAAATAAAAACTAAAAACAATAAAGATCGTACAATCAAAAAACGACTCCTGGTGAATGAGAGAAACGGTAGTCTTGGAGAACCGGAGAGACGATTGGTATCAAAAATAATTGGTCTTTCACCCGATCAACTTACTCCAAAACTGGAACTGGAATTTTCACGTATCACCCTGACTGATCACAATTTTAATGAACGCCTGACCATCGATAACAATCTTTCCGCTAAAAATGGAACCTGTAGTAAAATTTTTGATCATCTGGTGATTTCAGAAGTCAAACAAAAAAAGTACAATCCAAGATCGGATTTTATACGGACTATGCGGGATTTGAAAATTCCGGAAATGAGGATCAGTAAATATTGCATGGGTATATTACACGTTTATAAGGGAATTAAATACAACCGTTTTAAACCGAAATTATTAAGAATAAATAAAATGTTAACCCAAGATTAAAAAGAGGAAATAGTATGAATTTATCACCTGAATTAATGAATTTAATCATTCGCTTTGGATTTAACTTGTTTATTGCTTTTATCATTATAAAACTGATTTATCATCGTGATCATGCCAATAATGATTTTGTGTTTACCTATTTTATGTTCAATTCCCTCATTTTCTTTTTCGCTTTTCTTCTGGGTAACATCACCATCAATATTGGTTTTGCGTTTGGACTGTTTGCTGTTTTTGCTATTCTTCGTTACCGGACAGATCCTATTCCCATAAAGGAAATGACCTATCTGTTTATAGTTATCACCATTGGGGTAATCAACGCATTAAGTAAGACGGAAGTGTCTTATATGGCATTGTTATTTACCAATATTACTTTGGTTGGACTGACTTATACCCTTGAAAAATTCTGGCAGAAGAATTTACTGTTTCGCCGTACTGTGGTATATGAAAAGATTGAAAATATTAAACCTGATAATCACGATAAATTACTCGCTGATTTAAAAGATCGAACAGGTTTAGACATTCAACGGTTTGAAATACGAAGAACAAACTTTTTAAGGGATACAGCACGCATCAGGATTTATTACAAAGATTAAATCGGGAATGTTTAATAAAATTCCTTCTTCAGTATAGTTTTCCTAAAGTCTTGTACCGAGGTGTTTTGAATAAAACTGTAGAATTACAATCTATCCCCATTCAATTTAAAAGGTATCTTTTCCTTCTTCTTTACATTTTTTCCCTTTCGCTGGTTCATCCAAAATCAATTGATGACGAATTATGGACAGGTATTGAACTGCAAAAGAAAATATCATCTACAATAAAATTGAAATTGGAACAACAACTTAGGCTGAATGAACACTTTTCACAGTTTCATAAAACTTTCACAGATATATCACTATCTTATAAAGTTTCGTCGAATGTTAGAATTACTGGGAAATACCGTTACATTGTTTATGAAGATAAGGAAAAATCCCGAATATCTTTAGGGAGTAAAATTAATCATGAAACCGATTATTTTTTAACAAGCTATAGATTTAGAATACAACGGGAATTTGAGAACAATGAACTTCAGGAAGATATAGTGTTTAGGAACAAATTTACACTTGGATATCGTTTAAAAAAGCAGTTTACACCTTATTTATCCTATGAGTTTTATCATAGTCTAAATGATGAATCTTTTTCCTATAATAAATTTCGGACCGGGATAGGAATTGAATATGAAATAAATGAAGACAAATCTCTTGAAATCTATTACTTATATAAAGGTGAGTTTTACGAGTCGGAAATTGAGGCTACAAATATTATAGGTTTGCAATATGGGTATTCTTTTTAGTTTTGGAATAAATAAATAAAATGCGAATTTTTTTATTATTTTTCTTTACCGTATGCAACGCACAATTAACCCTAACCTATGATGGTTTAACTAGAGAATATTATGTTTCGTATCCGGACAGCGCCACTGAACCGTGTCCACTTGTAATTAATATGCATGGTTTTGGCAGCAATGCATTGGATCAACAATTTTATTCTGAAATGGATGATTACGCACTTGACCAGAATATTGCTGTTGTGTATCCCATGGGCATCGACAGCGCTTGGAATGTGGGGACATATTGGGATTTTTCAGATGCCAATGACATTGGTTTTATAAGTGTATTGATTGATTCTGTTGCTGAAGATTTTAATATTGACCTCGACCGCGTGTATGCCTGCGGCATGTCCAACGGCGGTTATATGGCTTATGAGCTGGCCTGTGAATTATCGGATAAAATTGCTGCCTTTGGTTCCGTAACAGGCAACTTTATGCTGAACGCAGACCAGGTTTGTGATGATAGCAGGGAAATCCCCTTTATACATATCCATGGCACGAATGATTATATTGTTCCTTATTCATATTCCTGGGACGGTTCCATGTATGTGGGGGAAGCAATTGAATATTGGCGGGATCATAATGACCTGGATTCAGTTTTAGTTGAGAGTCTTCCCGATTTAGATTCCACGGATAATACAACAGTTGAAAAATTTACTTATTACAATAATTCTTCCCCCACCCAGTTTGTTCATTTCAAAGTAATTGGCGGCGGTCACCAGTGGTTCGGCTCATCCATTGGGGATTGGGCAATCCCCTTTTTAGGATTGAATAACCATGATATTAATGCCAATGAGGAATTGCTTGATTTCTTTTTGAATTACAGGTTATCGGACTTCTTGTCAACGGATGAAGTTGTAGGTGAGTTGCCGGATGATTTTATTTTGCACCAAAACTATCCCAACCCCTTCAACCCAACTACCACCATTCGTTATGAGTTGCCGGAAAACAGCTTTGTCAAGATCACTGTTTATGATTTGCTCGGCCGGGAAGTTAGAAAACTGGTCAGTGGTGAAAGAGTGAGTGGTAAACATGAGGTAATTTGGAATGCCAGGAATGACAAAGGTATGCCGGTAAGTGCCGGAGTCTATTTAATTTCAATTCAAGCTGGAGATATTGTCCAAACCAAAAAGGCTGTACTCCTAAAATAAAACAGATTATTCATTGTTCCTGGTGCTGTTTTAAGTTTCAATTAAAGTCTGTATACTTGACCATGAAGAATCATTTATTATATGTATTAATAATCCTTTTCATTTCCAGTGCGTTTACCTTTGCTTCAGAAATGGATAAGGGCATTGCTGCCTATAGCAACAGGTCAGCAGGTGCAGTGGGTACAAAAGCACAATCCAAAAACATCGAATTGGCGATTCGGCATTTTGAACGTGCCATCAAGATCGACGCCCTGGAAGAAGAAGCGGCTGTCTATTTATTGAGGTGCTATTATTATAAAGGGACGTTTGTTCTGACGGATGAAGATGCACGCAAAGCGGAATATGATAAGGGTAAAGCATTGGCGGAAAAAATGATCGCTAAATATCCCGATTCTGCCCCATTACGATTCAGGTATTTGACTTGCCTGGGAAAATGGGCAGAAGTCTATGGCATCTTTGCCGCTGCAAAAGAAGGTGTGGCCGACCTCATGAAAGAACATTCTGAAGCCATTATTAAACTGGATAAGGAATACGAAAATGGCGGTGGTTATTTTATGCTGGGTGCTGTTCATTTTAAATCACCCTACATTCCATTCTTCCTGTCGTGGCCGGATAATGATGATGCCATCATCTGGCTGCGCAAAGCCTTAATAACAGGAGCAGCTATACCTATTCAAAAGACCTATTTAGCCAACGCGTTATTTAAAGATGGACAGGAAGTAGAAGCCATACGTTTGGTAAAAGAGGTAATTGCTACGCCTCCTGATCCGGCAGATCTTTTAGAAGATCGGCTTGAAATTGAAGAAGCAATAAAATTGTTAGCGGATTTTGAATAAGGTACTGGATAGCATTATCGATTATCTTGAGGTGATAGATTCAGAACTAACTTTCCTATTATTTATCCTGTAATTACTTTCTCACCCTTTTTAAACAATCATTTGAGGAATTCATGACCAGATTTATCTTTATCTCTTTATTCTTATCATTACTCACAGCTGCACCTGATCGACCTTACCACTCAACGCCGGATCGTGAAAAAGACATGCTCCACATGTCCCTGGATATTGAAGTGGATATTCCCGCAGGACGCATCAGCGGGTCCGTGAGCCATACATTTACACCCTTTTCCAGCGATTGCAAGCGCATATCCTTTGATTCTGACCGCACCAAAATCCACGGTGTGTCTTTAAAAGGCCAAGCCCTGAATTTTCATCTGAATGGTCAAACGCTTTGGGTTGATCTTGATAAAGCCTATAGCTGGGATGACACACTTACGGTAATGATCAATTATACATCCTACCCCACCATGGGCTTTTATTTTGTGCGGCCCGATTCCAGCTATCCTGAAAAGCAGCTCCAAGGCTGGACCCAGGGCGAAGACACGGACAACCATTTCTGGGTTCCCATGCACGATTACCCCAACGATAAAATGACATGGGAATGTAAGCTGACTGTGGATAAGCCTCTTTCCGCCATTTCCAATGGCGAACTGGTGTCCGTCAGTGATAAAGATGACCAGCGCACTTTTCACTGGAGGGAGAACATCCCAAATGTGAGTTATTTATTATCTGTGGCAGTGGGTAATTATAAGAAAATTGAGGATGAATGGGACGGCATTCCCGTGAATTACTGGGTCTACCAGCATCATGACCGGGATGATGCTTTGCGCTCTTTTGGCAAAACTCCGGCCATGATGGATTTTTTCAGCGAGATCACCGGTGTGCGTTATCCCTTTGAAAAGTATGATCAAACGATTGTTGAAGATTTCATGTGGGGCGGAATGGAAAATGTGACCAACACCCACCAGACCGACCGCACCATGCATGAAGAAAAAGTACGACCTATTCATTCAAGCGATGGTTTGGTGGCCCACGAACTGGCGCACCAGTGGTACGGTGATTATCTCACCACCCGCAACTGGGCAAATGCCTGGCTCAATGAAGGTTTTGCCACTTACCTGGAATTACTGTGGACGGAACACGAGACCGGGCCCGAATTGGCAGAATTCGAACGCTTGGGTAACCTGGGCGCCACAGTTTGGGCTGACAAATCATACCGCCGGCCAACTGTGCAGCCAAATTATTTTAATTCAATTGAATTGTTTGATAGTAACATTTATGCCAAAGGATCGGTGATCTTGAATATGATACGCCGATATTTGGGCGACGATGCTTTTTTCCGGGGGTTAAAGAATTATACCAAGACCCATGCCGCCGACAATGTGGAAACCACGGATTTGAAAAAAGCGTTTGAAGTCACCACCGGCAAGAACCTGGTCTGGTTTTTCGAACAATGGGTCTATAAACCCGGTATTCCGGAAATAACCGCGAGCTACCGCTACAACCGCCGCAGCCAGTTGGTTTCACTTACATTAAAACAAACCCAGGATATTGCAAGTACATCCCTGTTCAAATTGCCCATGACTGTTATAATCGACGACGGCAATGTCCACCGCCACGAGATTTTTTTCGATAAAGAAGAAGATACTTTCACATTTCCCGCAGGAATGGAACCATTTATGGTTGTGGTGGATGAAGGTTTTCAAATTCCCAAAAGCCTTACATTTGAGAAAAAGACGAAAGAATTATTATATCAATTGGCAAATGCTCCCGCTCCAAACGACCGCATCTGGGCCCTGCGCGAATTAGCGGACACTCGATCCACCAAAAAGATCCACACTGCATTGGTGGAGGCACTTGAAAATGAACCGAAATGGTACGTCCGCCGGCAAGTGGTCAATACTTACGGAAGCCTGAAACCACGCAATGGTGAAGCAGAACTCATAGCAGCTTATACTGAAGAGGATGACCGGGTAAAGCGGGCTATCATCAGCGCACTGCGGGAGTATGATACAGATGAGATTAAAACATTCCTGGTGGAAAAAATGGAAAATGAGGAAAATGATTTTCTTGTTAGTGCAGCTTATTCAGCCTTGATCAAACTGGACCTGGAAAAAGCACAGGAAAAATTCGACTGGGCCATGGAGCAGGAATCTCATGGTGAAACAATTCGATCCACAGCATTGAGTATTTTAACTGAAGAAAAAACAGATTCGAATCTGGCGAAACTAAAAGAACTAGCTGTTTATGGTGCAGCGCCTTATAATCTTCGTGGTTCCATTTTCCGTCGAATAGCTTCTTACAGGGAAGACCATCCGGACTTAATTGATTATTTTACTAATTATATCAATGATCTCCATCGCTGGGTACGATGGATATGTGCGGATCAAATTATACGCCATGGTAATGCCGAGCAATTTGCTGATGTTTTGGAAATGGCTGATGCTGAACCACTGCGCGGCGGTAGGATTGCTGATATTTACAGCGCTCTGGACAGCAGGTTGGCGAAATTGAAAAAATCAAAAGACCGCAAGGAAGCAAAAGAAGTTGAAAAAATGCAGAAAATGTTTGCTGAATCTGCAGAAGAGTGGGGTAATAATTAAGTGATCTCCATCTGGCTGACTCCTGCTGATGAGGATGCAGATTATCTCCAAAACATTATCAATAAACTGGCGTCTGTATATCGGGCACCCGTTTTTTCTCCCCACATGACACTTCTCTCACTTGTTGATCTAAACCCTAAAGAACTCCAGTCTGTCTTAACCAACGTTGCTCAAGAGATCACACCCTTATTTGTTACCATGTCCGGCCTGAACCACACGAACAATATCTGGAAAACAGTGTTTATCGAATTAGAAGAAGCACCGGAATTAATCGCTTTGCAGCAACGAGTAGTTACTCAGTTGTCTACAGCACCACCTTATGAGTATTTACCTCATTTGAGCTTGATCTATAAGGAAATGTCCACTGCACAAAGGGAGGATATCATTCGTAATTTAACTGTTATGAATTCATACAAAATGGATAAGATCACAGCCATGCGTACAGGAACTGATGTTGAAAAATGGGAGCAAGTAGTCGAGGTACCGTTCCTTGCTTAAACCAACCAACACAGCTTTGGTCATTATCGATGTTCAGGGCAGACTGGCCAGGATAATGCAGCATACCGATGCATTATTCAGGAATCTAGCCATGCTCATCAAAGGAGCCCGCGTGCTGGAAGTACCCATTATCTGGATGGAACAGCTGCCGGAAAAACTGGGGAACACGGTGGAAGAGGTAAGTGCACATCTGGACGGACTGCAGCCTATTACCAAGGACGTTTTTTCTTGCGGGCAGAATGACGAATTCAATTCGAAGCTTGCTGAAATTAATCCTGACAATATTGTGCTAGCCGGAATTGAAACACATATTTGCGTATATCAGTCCGCCATGGATTTACTGGCAAAAGACTACAATGTGGAAGTGGTGGCCGATGCAACATCCACTCGCCTGGAATACAATAAGGAAATTGGACTGGAAAAGATCCGCCATGCCGGGGGGCAGATCACCAGCGTGGAAACAGTCTTATTCGAAATCCAAAGCAAAGCCACCGGTGAGCATTTCAAACAGATTATTGATTTCATCAAATAGCATTTTGGAACTTCCTTGTAAAATAGCGTAAAATCATATACATGTTTAAGCGCACTACAGTCCTTTTTCTACTCATTCTTTTCGCCGGTCAGCTCACGGCATCCTTTTTACACTTTGACTGCAATATGGACTGCTGCCAGGTAGATGTGGTCAGCTGCTGCTTGATAGAACAAGTGGATAAGGAATGCCCGACGCTGGGTTCAAACTGTGACCTGGTGGTGTTTTTACCCATCCTTTCTGGTCCGGTAGCCCACGTAGAAATTGATGGAAATATTACTGTAAATGATTTGAAGTTCAGCGCATATGTCAACCATGTTGGGTATAGAATCGTAGATTATTACGAAACACATCCCCTTGCTGAACCGCCTCCGGCATTCAACCTGCCCCTCCTGATCTAGACAACTCCTTACTCGCTTTAAACTGCACTATGGTAGCGGCAGTTCAACCCATTAAAAGGAGTTAATCTTGAAACACATGTTTAAACAAATCATATATTTTTTCACTATTTTAGGGATAATTAGCGCCCAGAATATTGAATTGAATGGAAAGAAAGTAAAAATACTAAAGGATGAAGTCGTCCTGGAAATCAGCGGTTTAGTTTGCTCATTCTGCGCCATCGGCATGCAGGGTGGATTATCATCATTAAAAGACGTTGATAAAAAGAAATATAACGACGGCGTTTTTGTTGACGTTGAACATCAATATGCTATCATCGCTGAAGCTGGAGAAAAAGATATAAACATCGATAAAGCCATTGAGCTTATCGTCAAGTCAGGGTACGAAGTAAAGAACGTCTTTACAAACCGGGCAGGTGATAAGATCGAAACCAGGAAAATTGAGACTAAAAAAGATGAAAAATAATTTCATCTGCATCATGTTAATAAGTGCTGCGTTTGCCCACCAGCCTGTCATGGACATGGCGCCCCGCTGGAACGGGGGCTACGGCTTCCAGGTGCGCTACGAATCCTTTGGATCAGACCGTACAATCAACGATAAAGATGTACTTTCCAGTTATTACCAGCAAACGTTCTGGCTGGAGGGTGTATATACATGGAACCGTTCCAAACGCATCACATTTAAACTGCCTTACCACAAAATTGAAGATAAGGATGCAGATGTCATTGGTACTTCCAATTCTTTAGGTGACATAATCGTAGCTGTACCGCTGAAAAAATATAGTAATTTTAAGCGTAGTACACAAAATATTGGTTTTACACCGCAATTGCGATTACCATTGGGTAATAAAAAAACCAATAACAATGGACATCTCGGCGCTGGAGTAAGTCTTGCCTATAGCCTGGAATCATTTTCATTTTATCAAATGTACGATATCTTTGGCTGGGTGTATGATGATAAAGATGCACAACTGGGCTTGGACATAAACGTGGGGATTCATCCCTACCACAATAATAAAACCAACACGGGGATCTTTCTAATCTGGGACTTGACCGGCAGGTGGGAAGAAAATTCTACCACCCTGTTAAGCGGTCCCGTGCTCATGCCTTACCGTCAGAATATGATGGCCCGCCTGGAAGTAAAATTCCCAATGATTGAAAATGGAAAAAGCACACAATTATCCCGGGGAATAACGATTAATACTGGGATTGGTTTTGTATTCTAGTTGTAAGTTTAAATAGGAGATTGTATGCAGGAAGAGCATCAACACCATCACGAACAT
>CAZORD010000007.1:10709-48682 GCA_964582455.1 uncultured bacterium | reverse complement strand
CACCATCACGAACATGACCATGAACACCATGATCACGAGCACGGACATGAACACCATGATCATGATGAAATTTCAGACGTCAGGTTAGCCACATCCGCCACACTCCATTGTTTGATGGGCTGTGGACTGGGAGAAATCGTCGGTATGCTCATTGCCATGTATCTTGGACTGGCTATGGTACCGTCCATTGCCTTGGCTGTTTCACTGGGATTTGTTTTTGGATTTGTCTTGGGAATGCGGCCGCTGCTAAAACATGGTTATTCTTTCAACAATGCTTTTAAACAGGTGTTGATTGCCGAAGGCCTCAGTATCCTGTTTATGGAAACAGCGGAAGTGCTTGTGGAAGTATACACGCCCGGATTCATGCAGGCGGGACTATTAGATCCCATTCTTTGGGTTGGAATGCTTTTTGCCTTGACTGCCGGTTTCATTGCCGCTTGGCCGATAAATTTAATTATGGTGAAAAAAGGCTATCGCCATCAACATTAAAGGAAAATAAAAATGAAATACAAAATTATTATAATTAGCATGCTATCAATACTCTGGGCTGATTTTGGAGCAAATATACTGGTATCGACTAATTCAGGGATTTACAATAAAATGCCGGATGTAGCCGTGGATGACGCTGGAGCAATTCACGTAATCTGGATCAATTATGAAAATAATAATAAGAATCTTTTTTACGCTAATTCAACAGATCACGGCAGTACGTTCTCAACACCCATACAGATCAATACGCATAACGACAATGTAAGTGATATAATGTACAGCGGCCCTAAAATTGCAGCATTTGGTGGAATTCTTCATGTTATCTGGGCTGACTCGCGTCATGGTTATGATGAAACAAATATATTTTATGCTCAATCATCAGACGGTGGAACGACATGGGCAGAAGAAGTCCCTATCGGTGATGTAAGCGCATTCAACCTATACCCGGAAATAATGACACATGACACTGGTGAAATTCATGTGATTTATTATTCATACAACCGCCGTTTTTTGAATTTTGAATACATTTACCATATTGCTTCCAGCGATTCTGGCCAAACATTCAGTAATAAGGAAATTGTCAATAATTACTCAGAAGCCATTCCCTGTGAATGCTGCCCGGCAGAGATTCTTATTTTGAACGACGGTACCAAGATGGTTGGGTTTCGTAATGATAATAATGATATCCGCGATACATATGCAACTTTCTCGGCCGCTGGAGAAACCGAATGGGGTGATTTAACCCGTTTATCATTTGATGATTATGATATTAGTTCATGCCCCAGTTCCGGGCCGGGGATGTCTAGGCGCGGTGATGAAGTCGCTGTTTCATTCATGGCAGCGATAGGAATTATAAAAAAAGTATATCTCAAGGTATCCCATGATGATGCTTTTTCCTTCGGAGACAGTATATTTGTAGATCCGTCTGCCGCTGACGATGTCAGGCAGGATCATCCCTATACTGCAATTACCGATGGCAATTGGATCCACGTTATCTGGGAAGACCAGCGCGGTGATTATGATATTTATTATGGTGGAATGAATGTTAACAGCAGTGAACTTTCTAATATTCAAGCCCTCAACGATGACGACCTGGATGTAACCCAGCGGGCTCCGCGCATGGCGGATGACGGTCAATTTGTGTACATCGTTTGGGAGGACTTCCGTGATAACCAGCAGGTTTATTTTATAACTAATTACGATCCTGATGCCGCGATTAATGATCTTGCTTTACCCGGCGGATTTGCCATCACCGGCATGTATCCCAATCCATTCAACTATAACTTAACCATTGATTTTACTTTGGATAAATCAAGCAGGGTGAATTTCAAAGTATTTGACATTTCCGGCAGAGCAGTTGATCAAAATAATTTTGGTTCATTTACTCCCGGTGAGCATTCAATTTCATGGAATGGGAGCGGTCATGCTGCAGGAATATATTTTATGCAACTGACCTCTGGTGAAGCAGTGCAAACACGGAAAGTGCTCTACCTGAAATAAATGTTCGTCATTTCCCATGTTGCCCATGGCTATTTATCAGCTGTT
Organism: uncultured bacterium; assembly: GCA_964582455.1. GTDB lineage: Bacteria > Fidelibacterota > Marinisomatia > Marinisomatales > TCS55 > UBA2126. The sequence goes on along the minus strand of CAZORD010000007.1, from coordinate 46,648 downwards.
GTACTTCAGGATCGATTCGCAAAAAATGATTATAAGCTGTTTTTATGTCTGTGCATGTTTTTCGCGGTCTTTCCGGATATAGACGGAATTTTTTCAGCCACGGTCGCCGGACATCATTCGATTTTACATACACCCATATTCTGGTTCGCTGTTTCCGGCATTATTTGGTTTGGATTAAAAAAGAAGACCATAGCTGGTGGCATAATCCTGGGATCCATGCTGCACTTGTTTACAGACTGGATCACGGCGCGAACGGTTGGGATCCAATGGCTGTATCCTTTATCAATGAAAAATTTTCATGTGTATGAGATCTTTCCGGAGAAGGGACAGATTCCGGTTGTTGAAATGGTCACCGACCCGTACTGGTCATTCTATATTGAGAACAAGGTCTTGTTTGGGTTTGAGGTTGGACTGAATCTTATTGCCCTGTTTTTTATCATTAAATATTTCTTATTAAATCAACAGAAAGGAACATCATGAAACATCTATTGATCACGTTAACCGTTCTTGGGCTCATGGCCTGCAGCGGAGATACCACCAAAGCAGACATTGCACTGGCAACCATGCAGTGCGGAATGTGCGAAGATACCATTGAAGAAGGCGTAAAAGCTTTGGACGGCATTGTAGCCTTTGATGTGGATACCAAGACAAAAGTGGGCCACGTTGAATTCAAAGCAGGCGTCATTGACCTGTCCGTTATCGAGAAGGCCATTTCCGGACTTGGATATGGAGCAAATGACACAAAGGCAGATCCAACTGCATACGACGCTCTACCCATGTGCTGTAAGGTCGGCGGCGGTCACTAATTTGAATAGAACCATAACAGCCCTGCTTTTTGCGGGGCTGTTTTTTTCCTGCGGGAAATTCAGCACTCCGGGCAGCCCCAATACAGCGCCAAGCAGCTCCTATCCCAATATCTGCCAGACCGATGATGGTTTTATCATGATCTGGTACGAGGGTGACAATCATATTGTCATGTCTGAATACACTGCGGAAGGATGGACACCGAAAGACACTATTGTCTCCAATGAGCATTTTTTCAAAAACTGGGCGGACCTGCCGCAGATATATCATGCTGGAGGTGATACTCTGGCTGTTTCCTGGCTGGAAATGAGTGGGGAGGGAACCTATGATTATGATGTTCATGTGGCCATGTCTATCGACCGTGGAAAAATATGGTCAGAACCAGTTATTCCCCATCGTGATGGAGTAAAAGGGGAACACGGCTTCGTATCCTTTTTTAACTCATATGGAAAAACAGGAATGATCTGGCTGGATACTCGAACCATGTCAGTCGATGAACAAGGTACAGTTTCTGGTGCCATGAGTCTTTATGCATCTACAATAGATCCAACTGGTGAATTAGGACTGGAGATTATGCTGGATGAAATGGTCTGCGAATGCTGTCCCACCGCGGCGGTGAATACCAGCGCGGGTCCGCTGGTAGCCTTTCGGGATCGCTATGCAGATGAAACTCGAAATATCCAATTGGCTTTTGTCAATGGCGTACAGGTGCCACGAGCGCTCCATGAAGACGGCTGGGTCATTCCCGGCTGCCCGGTAAATGGCCCTGCCATGAGAGCCAACGGCGAAAACGTGGCCATTTCCTGGTACACGGCTCCTGAAAATAATCCGAAGGTGAATGTAGCTTTTTCCACTGATGGCGGTGTTTCCTTTGGTTCGCCAATTCGGATCGATGATGACAGAGCCATTGGCCGCACTGACCTGTTGTGGCTGGATAAAGAAACGGTCTTGGTGAGCTGGCTGGAAGAAGGTGAGGAAAGCGGAAAACTGGTTTTGAAAAAAGTGAGTATAACCGGGGAAATGAGCATCATTAAAACATACGAAATAAGCTCCAGCCGGGGCAGCGGTTATCCCAAACTGGCATTGGTGGATAATCACATTTTTGTCGCCTGGACAGAGCCGGTAGAGGGTGGTGGCGTAAGATCAAAATGGATCGAAAGGAATGCTATATGATGATTTAACTTGATTATATTTGCCTTTTACAGTACACTTAACTATGGGTTCAATACACTTTCTTATAAAATATTTCAACAATATCAACATCTTATTGCTGGCAATTACCTCTCTTTCCTATCCCCAAATGTACTTCACTGAAGTTGCAGAAGAATATGGTGTGTTTGGACCACCTAAATGGAATCATAATGAAACGCATTGGATAGATTATGATAATGACAACGATTTAGATTTACACAGTCCAATTCATAGCTTTGCTATTAATCCATATACACCCAATGTTGATTCATTATATAATAACATAATTGAAGATTCCATTTTTATATCAGTAGCACCGGATGTGGGGTTAACAAATACAGACGGGCTGAGTTATTATCATACCTGGGGTGATTTCAACCAGGATGGCTGGATTGACTGTTATGTAATAAATGGTGCAGGTTCTTGGGGGGCTCCCGATGTACCGCCTCATTTGTACTTGAATTTAATTGGACTTTATTTTGAAGAACAGGGTCAAGAATGGGGATTGGAAATGAGGGCCTATGATATTAGATCATGTACTGGTGATTATGACGGCGACGGCGATCTGGATATATATGTAAGCTCAAGGTCAGGTGGACCAAACCAATTATTAAAGAATGAAGGAGATCATTTTGTAGATGTGGCTAATGAATTATCGGTAGCAATTGCCGATACTGTTTATTATAATGGCGGTTCTACTGCAATGGTTGATTTTGACAACGACGGTGATCTGGATATTTCATTTTTGCCTTGGAATGGTACATTTATTCTATTCCAGAATAATTTAGATTCCAGTGGTTCATTTGAATATATATCTAATGATGTCGGTTTTGATGAAATTCTTATGGTTTCATCATTTAGTTATGATTGGGGGGATTTCGATAATGACGGCGATTTAGATCTGGTTATTGCTATTTCGTATCAAGAAGATTTTTATGCAGTAGGCTCAAAAATAATCGAAAACCGTTATAATGAGATTGGACAGTTTATAGATATTACTGATTCTGTTGATTTTATTCGGAGACATACGGATGATGAGGTAGCTTGGGCAGATTTTGATAATGATGGCGATCTGGATATTATTATATGTAGGTATGACACCAGGCAAAATGATAAAAATTCTATGTATAGAAATGACTACAACATCAGCGGAGTTTTTGTAGATGTAACAGATGAATGGGGTCTTGAAAGTGATACAATTTCTAATGCAGGTGGAGGTTCTGTAGGTGATTTTGATAATGACGGAGATTTAGATTTATATTTGACTACTGCTTATATCGGAGGAAGGCCGGGAAATTATTTGTACAGAAATGAACTGAATAATAATAATTCTTTATTTGTCCGCTTTTTAACTGCAAATGGCAGCAAAGCAAGGCATGGATCAAAAGTAGAAGTTTTCGTAGAAAATTCAGATACCTTAGTTGGAATGAGAAATATAGGTTCAATTGGTAACCATATTACAAAAGCCTATGATGCGCATTTTGGTTTAAACCCAAATCAATCCTACGACATTAAAATTAGTTCCACAGTACGGATAAATGGTGAAAATAATATATATGACAAATTCAGTAATCCGGAACTGGGCGGTGTAATACCAGCAGATTTAACAAATAATACACTGGTTTTTTATGATAGTGTTAATACTGTATTAGAAAATGGAAAAGATATAAATAGTTTATTTGTCGATAGATTTTCTCTTTCTCAAAATTTTCCTAATCCTTTTAATAGTCATACCAAAATTCCTTTTTTTATTGCATTTGATGCAGACATAATTATTTCAATTATAGATATCACAGGCAAACATATTAAAACACTTATAAATAGCCATGTTAAATCAGGACATAATTATGTTTTTTGGGATGGAAAAAATGATAATGGATTACCTACACCATCAGGTCTATACTTTTGCCAATTAAAATTGACTAATAAAAGAAAATTGAATACTATTAAAATGTTACAAATAAAATGAGGTGCTAATCATGAAAGTACGTTTATTAGCAATCATATTATTAATTGGATCTTTAAAGTCATTTATTTTTGGTGAAGGTATAAATTTTTCACTACTTGATTATATTTCTTATATAGAATTGGGAGCATTTGATTCAAATGATCAAGATATAAAATTGGTTGCGGATGTATATGGATATGTAACACCCGCAGGAAATGAATATGCTCTTGTTTGCGCAAAACAAAAAGGGCTTAAAATTGTTCCAATTATTGGTTATGATCTCAATGAGAATGATATTAAACATATTCTTGAGGATACAGAAAACTATACAATAGATGTAAAGGTTTTTCAACACTTTGCTTTTATTGCAAATGATCAATCAGGTCATATAAATGTAATAAACATTTACCATCCTGATTATCCTGTAGAAATAGATCCAATAGTTGATAATATAGCTATATCTCATAATCTTTTTATTATAGGAGATGTATTATATATAGCATCATTAGATAATGGAGTGTTGAATAATCCTGAAGCAGAAATTGATTTATTTGTTTATGATATAAGTGGCCCAAGCCAACCTCAACTAATGGGTACATGGAATGGAAAGGATAATATTGATACACCGGGCACAAGGAACAGCATCCATGATGTTTTTGTGCAAGGAAATAAAATTTACATGGCCGGAACGGCTGAAGGTTTTTTCATAGGAGAATTTGAAATTATTCAAACTGAAGATGGCACTTCAACATGGCAATTAAGTGATGAAAATACGTATCAGTTTTCATATCGAAATGTTCGAGATATTTCAGTTGAATATGGATATTACGATACAAGCGGAAATTACAATTATCATCCTTCAGAAGATTTAACGATTTCCCATTCAGTTTGGGCAAATGAAAATGATAATATTGTATACATTTCAGATGAACATAGTATCTATTTAGAACCCCAAGAAAACCAGGGAGCAGTACTTCGTATTTTTGAAATTGGAGATTTAAGTAATTATAATAATTTAAGTTCATATAATCCTGTTAATTTTCTTGAACCAATCTCTTATTTTGATGTTCACGAAGACGAGCAGTGGGGATATTTTGGAGAAGGAAATCTGCCAGATGCTCAAAATATACCACCTACATCTATACACAATATTTTGCTTAAATATCCATTCCTGTATTGTTCATATTATACTAAGGGATTAAGAGTCTTGGATGTTGAAGATCCACATAATCCCATAGAAGTAGGATATTATGATACCCCAGCAGTAAGTGACAGCGAAGATCCTAATGCACCAGGTAGGGGTTCGTTCGGAGTATACCCTTTTTTACCCAGCGGAAACATATTATTAAGTGATAGAGATGGTTTGAGATTGATTAAACAGGACTTTATAAAAAAGGGCTCAATTTCTTCGACTGAAACATGGTCACATTATGTATATATCGAAGAAAATACCACAATTGCGCCGGGTGTAACAGTAACCGTTGAGCCTGGTACAATTATTAAAATTGCACCTAATGTTAACTTTATTATTGAAGGTGGAATAATGGCTCTTGGTTCTGAAGAAGAAGAGGTACAGATTATTGGTAGAGGGAATAATCTGGTTTTTAATAACAGTATGTCTGAACATTCAACATTCAATCATGTATCCTTTAAAAATATTGATTTAAGAATAAATAATCTGCATAACGAAGTCGTGGTGTCGGATTGTTCATTTGATGAATCAGGCATCAATATTGCACTAACCCCAAATATTGAAATCAATAATTCTACTTTTACAAATAATGATTATGGTATTGTTAGTATGAATTCATCCCCATCAATTCAGAATTGTATTTTTTTGGGTATCGATAGATCTTTGCAGATGTATGGCAGTTATGATGTTGTTGTAAATAATTGTGTCATGGGTTCTTTATTTGATGGTGGAGGTGGAATAACTGGTATAGAAATTTTTGCTTCGGGTGGGGTAATTTCAAATAATTCAATTCAATATCAATCGAATGGCATTGTAATAGTAGATGGACAGCAGTTTTCACTGGTAAGCAATACAATCCAGCATAATCAGCAGAATGGCGTGTATCTGCTGGAAAGTTCTGACGGATTTTTGGATGGCAACATCATTCAGTATAACGGTGAAGAATTTGCGAATACAGGCCGTATAGGCGGCGGTGTATTCTGTTTTGCAAGTTCACCGCTGCTGCGCATTAATGTAATTGAAAACAACTACATTAATGGACTGTTAACCATGCACGGCAGCAATCCTGTATTAAATGACCGTGAAAGGGGCTTGAATCGTTTAGAACATAATACATTTGTTTCCTGTCAGCCCGGAACGGGAACGCCAGAGAGTGCTGAAATTCTCATGTTCGATTCATCAATACCCTTATTACGCAATGGTCATAATGATATAATGGATGATCAGGGCTGTTATTTAATGTATAAGTTTGATGATTTTGCAGAGGTTAATCTTGATGTAACACTCAATTACTGGGCAGAACAGGATGCTGAAAATATAACGGGACGGTTATTCCCCTCTGATTTATACCGCTTTTATCCTTTCGATACGCAGCCCAATACTTCAGCTTCTGAACAATCTGCTAATAACGGCAGTGCCCACGCCATGATGATGACAGCATTACAGCAGGAAGCGGATGAAGCATGGAATAGTGCTGTGCAAACGTATAAAGGAATTATCAGCCAGTTTCCGGATAGTCTGGAATCGAAAGGAGCTGTTTCGAGATTACTGGTGAGTACCAAACATGCCGGTCAGGATATACAGAATCTTAAAACATATTATGACGGTGTAAAATTGAATCATCCCAATACAATTTTATCAAAAATGGCTGATCAGTATTCAATCCTTTGTGATGTAACCATGCAGGCCTATGAAACAGCTATTGCCAGATATGAAGCAATACTGGAAAATCCGCCTTCTTTTGAAGATTCTGTTTATGCTCTCATCGATATCGGACAAGTGTATCTTTTAGCGGATATGAACAATCAGAATACTTCAGGTAAGTTAATTGCCGGCAGTACTGATGAAAAATACAAGCCGGCTGACAAGGATGAATTTTATGTTTTCTCCCAATCAATCTTAACAGAACTAATGCATAAAAAAACCAATAGCAATCATACAAATATTCCCTACGATTTTTCTTTACGTCCAAATTATCCCAACCCCTTTAATCCGAATACGAATATTTCATTTGTTTTACATAATGACAAAACTGTTTTATTACAGCTATACGATATTACAGGGAAAATTATTAAAACGATTGTTCATGATGATCTTTCAAAGGGGTATTATAATTATCGATGGTCAAGCCAGAATAATACCGGATCAGCTGTAAGTTCTGGTGTTTATTTTTATCAATTGTCTACAAGGGAACATACCCAAGCACGGAAAATGTTATTGATAAAATAACTTTTCATTTTCCCGTCCCTTCGTAAATTCATTCCGGAACTAATGCGTATAAAGATATTTCACTGGATCACCCGCTTATTGCTCATGGCCCTGTTCGCCGGAGCACTCCCCATGCAAACATCCTCATATTCTGTTGTAGCCCAGGAGCAGGATAAAAAGAAGAAAAAGAAGAAGAAAAAGTCTTCTAAAAAGAAGAAGTCCAGTAAGAAAAAGAAGTCGTCTAAAAAGAAAAAACCTTCCAAGAAAAAGAAATCCTCTAAAAAGAAAAAGCCATCCAAGAAAAAATCAAAGAAAAAGAAACCGTCTAAAAAGAAAAAACCTTCAAAGAAAAAACAATCTAAAAAATCTAAAAAGAGCGCACCTAAAAAAGTTGCAGCAACACCCGTCCCCAAAAAGGAAGTATCAGTTATGCAGCTAACCGGGGAATTATTCGATTATACCAATAAGATAAATACAAGCCGCAGCCGCATGGCCCGTGCCACGCGCTATTTATCCAATCCGCAGAAAAAAGAAGTGGTGCGTATCGAGTCCAAGGCAAAGTATTCCACTGCGGACTATGAAGCCGCTGCGGCCAAGGCACCCAATGATATCCGCACCCAGCGTCAATTGGGCATGCACTATGAGCAGACCCACGATTGGGAGAATGCCAAGGATGTATACATGCGTGTACTGACCCAAAATCCACTGAATCCTGACGCCCATTTTTACCTGGGTAATATGTACCAGAATATGGGAGATTTGGTGAAAGCAAGGCAATCCTATGAAGAAGCGCTGGCGTTGGATCCCAGTCACCGGGCCACATTGAATATTTTGGCTTCCGGCAGAAGTTCATCAGAGAATACGGCTGTGTTGGAACAGTCTGCATCACAAAATCCCGATGGTCCGGCCCAACAATTGACACTCATCAAGCAAAAACTCAATTCCGGTGACTTTGAAGACGCCATCAAACTGGCAGTCCTGGCCAAAGAGAAATTCCCGGAACAGGGTGGGTTTGTGTATTTGCAGGGACGCGCCTACGAAGAAATGGGCGAGATCGATCGGGCCAAGTCATCCTATCAGAACGCCATCAAAATGGATCCCCGGAATGAGGACGCTCATCTATCATTAGGGCATTTATATTTTAATCAAGGAAAATACGTCTATGCTGCATTGGCTTTCAGCGATGTGGTATATTTGAATAATTACGATGTGGACGCCCGCTACATGCAGGGCTTAAGTTATTTCAACGCCAATGAATGGGGCCGGTCCGCCGCCACCTGGGAAGATCTCCTCCATTATGCCCCACAGCATCCACTGGTGAAAACATTGCTGCCGCAAACCTATTACATTCTGGCAGTGGAATACAATCGTTTGGGTAAATCGTCTTTGGGCAGGACATCTTTCAGCAAAGCCTTGAGCGTGAACAACCATTCCCGCAGCTGGCTGCCCGGCGCCATGCGCAGTTTGGGTAAGTATTACCGGGAAAAAGGCATGCATAAGGAATCCCTTGCAGCGTACCAGGAAGTGGTGGAACTCAAACCCATGGATGCCGCAGCTTACACCGGTATGGGCATTACCTATTGGAAGATGAATGAATACCAGCTGGCGAAAGCCGCCTGGCAGCGGAGCCTGGAACTGAACCCCGACAGCAACGAAGCCCGGGGTTGGCTCATGATCGCCCATCAGGGTTGATACTACTTTATTCACGTTTATATTAAAATTATTACATGAAGAAATTTTTTCCAGTTTTATTTACTACTTTAGTATTCGCTCAATCCTACCCAGGCGATGATGCTGTTCGCAAAGGCGTCCACGCCTTTTACAATTATGAAACGGCAGATGCTATTAAGATTCTTGAAACTGCTCGTAAAGACTATCCGGAAAACCCCACAGTTCATCTAACGTGGGCAGCTGCACGGTGGCTCCATAACCAGGCCAATGCAACTGTAGAGCAAACCTATATTGACCTTGAAAATGATTTGAACGAAGTAATACCGATTTATGAGTCAATGGTTAAAAAATATCCTGACGATCCAAATTACCAATTGTATTTGGGTTCCGCTACAGGACTAATGGCGCGAATATATCTGGGGAAGAAGGAGTGGCTGAATACTCTGAACTGGGCCTATTCCGGTTTTCGAGTAATTCAAACAGTGGAAGCAGAACACCCCGAAATAGTTGATGCAAGTCTACCCATCGGCATTGTGGAATACTACGCCGGTTTGAGTAATGTGCTTATCCAATGGGGTGCCAGTCTGCTGGGTTTGGATCCTTCCAAGGAAGTGGGTATGGAAAAAATGGAAAGAGCTGCTGCAAAAGCGTCTTGGGCATGGATCGAAGCAAAAGGAATTTTATCTTTTTTGTACCTTTGGGTAGACGTGGAACCAGAAAAAGCGTTTATGCACAGCGGAAAACTGGTGGAGGAATTTCCCGGTAATTTCTATTTTCGCATCCTCTATACTGAAAGCTTGATCCGCAGTGGAAAGATAAACACTGCTTTAATTTCCTTGAATACCCTGGAAAAGATGTTTCCAGATCTGACATCAATCCAACGGAAATGGTACTACAACTACCTCCAATACCAGTGGGCTCTGTATTATTTTAAAAATGGCCGTTTGGAAAAAGCAGAAGAACATATCCAATCGGCAGTGGAAAAATACGGTGCTGAACTGGATATTATTTTGGCCAATGCCTGGTGTTTAAAAGGTCAGATCTATGATATAAATAATAATCGCGATGAAGCAAAAAAAGCATATAAAGCCTGTATAGAATTGGATAATTATACCTATACGATAGACCTGGCTAAATCATATCTGAAGACGCCATTTAAGAATTAAATTCCCCTGTGGAAAAATATCTCCCTTTTTGCAATAGTCTCACCAAATATTCCCGTTTCAAAACCCGGGAAGTAGCTGTGGGTGATGTGTTTGTCGGCGGCGATCAGCCCCTTCGTATCCAGTCCATGACCACTACCGATACGATGGATACCATGGGCACGGTGGAACAATCTATCCGCATGATCGAGGCCGGTTGCGAGATTGTCCGCATCACAGCTCCCAGTAAAAAAGAAGCCGAGAATTTGAAACATATTCGGGATGAACTCCACCGCCGCGGTTACACCCAACCGTTGGTGGCCGATATCCATTTTACGCCCAACGCCGCGGAGCTCGCCGCACGGATCGTGGAAAAGGTTCGTGTAAATCCCGGAAATTATGCTGATAAGAAAAAATTTGAGATATTGGAATACACCGATGCCCAGTACAATGATGAACTGGAACGGATTCGAGATCGTTTCTTGCCTTTGGTTAAAATTTGCAAGGAAGAAGGCACTGCCATGCGCATCGGCACGAACCACGGCTCCCTTTCAGACCGTATCATGAACCGTTATGGGGATACACCACTGGGTATGGTGGAGTCGGCCATGGAATTCACACGTATTTGCAGAGATGAAAATTATCACGATATAATTTTTTCCATGAAAGCCAGTAATCCCCAGGTCATGATACAGGCTTATCGACTATTGGTAGCGACGATGTTGAAGGAAAACATGGATTATCCACTGCACCTGGGTGTGACGGAAGCCGGCGAGGGTGAAGACGGCCGTATCAAATCCGCCGTGGGTATAGGGGCTCTTTTGGAAGATGGGATAGGTGATACAATTCGCGTATCACTCACAGAAGAACCTGAAGCTGAAATTCCAGTAGCCAAAGCATTGGTGGATCGTTATTCTTCTGATCGGACAACTCAATTACCCAAAATTGCAGATCCGCCATTTCAACCCTATGAATTTGAAAAGCGTCCATCTATTCAAGTAATGAATATTGGTGGGGATGAAGTGCCAAGAGTCATCATCGATTTGAGTCATTTGGATTCCATAGCACCAGCAAACCTGAAGCATTGCGGTCATTATTATAATGACGAGTTAGATAAATGGGCTACCGCCGATGCGGCCGCTGATTTTATATATATCGGTGATACGTCTTTAGATTTTGATCTGCCTGGAATGGTGAGCGTAATTCAGAATAGTGCTGCCTGGAATAAAACTCCACAGACATATCCTTTATTTAATGGAAATGAAAGAAAAAATACGTCTGCTGAACTGAATTTTGTGCTGTGTTCATTAGGTGAATTGAATGAAACATTCAAACAAGCACTACCAGTCAATACAGTATTGGTACTTGAAGCGAAAACAGACCATGCCATGGCAGAAATGCGCGCAGCGTTTTTACAATTGAATATGCCTATACCGGTTATCATGAAAAGAGACTTTAGTGATCTGGATCGAGAACACTGCCGTTTGTATGCTTCCACTGACTTCGGCGGATTGCTAATTGATGGTTTTGGAGATGGTATCTGGCTGAACTCAAGTCAAGATAAAGATTTTGTCAATCAAACAGCTTTTGGAATTTTGCAGGCTACCCGCACACGCATTTCCAAGACCGATTATATTTCTTGCCCATCCTGCGGCCGGACACTTTTCGACCTCCAGGAAACGACAGCCATGATACGCAAGCGCACCGATCATTTAAAAGGCCTCAAGATCGGCATCATGGGCTGTGTAGTAAATGGCCCGGGAGAAATGGCTGATGCCGACTATGGTTATGTGGGCAGTGGAACAGGTGTAATTTCATTGTATAAAGGGAAGGAAGTTGTCCGAAAAAATATCCCTGCTGAAAATGCTGTGGATGAGCTGATCGATTTGATAAAAGAGCACAGAGATTGGGTGGATGGTTGACGCATGCGTGGTGGAGCATTAACCATTCACCAATTTTCCCACTTGAGCACTTTGATTTGATATGTCTCTCTTTGTAGTTTGAACCGATAATTCGCAAACAGGTAAGGCATGAAAAAGTTAATCATTCCATTTATTTTAATTTCATTCATTTGGCCCCAGGACTTTGAGCCCACCAATATGTCACCCATCGTGGCCTATTGGAAAATACTTACGCCTGCCCAAAAAGAGACCTATTTGTTCTCTTACATGACCCAAACTTACGAGACTTATGAAGGTTTAAAGGATGAATTGGGCCATACAGAACTCACTAAATGGTATTTTGATAACCGAGCCGAATTGGTTTTTGGAATTTTTGATCAATTGGAAGACAGGGATCTCGACGAATTTGTCGGTTGGATCGATGAGTTTTATAGCCATGATGATTTTGTAAATAAACCTTTTTATGAAGCCATGGCTTTTGCATTTCGTTTTCAGCAGGCGGCCGGTGAAACGCTCTGGGAAAAATATGAGAATGTCAAATTTGGGAAGATCAAACCCAGTGAGGAGTAATGTCATTTTATAAACCCCGATTTTTGTCGGAATGGAATGTCATCAGGAAGGAGGGTGGCTATAAATTATTGATCAAAAAGAAAGGCTGGGTGGTTCTCTTTGCATTTTTCACTTTTTATCTCGTCCGTGATTCGATCTTATACTTGCTGATTCCCTACTTGGCTATCAAGGGAATCATTACATGCAATTGATGCTGGCCAAGGCATTAAGTTCTGCCATACTTGGAATTGATGCCTACGTTGTTGAAGTGGAAGCTCACCTCACCGGTGCCCAACTTCCCAAATTCAGGACAGTTGGCCTTCCTGAAGGCGCCGTAAAGGAAAGCAAGGAACGCGTTAAAGCGGCCATTAAGAACAGCGGTTATACTTTTCCCCATAAACACGTAACGATAAACCTGGCACCGGCAGATATCCGTAAGGAAGGCAGCGCTTTTGATTTGCCAATAGCGATTGGTATACTAGCTGCAATTGGAGAAGTAAAGCATGATCATTTGGGAAAAATGCTGCTTTTAGGTGAACTGGCGTTGGATGGCATGCTGCGTCCTATTCGTGGTGCGCTGCCAGTAGCAATTTGCGCTAGGGATAAGGGCATCAAAGGATTGGTCCTGCCGGAAGAAAATGCCAAGGAAGCCGGAGTGGTGGATGGAGTGAAAGTTGTAGGTGTAAAAACGCTTGCAGATGTGATTGCCATTTTGAATGAACAGGACACCTACGAACCGGTTGTTGTTGATCAAGATGAACTATTCAAGAGTTACAAGAACTACAATGTTGATTTTGCCGATGTAAAAGGCCAGGAACATGTTAAGCGTGCTCTAGAAGTAGCAGCCGCAGGAAGCCATAACGTAATTATGATCGGCCCGCCGGGCAGCGGCAAGACCATGCTGGCAAAGCGATTACCAACCATCCTGCCAGAATTGGTTTTGGAGGAAGCATTAGAGACCACAAAGATCCATTCTGTAGCTGGACTTTTACCTGATACTCAAGGCATTATTGCCACACGTCCTTTTCGGGCGCCCCATCATACCATCAGCGATGCCGGGCTCATCGGCGGCGGAACCGTGCCCAGGCCGGGAGAAGTCAGCTTATCCCACAATGGCGTGCTTTTCCTTGATGAGTTGCCGGAATTCAAAAAAAATGTATTGGAAGTGATGCGCCAGCCTTTGGAAAATGGTGAAGTGACCATTGCGCGGGCTGCTGTGTCGTTGAGTTATCCCTCCCGTTTTATGCTCGTTGCGGCCATGAATCCCTGTCCCTGCGGGTATGCCACCGATCCCCAAAATGAATGTACATGTAATCCACAGATGATCCAGAAATACATGAGCCGTATTTCCGGACCGCTCATGGACAGGATCGATATTCATATTGAAGTTCCTGCAGTACCATTCGAGCAATTGTCCGGCAAGGAAGATGGAGAGCTATCAGAAAAAATTCGGGAACGAGTTCAATCGACTCGAATAGTTCAATTGGATCGATTTAAAAAAACATCCGGAATGTTCAGCAATACGCAAATGGAAACAGGGGATTTGAATAAATACTGCAAATTGGATAAGGAAGCCGGAGGCCTTTTAAAGCAAGCAATGGAAAAACTGGGTTTATCAGCCAGGGCCTATGACCGGATTTTAAAAGTATCACGCACGATTGCCGATTTGGAAGGTGAAGCAAATATTCGTCCGGAACACGTCAGTGAAGCTATCCAGTATAGAAGTTTAGACAGGCAACTTTGGCTGGAGTAAATTCTCCAATAATCATAGAAAGTAAACTATGCACCTTATCATATCCACAAGCTTGAACCCCAACAGCCGCAGCGGGATTTTGGCACAACACGCGCTAACAGATTTTAATGATAAAAGTATGGCTGCTGAAATCATTGACCTCCGGGATTATGATCTTCCTTTTTGTGATGGAGATACATGTAACAAAGATGCCGTTGTAAAAGAATTAAAAGAAAAAATCACGAATTCAAAATCAATCATCCTCGCCAGCCCTATTTATAATTATGATGTGAATGCTGTTGCAAAAAATCTCCTGGAGCTCACCGGCAGCGCCTGGACAGAAAAAGTGGTTGGCTTTATGTGCAGCGCTGGTGGCAAAGGCAGTTATATGTCCGTCATGCCTTTTGCCAACAGTTTAATGTTGGATTTCCGATGTCATATTATTCCCCGTTATGTTTACGTTACAGGTGATGCTTTTGATGGCTTGTTAATTGCGAATGAAGAAGTGATAAGTCGAATTGAAGAACTCGTTGACTCTATTATTTCATGGAGTTCTTCGTAATTTCCTCCTATAATTCATAATTAGATTATGGTAATGAATAGAATCACCATCATCTTATTATCTTTCCTAATCTTTAGTTGTTCTCCTATTTCAGTGGTCATGGACAGTTATAATAATGGCCAGGAAAAAGCAGTCGCCATAATGAAAATAGAAAAAAAGGGTGGTGTAAAAGATTCAGTAATCGTTGAATTATTGACTTATCACTCCAACGGCCAGCTGGCCTCCTCAACTGACATGATCGGCAATGTACGCCATGGCAAGCACGTGGCTTATTCACCTTCTGGAGAGGTGATCGAAAAAGGCAATTATGAAGACAATCGCAAAAGCAGTAAATGGTCCTGGTTTGATAAGGCAGGCCAACCCGATTCTGTACGCACGTACAATAAAGGTATGCTTTCCGGTAAAAGCGTAGATTATTCTGAATCCGGAAATAAAATTCAGGAAATGACTTATCGGGATCATAAATATCATGGTAAAACCATCCATTATAATACTGATGGTAAGAAAACACTCATTGGAGAATATAGGAATGGAATTCCTCATGGTAAATGGACGTGGTTGAGTTCAACTGGCAAAAAAGAACGTCTTGTCTCTTATTTAAATGGTATCAAGAATGGCCCAGTAACTGTTTGGAATGATGCGGGTAAAAAAGTCATGACTGGAATATATGCAAATGATAAAAAGGATGGTGAATGGAAATGGTATCACGATAATAAAGGGCTGGATTCACTAATTCAATATGCAAATGATCAATATATGGGTAAATACAGGAAATGGTATGTAAACGGCGAAAAAGCTGTAGTGGGTAAATATCAAAATGGTTTTAAAACGGGTGAATGGAAATGGTATACGATTAACGGCAACTTGGATTCTGCTATAACGTATTTATCAGGAACATATAACGGTTCTGTGAAAAAATATTACCGCAATGGTTCCCTCCAAAGCGAAGTTGTCTATGTCCATGGGAAAATAGCTGGTGAACAACTTACTTATTTTGAAAATGGTGATTTAAAGTCAACAATAACTTATATTAACGGCATCCGCTCGGGCCCGTTTACCCTATGGAATATCACTGGCTTCAAGCGTGAGCGTGGGAATTATTTAAATGATAAACTGGATGGTGTCAATTTCCGCTGGTACCGCCATGGAGAATATTCAACAATAACAACATATAAGCATGGTAAGATGCATGGCATCATGCGTGTTTATAGCCCCAGTGGCGTGATTAAAAAAGAATCATTTTTCTATTCTGAAAAACCAGTTTGCCAAATAGAATATTATGATAATTCATGGTTGAAACAGGTTTTGGTTTATAAACGCAATGAAATCGTATTTCAAAAGGATTGGAATAATCTCGGCCTTGAGATAACAAATGAAAAAAATAAATTTGGGATCACAACAAAAATTGAGCGCTATGAATCAGGTAATCTGCGGTCAGAAACATCTTTCAAAGGGGATGACCTCCATGGTTTGGCCTGGACATTCAATGAGGACCGATCATTAAAATATCTATCTCTTTATATTGAAGGGAAACAAGTGTTTCGCAGGGATATTATAGGACCAGAAAAAGAACAGCTGGATTTCCTTTACCCTAACAGCAAATTAGAGGTTGTTGTTAAAATAGAAGAGGAGGAGATTTAAACCAATGCGTTGTAATTTCGCTGCCTTATGATTGAGCTAATAAAAGAATTTTTAGAAACGTATCAATTTTTAGACACGTGGCTGCCGCCGGTGATTACGGTCGCTATCGGTATTCTCGCAGGATGGGTTTTCAAGAGCTTTATCCACTCACGGGTCAAAAAACTCACCAGTAAGACCCAGTGGAAATACGATGATATCATTTTCACCGCCATTTCAACCCGGATCGTCCTGTGGTTCTTTTTGGTGGCATTATATATTGCAGTAGGAGACCTGGAAATCTATGCGCCTTACAATAAATACGCTGCCAAGATCGCGATCACATTAATGATGCTTTCCGTAACAATGGCAGCATCCACTATGGCCATTGATGTGTTAAATGAGTGGTCCGAAAGCAAAGGGTCGCGATTTCCCTCCACGGCCATTTTTTCAAACCTGGCACGAATTACTATCATTGCCATTGGTCTCATGATCATCCTGCAATCTTTTGGCATTTCTATTACGCCTATCCTGACGGCATTGGGTGTGGGTGGTTTAGCAGTTTCTTTGGCCTTGAAAGATACATTATCCGATTTCTTTGCAGGACTCCATATTTTATTATCCCAGAAAGTGCGCATCGGCGATTTTGTCCAACTGGACAGCGGTGAAATGGGCTATATCTCCAATATCACCTGGCGCAATACAACCATGGTGGAAAGGGCCAATAATGTCATTTCCATCCCGAATAATAAACTTTCTCAGTCCATCACCAAAAATTTCGACCTCAAGGATACCAGTTACTCCATCAAGATACCTGTGGGTGTTGCCTACGACAGTGACCTCGAGCAGGTAGAACGTGTGACCCGGGAAGTGGCTCAATCGGTTATCAATGACCTGGATGAAGCCAACAAGGATTATGACCCCATTGTCAGGTTTCAGGTCTTTGGTGATTCCAGTATTAATTTTACTGTATATATGCGCGCTGGTAGATATGGCGATCATCATGCAATGATTCATGAATTTGTTAAGCGCCTCCACAAACGCTTTGACGAAGAAGGTATTGAGATTCCATTCCCCATGCGCACAGTGGTTCAAAAATCATCTCCTGAATGAAATCCATCATAATCACCGGCGCAATCTTCGCCGGGCTGGCTGTGATCCTGGGTGCGTTCGGGGCCCACGGACTTAAAACCAAGATATCCCCGGAAGACCTCACCATTTTTGAAACAGGTGTTAAGTACCAGATGTACCATGCCCTCGGGTTGATCCTTATTGGAATCCTGGGGTTTCATTTCCAGGAAAATACTATCCAATTACCGGCTTTGCTTTTAGTTATAGGCATTCTCGTTTTTTCCGGGAGTTTGTACATATTAGTATTAAGCGGGCTGCGTTGGATGGGGGCGATCACGCCCTTGGGTGGTTTGGCATTTATCGCTGGCTGGCTGCTCCTTGCTTTCAATCTCTATCGTAATTCATAAGCATTAAATGACAAACGATCCAAACCAAAAACGCCACATTTCCATGTGGACGGCGTCATCTTTTGTAGTAGCATCCATGATAGGAACGGGTGTGTTTACAAGTTTGGGATTTCAATTAAATGATGTCCAATCCATTTTTCCATTGATAATGCTTTGGATCGTTGGCGGTGTCATTGCGTTATGCGGTGCATTGTCTTATAGTGAATTAGGTGCTGCACTTCCTCGATCTGGAGGAGAATATCATTTAATGAGTCATATTATCCATCCGGCAGTTGGGTTTGCCGGCGGACTTGTTTCTGCTACGGTTGGATTTTCAGCGCCGGCAGTGTTGGCAGCTATGGCTTTAGGGAAATACAGTTCAGCTGTATTTCCTACATTGGATCCATTTTGGACGGCATTATTTATGATCTTGATCTTTCATGTGCTTCATGCCAATAGTCTAAAGATCGGAATATTATTTCAAAGGTGGTCCACCGCAGTAAAAGTTGGACTTGTTCTAATTTTTATTGTAGTTGGTTCATTGATTGGTGATCCACAGCCCATCAGCATACTTCCAAAACCAGGGGATATGAGTTTGATGTTGAGTTCCGGTTTTGCTGTGAGTCTTGTGTGGGTGTCTTATGCCTATACAGGATGGAATTCCACCATCTATTTTGCAGGAGAAGTAAAAGATCCAAAGAACGATCTGCCAAGATCATTATTTATGGGTACATCCTTTGTAATGATTTTATATGTATTATTAAATTATATTTTTCTTTACACGGCACCCATGGAAGAAATGGTTGGCCAGGTTGAAGTAGGATATATTTCCGGTATTCATGTCTTTGGTGAAACAGGAGGGGTCATCATTGGATTAGGAATTTCGATCCTGCTTCTTTCCACGGTCAGCAGTTATGTGTTCATAGGTCCAAGGATCACTCAAACCATGGGGGAGGATCACAATTATCTGCGATTTCTGTCTAATACAAATGACCGGGGAATTCCGGTGAATTCTTTTATAGTTCAGCTGGTTATTTGTTTAACATTTTTATTCACATCATCGTTTGAACAGGTGCTCATGTACACAGGGATTGCCTTGATCATTACCAATTCAACCACCGTAGCAACTGTGATCATTCTTCGAAAGAAAAAACCAAACTTGGAGCGGCCTTATAAAGTATGGGGATATCCATTTACTCCTATTTCATTCATACTGGTAAACATCTGGATCTTGTTCTATACATTCAAAGAACAACCATTTGAATCAATGATTGGTACATTGATCTTTTTTACAAGTGTTCTATTATATTATATCGGAAAACGGTTCGATAATGACAGGTCGTAGACCATTACTTTTAGATGGGGCCATGGGCACCGAATTGATCAACAGGGGAGCGGATCTCCCATTACCAATTTGGTCAGCCGACGCCAACTTGAATAACAAAGAGGTCGTTTTAGGCATCCATAAAGACTATGCTGCAGCTGGTGCTGATATACTGACAACAAATACATTTCGTACCACACCATACACATACCGCAAATCTGGTTTATCACCACAGCGCGCTAAAGAACGAGCGAAAGATAGTTTAATGTCTGCAGTTGACTTGGCAAGAAAAGCAGCCGATGAATCCATCCAAGTTGCCGGTTCAATGACTGCCGTGGAAGACTGCTACAGCCCGGAGTTGTTTCCGGGGAAAGGGGCCGCTGAAGATACCTATGGCGAGATGGTGGAATGGTTTACTGGAGCAGGAGTGGATATTATTCTCTTTGAGACCATGGGGAATATGGCTGAAATTGAAGTGGCGTTGTCAGTAAGTCAAAATAATTCAATCCCTCGCTGGTTCAGTCTTATTCTTAAAGATGGTGAGCACTTGCTGGATGGAACTTCATTGGAATCATGTTTAAATTATATTGCTGAACAATCTGTATCATGTGTGCTGATGAATTGCAATAAAATCGAAACAACAAATAGTGCCTTGGATCTTTTTCTGTCACTTTGGGAAAAAGATTGGGGTGTGTATCCAAATTTGGGCAAATCAGATTTTGATAATGATTATTTTGATATTATAAATGATTCTAACTTTAATGACAATTTTGCGAAATATTTGGAGCTTAAACCGGCAGTGCTTGGTGCCTGTTGCGGTTCCACGCCAAAGCATATTCAATTATTAAAAGATATGTTGAATTAATTCCTTATGGATCTAAAGATCAAACCATTCAACGCAGCAGTAAAAGAATTGTATGCACACCATGGCCATTTTCACGATGGCGATGCCGGGATTGATTTATTTGTTATCAATGAACAAACCATCACAGCTGGTGAAACAACACTTATTCATTTGCAGATCGCCTGCGAGAATACGGAAAATAAACCTTATTTATTAATGCCCCGCTCCAGCATTGCCAAAACACCGTTAAGATTATGTAACTCCATTGGTCTTATTGATGGCGGGTATAGAGGGGAGATCATGGCAGTGGTTGATAATATTAAGACTGAAGATTTCACAGTTGAGCCGGGACAGCGTTTGTTTCAATTGGTCGCCATGGACGGTTCACCGATCCATTTTGAATTAGTGGATGAATTATCAGATACAACACGTGGCAGCGGAGGATTCGGCAGTACAGGAAAGTAATTTAGCACTCTACTATAAAGAGTGCTAAAAAGTATTGATTTACGTTATTTTTAACATATAATTTCTCTGCTGCCTATGGGCATTCTACTGGAAGACAAACAATAACTAACAACAAAACAAATAGGAGTTAAATGATGGCTTTGAACATCAAACCATTGGCTGACCGTGTGGTTGTGGAAGCTGCTGCTGCGGAGGAAAAATCCTCTGGTGGTATCATCCTTCCTGACACAGCACAGGAAAAGCCTCAACAAGGAACAGTCGCAGCAGTCGGCCCTGGCAAAGCCAGCGATGCCGGCACGATAATCGCAATGACTGTTAAAAAAGGTGACAAAGTGTTATACGGAAAATATTCCGGATCAGAAGTCACCCACGATGGAATAGAATATTTAATCATGCGCGAGAGTGATATTCTCGCCATCCTGTAAGGAGGATAGAAGCAATGGCTAAAGAAATTACCTATAGTCTTGACGCGCGTAACGCCCTGAAAGCAGGTGTGGATAAACTGGCTGATGCTGTAAAAGTCACACTGGGCCCCAAAGGCCGCAACGTCGTTATTGAAAAGAAATTTGGCGCACCTACCGTCACCAAGGATGGTGTTACTGTCGCCAAGGAAATTGAAGTTGCAAATAAACTGGAAAACATCGGTGCCCAAATGGTCCGTGAAGTTGCGTCCAAAACGTCGGATGTTGCCGGCGACGGCACAACCACGGCTACCGTCCTGGCCCAGGCCCTTGTCGCCGAAGGTCTGAAAAACGTGACAGCCGGAGCCAACCCCATGTCAATCAAGCGTGGTATTGATGCAGGACGTGAGACGGTTATAGAAGCCCTGAAGTCACAAAGTAAGGATCTTCCTGACAGTGAACAGATCGCTAATGTGGCCAGTATTTCTGCAAACGATGACCGTGAGATCGGCGAAAAAATCGCTGAAGCAATGGAAAAAGTGGGTAAAGATGGCGTTATCACAGTGGAAGAAAGCAAAACGGCCGAAACATTCCTCGAATTCGTGGAAGGTATGCAGTTCGACCGCGGTTACTTGTCACCGTATTTCGTTACCAATTCCGAATCCATGGAAGCGGAAATGGAAGATGCCTATATCCTGATCCATGATAAAAAGCTCAGCAACATGAAAGACCTGCTGCCTTTACTTGAAAAAGTTGTCCAGACCGGTAAGCAGATCATGATCATTGCTGAAGACGTGGAAGGTGAAGCATTGGCAACTCTCGTGGTGAATAAACTGCGCGGTACTTTTAAAGTATTAGCAGTGAAAGCACCTGGATTTGGTGATCGCCGTAAAGCGATGCTGGAAGATATTGCCGTGTTGACCGGTGGTACTGTCATTTCTGAAGATGCCGGTTATAAACTGGAAAATGCTACCATTGAATACCTGGGTACAGCCAAGCGCATTGTATCCGATAAGGACGATACAACTATCGTTGATGGCGGCGGGACGAAAGATGCTATTTTGGGCCGTATCAATGAGATCAAAGTTCAGATTGATAAAACATCCTCGGATTATGATCGCGAAAAGCTCCAGGAACGCCTGGCCAAACTTTCAGGTGGTGTAGCTGTTATCAACGTCGGTGCCGCCACGGAAGTGGAAATGAAAGAAAAGAAAGCCCGCGTAGAAGATGCTCTGCATGCAACTCGCGCCGCAGTGGAAGAAGGAATTATTCCCGGTGGTGGTGTAGCACTATTGAGAGCACAGGATGCACTGGGTAAATTGAAGCTAAAAGGCGGACAATCGGTAGGTGTAAACATATTACACCGTGCCCTTGAATCTCCCATTCGCCAGATCTGCGAAAATGCAGGTGCTGAAGCTTCCATCGTAGTGCAAAACGTACGTGAAGGAAAAGGTTCCCATGGTTTCGATGCCCGTGATGAAAGTTATGTGGATATGTTCGAAGCCGGTATCATTGATCCAACTAAAGTCGCACGCGTGGCTGTGGAAAATGCTTGCTCAATTGCTGGTATGATTCTCATCACAGAAGCTGCTGTAACAGAGATTCCTGAAAAAGAACCGCCAATGCCTCCAATGGGTGATCCTGGAATGGGCGGCATGGGTGGAATGATGTAATTCCAATCATTAAACTAAAAAGCCTTCCTGGTTTATCGGGAAGGCTTTTTTATTTCTACTCGTTGACTGGAGAACAAATCGGGGAGTAAATTTATTTTTCTCATGGGTATCATTCGTTTAAAAAACATGCAGTTTTATGGCTACCACGGAGTGCATAAATTTGAAAAAGAAAAAGGTGGCCCATTTGAAGTGGATGTAGAGATAAAAACAAATCTTGCAAGTGCCTGCAAAACGGATGATGTAAATCAGACAATTGATTATGAAGCAGTATATAATCAAGTAAAACAATGTGTTACCGAAAATAAATTTAACCTGATAGAAGCATTGGCTGAATTAATAGGTGAAGAAATAATCTCAAATTTTAAAGTTGATGAATTAACTATTCGCGTACGTAAACCTGAAGCTATCATTAAAGGAAAACTAGATACAGTGGAAGTAGAAATTTCCCGTAAAAGGGAAGATTATGCCTGAATCCGGATTTTTATCATTAGGTTCAAACCTTGGAGACCGTGAATCGAATCTTGCCAGTGCAATTACTGCACTATCTACATATCATGAAATTAATGAAATTAAAAGCGCTTCCTTTTATAATAGTCCGCCGCTTTTCAATGCAGACCAGCCGGATTTCCTGAATACAGTTGTATCATATGAAACGGATTTTTCTGCTTTCGATTTATTCGATGCCTGCCAGAATGTAGAAAAGCTGCTGGGCCGCCCAGATGCTCGTGAAAAAAATGCACCGCGCACAATCGATATTGATATTCTGACGTATGGCGGATCATTTTTAGAAACAGAGCAATTAAGCATTCCCCATCCTGACTTGGCGAATCGTAAGTTTGTATTGGTCCCCTGGGCTGAACTTGCACCTGATTTCAAAATTCCTGTTATCAATATTACTGTAGCTGAATTATTGAACCTTTGCCCGGATCCATCCAATATAAATAAACATGTTATGGAAAAGAACGCATGAGAAATCTGTATTACGTCGCTATTGAAGGGCCTATCGGTGTCGGCAAGACCAGTTTGGCTAACCTCCTTGCAGAACGCTTGGGTGCCCGACTAATTATGGAAGGGTTTGATGAAAATCCCTTCCTGTCTGATTTTTACGAAGAACCGCAACGATATGCTTTTCAGACTCAGCTTTTCTTTTTACTCAAGCGTTATCAACAGCAGCAGGAATTACGCCAGGTGGATATGTTCCATAACCTGCTCATCGCTGATTATATGTTTGTAAAGGACCGTTTATTTGCATCACTGAATTTGGATGAAAAAGAAATGACGCTCTATGATACAGTAGCGAATTTATTGGAAAAAAATGTAATCAATCCTGACTTGGTCATTTTTCTTCAGGCGGATACAAATACACTTATGCGCAATATAGCCAGGCGGGGTAGGGAAATGGAAAAAAATATTTCAGAAGAGTATATAGATGCCCTGAACCAATTGTACACTGAATATTTTTTCCGCTACCAGGACACACCCCTGGTGATCATCAATACCAATAATATTGACTTTGTCCATAACCAGGGTGACCTTGATGAAGTGATCAATTATATCCGCCAGCCGGTGACAGGTACAAAGTTTTTTAATCCCGTAGCCCAATAGACCATGTTAAAAACATTTCTGATTCTGGTGTTGATTTTTGCCGGTTACAGGTTTTTGAAAAATGTCCGTATGATACAAAAATCTCCACAGAAAAAACAAAAAACTGATTACCGGAAAATGGATATCCAGGACGCCGATTATAAGGAGATCAATGATGAATAAATATATAGCAGCGTTATTCAGTGATTGCAGTAAATGTTGTAATTACGGCTTGCTTGTTTTGAGGATCGGTATCGCCTGGTTGATGATCACTAATCATGGCTGGGACAAGATCACCGGAGGAACCGAGCGTTGGGCAGGAGTTGGTGAATTTGGCATGAAACATCTTGGTATCACTTTTCTACCTGTTTTCTGGGGCTTTATGGCAGCATTTTCTGAATCGATTGGTGCTTTTTTGATCGGGATAGGTTTGGGCACACGCATAGCAGCCGGATTGTTAATGATTACAATGCTCGTGGGTGTAAATATGCATATTACCACTGGCGAAGGCAGTCCCGAGATGGCCCTTGCTTATGCATCTATTTGTGCTGCCTTAGCGCTAAGCGGCGCCGGTGATTTTAGCTTAGATAAAAAATTGTTTTCAGCTGATAAATGAAAGCTGTCCGCATTCATGAACATGGCGGTGTGGATGTTCTGCAGGTAGACGATATTCCTAAACCCGAGCCGGGTCCCGGCCAGGTACGAATCCACTTAAAAACATCTGCTCTAAATCATCTGGATATATGGGTGCGAAATGGCTTTCCTGGTATACCTCTACCCATGATTTTAGGCAGTGATGGCGCAGGAACTATCTGCAAAGTTGGTGAGGGTGTTTCGAGGTTTAAAGCGGATGATGAAGTGCTTGTCCAACCATTGGTCTATTGCGGAGAATGCCGTAGCTGCCAGGCCGGGAATGAAAATATGTGCGCAACGATGGGTATTTTAGGTGAATCCACAAACGGCACAAATTGTGAATTCTTTGTCCTGGATGAAAAATGTGTAGAACCTAAACCGGAAAATATTTCTTTTGCCGAAGCGGCAGCTTTTCCCCTTGTAGGCCAAACGGCTTACCAAATGCTCATTAAACGTGCAAACGTCCAGCCGGGAGAAAATGTGCTGGTATGGGGCGCCGGTTCAGGTGTGGGACATATGGCGGTCCAAATTGCAAAAATAGCCGGTTGTAATGTAATTGCTACAGCAGGAACCGATGAAAAGTGTAATTATGCGCGTGAACTCGGCGCTGACATGGTTGTGCATCATTATAATGAAAATGTTGCTGATGAGGTTAAAAAGTTTTGCGGTAAAGTGGATGTTGTTTTTGAACATGTAGGTTCGGCGACGTGGAATGTATCCATGAAAGTGTTAAAAAATGGCGGGCGTGTGGTCACCTGCGGAGCAACAACAGGTGCCAATGCTGCCATTGACCTGCGGCATTTATTTTTCAAGCAGCAGTCGGTATTGGGCTCAACTATGGGTGATGCGGATTCATTTACTCAGGTCATCAAGCTTGTGGCAGAGGGACAATTGAAACCCAAAATAGATAAAATTATTTCCTTGGATGATATAGCTTTAGCGCATGAATATCTGGAAAACAGCGAACAGTTCGGAAAAGTAGTTATAACCATATGAAAAAATTAATTCTTATAATATCTATAATTAATTCATTGCCTGCAGTTGAGGGTTACAAGGGCTTCGGCTTACAAGTCGGCGAACAGGGTACGGGAGTATTTTATCACCAGGTCTGGTATTCCAATAATAAACTGCAATGGCTTTTTCACAGTCGCTTCTTCGATGTAAAGGGTGAAGATTTTATGATGGTCTACGACCCTTATACTAATCAATACCGTTCATCAGGAGATAAGTACGTTCTGATTGTCCCCATGTTCGGCGGTGTGAAATATTTTCCTTTTGCTGATCAGATTGCCAATAATTTTGCCCCCTTTTTAACTTTTCAAGCGGGGCCTGTCCTGACTATTGATGGCGCTGATAGTGATAAATTCATGGATCGCTGGAAAAGGTCCAGGGGTTTCTGGACATTTGGCGCGAATGTAGGAGTCGGTGCCGATTTCCTGATGATGAATAATATGATTGTATCTGCCGGCGCCGGGTTTGATATTTTACCCATGAATGGTGAAGTGGATGGTGAAAAGCATTACAGCGGCGCCATAATCCAAGTAGGTTTCAACTGGCGGCGCTGATGTCCGGCGAGCACTTTTTTTATATATCTGCAAATCAAATTACTGAAGATCACTTTAACCTCAATGCTGAAGAAGCCCATCATGCCGCAAATGTTTTGCGTCTGCAGGTGAATGATGAGATATGGCTGCTGGATGGTGTGGGGACAGCATATAAGGGGATCATTACACAAAATGGCAAGTCTGTTTCAGGGGATATTTTAGAAAGGATCCCGGATCATGCTGAAGCAAATGTAACCATGCATTTGGCGGTGGGATTGATCAAACTTGACCGCTTTGAATGGCTGTTGGAAAAAGCTGTTGAATGCGGTGCAGCATCCATCACTCCTTTAATTTTGGATAGGTGCGTAAAAAAATCATTGAATATGGAGCGTTCGAAAAAAATTGTTAAAACGGCTGCAAAACAATGCGGCCGCAGCCGCTTTCCCACATTGCATGAAACTACCACGCTGGACAATTATTTAGAGGATAGATCAAGCTTAACGGTTTGCCTGCAAAGTGCAGGTGAGAAAGCGCTTGCAATTTGGCTGCATGAAAAATCAGCGCATGAAGTAAGCGTATTGATCGGGCCGGAAGGTGATTTTTCTGAAAATGAAATGAATGTGATAAGAGATAACAATATAGATATTGTAACCTTGGGCAACAGGCGCTTGCGGTCAGAGACTGCGGCCATAACAGCATTGAACATTATAGAACATGGAGGTTTCAATGAATGATTGCCTTTTCTGTAAAATCGTTGTCGGTGATATACCGGCAGATACCGTTTATGAGAATGATCAAGTTTTTGCCTTCCGGGATATTGATCCCAAAGCGCCCACACATATCCTTATTATTCCAAAAGAACATATTTCTACTACGAATGATCTTGATGAATCCCATAAATCACTTATGGGTGAAATAATGCTAGCCGCTAAAGAAATTGCAGAGCAGGAGGGTATTGCCGATGCAGGTTATCGCACGGTATTTAATTGCAACAGTGATGGGGGACAGGCCGTTTACCACATCCATCTCCATTTGCTGGGTGGTCGGCAGATGACATGGCCGCCGGGGTAAAATGTAGCATTCTCCTCTAAAAATACATAAATTCCACTACCACAAACTGCCCAAACCAGCACTAAGTGTATATATCAGATCTAAACATCCACGGATTTAAATCCTTCGCCAGGAAGGATATCCTGAAATTCGGCGAAGGCATCACCGCCATCGTCGGCCCCAACGGCTGCGGAAAAACCAATATCGTCGATGCCATTCGCTGGGTCCTGGGCGAACAGAAATACAGTGTCCTGCGCAGCGGTAAAATGGAAGATGTTATTTTCAGCGGCGCAGATACATTGAAACCCTTAAGCGTCTGCGAAGTATCCCTCACTGTTCACAACAATAAAGGCAAGCTGCCACTGGAGTATAATGATGTGGAGATCGGCCGCCGTGTGTTCCGCAGCGGAGACAGTGAATATTTTATCAACAGGACTCCCTGCAGACTAAAAGATATCCAAGACCTTTTTATTGATACAGGCATGGGCGCTGACGCCTATTCGGTCATCGAGCTGAAAATGATCGAACAGATATTGTCTGAAACTACCGATGACCGCAAGCGCATGTTCGAAGAGGCTGCTGGAATCAATAAATACAAGCATCAGCGCAAAGCAACATTGAGAAAATTTGAAGCAGTCCGGACCGACTTGGAACGGGTGAACGATATCATTGCTGAAGTGGAGTCCAAGGTCAAGGCACTGGCGTTGCAGCTGAAGCGCTTCGAGCGCCATGAAAAATTATCCACTGAACTTTGCCAGCGAGAAATCGCCTTGGCATTTGTCAAAATTAAAGAATATGAAGAAGCCGCCGCACCATTTAGAAAGAAGATCCAGGATTTCAAACACCTGCGGGAATCCACCGCCACAGAAACTTCGATCCATGAAAAAGAGCTGGATCAGCTGAAATCAGTTTATCAAAGTCAACAGCAGGAATTGGATGATCTGCGCAGTACTATCGCAAAAGAAGAGGAGGTGCGTGATACAGCCCAGCGGAATGTATTGGTTGCTTCTGAAAAACGCAGTGGCGCTGAAGCGGCAGTTGAGCGCTTAAACCGTGAAAAATCCACAAATAAAAATCGCATTACCCAGCTGAATGAGCATGTTGCTGATTATGAAATGGAGACCCGGGAACTCCTTCCGCAGATCGATGACCAATTGGAGATCTATAAAAAAGAAAAAACAGCGTTCGAATCTATAGATAAAAAATATAAACAAGCCCAATCGGATGTGGATGAATTGCAGGATAAACGCTGGGATGAGCAGCGAAAGTTGGCAAACCAGGAATCCTTATACAAGCGTACGGCAGATATGCTCGGTGAAAAAGAAAACAGTTTGCAAACTCTGCAAGAAAGAGAATCAAACTTAGCGCAGGACCTTAAAGAATTCGAAAAGAATCAGCTAACGAATGAAAAAAGTATAGCTGCATTACAGAAAAAACGTGAACTTCAAAATTTGACCGTGGAAAAGATGTCTTCAGCGGTTAAAACACTGGAATTGGAAGAGCAGGAAGCCATTCGGCGGGAACACAGCTTAAAGACAAGACACGAAGGATTGCTCAACCAATTACAGTTCTATGAACATTTACTGGAATCAAAGGAAGGATATCCAAGCGGAGTGAAATATGTGCTGGATCATCTTAAGGATTTTACAGCTGTGCATGGAATATGTGCAGAATTATTGGATGTGGATAAAAAATATCAAAATGTCATTGAGAACATTTTGGGTTCAACTGCCGGTTGTTTAGTGGCTGATGATAGGCGAACTGCATTAAAAATACTGCAAACTCTTAAGGATCAAAAACAGGGCAGTGCTGCCATTCTGCCTTTAAAAGAAATTTCAGTATTAAGGAATAAACAGGGTAAAATACCCAATAGCAAATTAGTGATGGTGTGTGCAGCTGATGTTGTCAAAGCTGATAAGAAATATAATGTTTTAGTCAACGCTTTGCTGGGCAGGGTGTTGATCGTAACTGACCTTGCTGCGGCAATTAAAGATAAATCATTGTCCGGTTGGGATCTTGTGGATATGGACGGCATGTTTTCAGGAACAAATATGATTTTGAAACAAATCAAAAAAAGTCAGGGGCTGGTTGGCCGTAAAGAACAGCTGCAAGCACTGGCAAAACAGCTTAAAGAAAATGAAAATGAGCAAATTTCTGTCAGTAGATCATTAGCCAAATTAACAGAACAATTGCAGAAAGCATTAGATGAAAAACAGCAAGCTGAAAAAGCGTTAAATGTTTTGCATGAAAAGGTAAGTTCCCAGGAAAGTGTAATCCTGCAGCAAAAAATTCGCAATGAGCAGCATGCAGAGTTAATGAAGACAATAGCCAGTGATATTGAGGAAACAAATGCGGCAATCGCATCATTAAAAGCATCCATTATAAAATTATCACCTTCAGCAGAAAAAGGAGAAAGGGTTATTTCAAAACTGGTAGAGGATCTTACCAAAGCCAATGATGTACTCCTGGAAATTCGTAATAAACGAGATGAATTTCATAAACAGGTTCAAGACCTACGTATTGAAGTATTGAACTTGGAGAACCAGCGGGATAATCTCCTATTTCAGAAACGCACAGCAGAAGAATCGGCAGCTGAATTAACCAAACGGCAGAAAGAAATTGATCAAGAGATCAAAGAACTTGAGCAGTTTCAAAAGAACCTGGAAAAACAAGTGTCTGCTGATAAGCAGGCTTTACAAAAGGCGAGCGCAGTTGTTACTAAAAGAAGGTCTATTCTGGATCTGAAAAAGGAAACAGTTCAAGAAACTTTCAATGAAATTGAGGTAATCCAAACAAAGATTCGTGAAGAACAGCACAGTCGCGAAAGTTTGTTGGAAGATCTGAAATCTGCTGAACTGGATATTGTTGAAATTGACCAACAGGTAAAACGAGTCTCTGAACGGATCAAGGATCGTTATGATGCAATGATACCGAAAGACCTGAATGTAGATGAAAACATTTTTGAACTGGAAGAACGCATTGACAAGATCAACCGCAGTATCGAGAATATTGGCCCCATTAATATGGCAGTAAAGGATGAGCATGACGCTGAAAGTGAACGGCTGGAATTATTGGAGGAACAGAAAGCAGACCTTATTGAATCTGAAGAAAACCTGCGGGAAACCATTCAAACAATTGATCGTGAAGCACGTAAACTTTTTATAGAGACATTTGACCAGATAAAGGTCAATTTCGAAAAATTATTCTCCATGTTCTTTGAGGGAGGTAAAGGATCCCTGACGCTGATAGGTGATCCGGATCCGCTGGAAGCAGACATTGCCATCCACGCCCAACCGCCGGGAAAAAAGAACAGTTCTTTACGTGTGCTGTCAGCGGGAGAAAAGTCTTTAACAGCTATCGCTCTACTGTTTTCTATATACCAATATAAACCAAGCCCTTACTGTATCCTGGACGAGGTTGACGCACCTTTGGACGATGTCAATATCCGCAAATTCACTAAAGTATTGGAAGCGTTTGCTGATGAAACACAATTCATCGTTGTTACGCACAACAAGCTGACCATGGAAGCTGCCAATTATCTTTTCGGGGTAACCATGGAACAAAAGGGTGTTTCCAAACTCGTATCTGTCAAGTTTGACGCTTAATATTCTTTATTCTATTTTATTGAATCCCTAAAGAGAAATAGTTAATTTTATCGGCTTTATTCGAGCCGAAATTTTATGTTTGAACAAATAACAGATCGATTTGATGATATTTTCCGCCGCCTCCGAGGGTTGGGGAAGATCACTGACAGCAATATTAAGGAAACGTCTCGAGAAATACGCCGCGTACTATTGGAAGCGGATGTGAACCTCAATGTTGCTCGTGATTTCATCGCCCAAGTCCAGGAAAAAGCGGAAGGTATCAAGGTTTTAAAGTCCATCAAACCCGGGGAACAGTTCATCAAGATCATTCATGAGGAATTAATCCATATTTTGGGTGATGATACGTCTGAACTGGAACTGGATGGAAAACCAGCGGTCATTCTAATGGCCGGGCTCCAGGGATCTGGAAAAACGACCACCTGTGCAAAATTGGCCAAAATGTTAACCAGTAATGGAAAGAAAGTATTATTAGTCGCTGCAGATGTATATCGACCTGCGGCTATTGAACAATTGCAGTCATTGGGTCAGCAGATCGATGTATCCGTATATGATGAAGGTTTAGGTAATCCGGTTACTATTTGTACCAATGCTGTTGATAAAGCGAAAAAAGAAAAAACAGATGTTGTTATTCTGGATACTGCCGGCCGGTTACATATTGACGGTGAAATGATGCTTGAGATTCAGCAGATCGCTGATGATGTGCAACCCAACGAAGTATTGTTCGTGGCAGATAGTATGACTGGGCAAGATGCCGTTACATCAGCCAAAGCATTTTCTGAAGCATTACCCTTAACCGGCACCATTCTAACAAAATTAGACGGAGATGCCCGGGGCGGAGCAGCTGTGTCGATCAGGCAAGTAACAGGAGCTTCCATCAAATTTGCTGGGGTATCGGAAAAGATAGCAGGTTTGGAGCCGTTTAATCCTAAACAGATGGCTGATCGCATTCTAGGGTTTGGCGATGTGATCTCGCTTGTGGAGAAAGCGAAGGATGTTACGGACGAAAAAACCGTAGCCAAACTGGAAAAGAAAATGCTAGGTAATGAATTTAATTTGGAAGATTTTCAGCTGCAGTTAATGCAGCTTAAAAAAATGGGCTCGCTCCAGCAATTAGTGGGGATGATGCCAGGAATGAATCGTAAACTGTTAAAGGGCATGAGCATGGATGACAGTCAATTGTTATGGACAGAAGCTATTATAAATTCCATGACGGTTGAAGAACGTAAACACCCCAGTTTGATAGATGGCAGTCGCCGCAAGCGAATTGCACAAGGATCAGGCAGATCATTACAAGAAGTCAACCAATTATTGAAGCAGTTTGCACAAATGAAAAAAATGATGAAACAATTTGGAAAAAAGAAGCCCGGCAAAATGCCGCTGGGGAACTTTATGGGAATAAGCTAAAAGGAGATCGAATTGGCTACTAAAATAAGACTGAAACGAATAGGACGCAGAAACAGACCGTTTTACCGCATGGTGGTTATGGACGAAAGGGCTCGCCGTGATGGTGCAGCCATTGAGGAATTGGGCTGGTTCAACCCTTTGGAAACAGATGATGAAAAGAATTTATCTCTCAAAGAAGACAGGATACTGCATTGGCTGGGAGAAGGTGCCCAAACCACAGAAACGGCTCATAATATTTTAAAACGAACAGGCCTGTCCCACCGCTGGCATTTGATCAGCCAAGGATTGGACGATGCTGCTGTTGAAAAAGAAATGAAAAAATGGGCACTGGAGCGTGACGAAGTATTAAAAGGCAGGGCAGAAAAAGCGGCTAAAAAAACGGAAGAAAAACTGCAAGCCGCTGAGCAAGAAGCTGAGGCCGCCGCAGTAGTTGCAGAAACACCTGAAGATGAAACACCTGATGAAAAAGCAGCAGCGGAAGAAACTGAATCTGAAGAGGATGCTCCTGGAGAAGAAGCATCTGAAGACAGTAAAGATGAAGAAGCCGAAACTGCAGCAGCTGAAGAAAGTGAAGAAGAATCAGCTGAAGTAACAGAGGAAGTTGCAGAGGAATCCAGTGTCGAAATGGCTGAAGAAAAACCGGCAAAAAAAGAGGCAACAAAAGAAACCAGCGCTGAGGAACCGGTAGCTGAAGAAAGTGAAGAAGAATCAGCTGAAGCAACGCCGACGGAGGAAGAAAAAGTCGAAGATAGTTCTGAAGAAGAAAGTACTGATGAAGAAGCTAAAGAGGAGCCAGTTGAGAACAATAATGCTGATGAAGAGGAAGTTGAAGAAGGAAAGACAGAAGAAGAAACTCCTGTAGAAGAATCAGTTGCAGAAACACCTGAAGATGAAACAACAGCTGATGAGCCACAAGAAGAGGATGAACCGGCAGCAAAAGGAGAAAGTGATGACAGTGGTGGAACAGAACCAGAAGATGAGAGTCAGGAAGAAGCAGTAGTAGAAGCTCTAGCTGAAGAAGAAACAACCGAAGAAGTAGCCGAACCAGAGGAAGAAGAAAAATCTTCTGAAGAAGATAAAGAGAAATAAAAAGCGACGAGTAAGGTTGCAAGGAGACTGACATGCAGGAATTGATCGAGATGGTAGTCAAACAGTTAGTAGATAAACCGGATGAAGTACAAGTGAATGCAGTAGAAACGGAACAGCGCATCATCTACGAATTGACCGTGGGTGAAGGCGATTACGGTAAAGTGATCGGTAAGCGCGGCCGCAACATTTCTGCACTGCGCACACTGGTTTTCGCCATCAATGCTAAAGAAGGTGGTAAACGTGCCCGTTTGGATGTGATTGACTGACATGTCGAAGAAAAAAGTTCATCCCATAGCAACAATATCTCGCGTAAGTGGACAACACGGCGAAGTTCGCCTGCGGCCCCTTTCGCGGTATTTCGATGAATATATAGAAACACGCGGTCTGCGCATTGGTTTTGATATGGAAATGGTTCGAGAGATTAAATTATCGAAATCCATTGGTCAGGGAAAGAAACGGCGCTTCAAATTCGAAGGT
Organism: uncultured bacterium; assembly: GCA_964582455.1. Classification (GTDB taxonomy): domain Bacteria; phylum Fidelibacterota; class Marinisomatia; order Marinisomatales; family TCS55; genus UBA2126. The sequence goes on along the minus strand of CAZORD010000007.1, from coordinate 12,581 downwards.
GTTGGCTCTCGTGACGATGCCGAAACACTCATTGGACAAACACTTTTTGCTGAAGGCAGGGACGGTGATAATGCTAACCTTATTTCCAAAGACCTGCTGGGTTATAGCGTCATTACTGAATCCGGTGAATTCATTGGCGAATTATCGGATATTCTCTGGCTGCCGTCCAATGATGTATATGTAATCCAGGACGGAGAAAATGAAAAATTGATCCCTGTGATCAAAGAGATTATTATTGGTGTGGACCATTTATTGCATGTAATCATGATTGCGCCAATGGAAGGACTGCTGTGAAAAAGATAGCCATCATAACACCCGTTCCGGAGATGGTTAATGTCATCATCGAACAAAGCATGCTGCGCAAAGCTGCTGAAGAGAAAGTGGTGGAATATAATGTGGTTGATCTCCGTGAATTCGGAAAAGGGAATTATCGCCAGATCGATGATACTCCCTTCGGCGGAGGCAGCGGTATGGTCATGATGGCGAAACCTCTAATGCACGCCATTGATAGTGCATTGGAATGGATCGATGATGACAACGTCCGTGTTGTCTTTCCATCACCACAGGGACAGAAGTGGAGCCATGCAACTGCCGAATCATTCAGTAAGCATGACCATTTGATATTTATTTGCGGACATTACAAAGGCATTGACCAACGTGTGATCGAAAAACACGTAACTGACGAATTTTCAATAGGAGATTTCGTTGTAACCAGCGGCGAGATACCGGCCATGATCATGATCGATTCTATGGTTCGATTGATGCCGGGAGTATTGAATTCACGGGAATCAGCGGAAACAGATTCATTTTATGGAGATCTTTTGGATAACCCGCACTTTACCAAACCACGTGATTTTGAGGGATTGGAAGTACCAGACGTTTTATTGAACGGCCATCACAAAGAAATTGAAGATTGGAGACAGTCTCAACGAGAATATATCACACAGGAAAAGCGCCCGGATTTATGGCGTACATATTTAGAAAACAATGCAATATCGGAGTAAATGATGAATAAATTACACGAAGTAGTACAGGACCAATTAAAAACGGATATACCGTTATTCAATTCCGGGGATACAGTCGAACTGGATGTCCGCGTTGTCGAAGGAGGCAAAGAGCGAATTCAGAAATATCAGGGAGTCGTTATTGGGCGAAAAGGCGGTGGAATTGAAGAAACCGTCACTGTAAGGAAGATCTCCAACGGTATTGGTGTGGAGCGAATTTTCCCTATACATTCACCTATGATCGCCAATTTCAATGTAGTGCGCCGCGGGAAGGTTCGCCGTGCAAAACTGCATTATCTCCGTGGACGATCAGGAAAAGCCACACGTATTACTGAAAAGAGATAAGCAACATATCTATTGATTAAAAAAACCCTCATTGGTTTGTCAATGAGGGTTTTTTTATATAATATCAACTGTCGTCCTGAAGCTTACACGTAGTGTGGGGTGAAGAATCTCAAGCATTATATGTTTAACATCCTTGAGATTCCTCTTCCGTCGAGTCGGTATCAGAATAGCAAAAACAGTATATGAGCAAATTTGAAAAAATAGTACTTGGCATTACCGGCGGAAGTCATTTATCGGTCCATGCTTTAATGCTAACATTGCCCAGCTTAATTCCCATTTTACGGAATGAATTCAACGCAGGGTTGGATACATTAGGTCTCGTTGTAACTGTCAGTGCTTTCATGTTTGGAATCGGTGCTATTCCCGCCGGCTGGGCAGAACGCAAACTGGGAGGCCGGGCACTATTAATATTTTATCTCGTGGGTTCAGGGGTCTCGGCGCTATTGGTTTCAGTTTCAAGCTCATTATTTATAATGGTCATAGGTTTGGGATGTATGGGATTTTTCTGCAGTATTTATCATCC
>CAZORD010000007.1:0-10609 GCA_964582455.1 uncultured bacterium | reverse complement strand
ACTTTATGCCCTTTATTTCCAATACGATGAAAGCAGGGATTTTCCCCTCATTAGTATTTTTAGCAGGAATTGTCGGTCAACTCATGGGCGGACGGCTGGGCAGCCTCTATAATCGCCCCAAAATGTTATTTCTTATTGTTGCTGTGAATATTCCCTTTTTATTGCTCATGGGTTACAGTTCAGATGTGTGGCTGGTGGTATTTAGTCTTTTTATGGGGATGGCCTATTTTTCCAACCAACCTATCAGCAATACACTTATTGCTGAATTTACCCACAGCGCCAATAGGGGACTGGGCTACGGCGTCAGCTTTTTCTTGAGTTTTGGTATCGGTTCGCTGGCAGCAGGATTTGGCGGATTTATTGCGGAAAGCCAAGGCGTGGCCGCAGTGTTTCCCGTCATGGGCTTTTTATTAATCCCGGCACTGTTTACCAGTTATATGATCATCCGGAAGTCAGCATAGGATGATAAATTCTGCGTAAATTACAGTGTATGAAAACGATAGGGAAATCAAATACTAGTAAGAATTATTCCACAACCTTAATCCTTATCCCAATCCTGCTCCTAATCCACCTCGCCTGCCCCGACCCACCAGAAAACAAACCACAACTTGCCGACTGCCCTGTAGGACAAAGCCCCTGCGCTGATGATTCCACCGTCTGCTGCTGGGATACCACCAGTCATAACTTTGTGTGGGAGGTAGACACACTTGGAGGACCGGGAAGCTATTTGCGTGATGTAACTATAATTGATGAGAATAACATATGGGTGGTAGGGAATATTGAAACAGACAGTGGTGAATATAATGCGGCTCATTGGGATGGAAATGAGTGGGAAATGATGGGGATTTACAGCAATACCCTTGATCTATACAGTATACAATATTTTGCTGATAATGATATTTGGGTAACATCGTTTGGGCTTCCAATTCATTGGGATGGAAACGAATGGACATTATTTCATATTCAAAATATGGGACTCAATGTAAGTGCAGGTTTTGATTCATGGGGAACTTCTTCATCTAATATGTATTTTGTTGGATATGAAGGAGGAATTGTACACTATGATGGTGATTCTTTTCAACAAATAGAGAGTGGGACAGAAGTAGATTTGTTGGATATTTGGGGAGTATCAGAAACAGAAATTTGGGTATCTGGGAAAGAAACGGGTGGTTCAGTTGTTTTATACTACAATGGAAGCACATGGAACACATTTTATGAATGGGACACAAATCTTGACGAATATACAACCCCAACAGACAATATTTTACTCACCATCAGCAGTAGTTGGGCTAGTTTATCTAACGATTCCCTAGTTGTTGTGGGTGGATGGGGAGTTTTTCATGTTTCAAAAGAAACCAAAAGTACTCGCTGGGCGTTCGAGAGAAGATGGGATTTTGATGATTCTCTCATGGGCTATCCTCTTAAAGTCCGTGGAAATGCTTGGAACAATATATTTGTTTGTGGTACCAGAAATACAATCCTACATTATAATGGCAATAGTTGGCAGCATTTTAGCGAATTTTATGATGAATGGGGAGTTTGGCTGAAATCTATTTGTTTGTATGATGATATTGTAATTATTGTTGGAGGAAATCTTGTTGTTCGCGGTATAAATACACGATAATAAGCACAAGAAAGGAGAACCGGTGAAAGTAATAATACAATTCTTATCAATAACTATACTTGTCAACAATACATTGTCTCAGGATAATAATGGGAATGGTATCGAAGACAACTATGAATCGGTATTTGCATTAATGTACGGCCCGATCCTTCACTACCATGAAAACAATCCCCTATTTCCAACACCTGTTCATGAAATATATGATGAAAGTGATTTTGTACAAAACGATGGTTGGATACCTCTCCCGTTTGATAACCATGATCCATCTTCATGGCAAACATATTTCGAACAAGTCATTTTACCTCAAAATTTGCAGCCTACTGTATATTTCAACATAATAACTCAAACACTGGGGAATAATTTGTTCACATTAATTCAGTATTGGTTTTACTATCCATTTAACGATGCAAGTAATATTCATGAAGGAGATTGGGAACATATTGCTGTTTTGTTAGACGGTGTTAATCCTGCTAGTGCAATACCTGTTGGCGCACTATATCAAAGACATGGAGTATTAGATAGATACGATTGGAGTTATTTGGAAAGAACAGATACGCATCCTCATGTATACATCGGAGGTTGGACTAAAATGAGAATGAATTTTATGAGTTGGGAAAGACCGCAGGATTGCATGCAAACTGGTGGATTTATGGAAATAACCGGAGCGTGTTATCCAAACCCCGGTTATCATGTTGCGGTTGGTAAACAGGTGAAACCTGTTTCAATAGCTGGATATAATTTAATGAATTTTAAGATTACTTTCGATGAAGAAATAATACCTAACAGAGAAATATCTTATAACGAATATGATTTAATCAACGTAAGGGGAAATAATCCTAATTTATGGTGGAAAAATTACCCAGATGTGTATTGGGGTGTAAACCCTGACAATAATGATGATATGATTAATTCAACTTGCGATGATGTTGTTACCATTGTAGGGAATTATTTCTGCGAGGAATTAGAAATAACCTATCCAGTGGTCTATGGTACGCCAAAAAGTTTGATGTATTTTTATAATAATTACCCAATTGCTACAACCTCGGGTAGCAATGTGTTTACAACTATTTCTGAGAATATAAACGAATGGAGCCACCATATAGATTATCAACTTTTGTTACCATCTACTGTAACAGTGACACTTAAATCAGCTTACAATGGAGCAGAACTTCTAAGTTATGACTATCAGAAGGAAGCTGGTGAACACAAATTTCAATGGAATTTTCGAAATGACCAAGGTTTAGAACAAGGTAGTGGGGGATACTATTATGAAATTGAAACTAGCCCTCCTGCTTTATTTGATCACATTAATTATTTTGGTAAAAAAGAATGGTCGATAACTTTTTCCAATAAATTCCATGAAACAAATCTTGGAGGTAATCTAACAATAAACGAACAAATACCGATCACCTCTGATGAAACTATATATTTATGGACAGGTCAACATAATGTAGAAACAAACAATCTTAATTTTTTTGATTGGTATTCAACCGGGGTGGACTACCAACACAATAATTGGAATGACATTTTAACAGATTGGAAACTTATTCGTGCATTTAACGCTGACGATGAAGATTATCAGGAAGCGAAATATGAAATAATTGAAAATATATCATTTGAACCGGAGGCTAATTTAGAAATAATGATAAATGACCCTTGGTGGACGGATGGTGGTGGACAGCAACCGGGTAATGTTTACATACCAGCTAATGGTCAGTATAAGGCTTTTCTGAATCAAAATGAAACGTTACAATTGTGAGATTAAACATGATTGATCTGCAAATATGGATATATTGAAATCATGAACGATATTGTTAACAATAAAAGGCTTGTTCCTTTATTTCTTCTTCCTTTAACCTTTTTCCTTATACAAGCCTGCCCCAAACCACCGGAAACCTCAACCTGCGGAGACCACCAAATAGATGTAAACGGCGACTGCGAATGTGAAGAGGGCTACCATTGGAATGAAGACCAAACCAAATGCCTGATGGACACCACCAGCCATAACTTTGTGTGGGAGGTAGATACGCTTGGAGGACCGGGAAGCTATTTGCGTGATGTAACTATAATTGATGAGAATAACTTATGGGTTGTAGGGAATATTGAAACTGATAGTGGTGAATATAATGCGGCTCATTGGGATGGTGTAGAGTGGGAATTATTAGAAATTTACAGCAATACACTCGATCTATACAGTATACTATATTTTTCGGAAAATGATATTTGGGTAACTGATCATTGTTTTCCTATTCATTGGGATGGAAATAATTGGTCTTTATATCATCTGAATAATATGGGGATGTCAGAAGTATGTGTTGGTAATGAAATTTGGGGCAATTCATCTATAGATATTTACTTTGTTGGTGATAACGGAAGTATTGTTCACTACGATGGTAGCACATTTATAGATGTAGGAATTATGACTGATATTGATTTACATGATATATATGGGATAGATGAAATTATTTATTCTGTAGGCTACAATGTTGATAACAATGGCCATAGTATTGCTTTGGAAAATGAGACTGGAATATGGGAAAAAATTTATTATTCTGAGAGTCTATTTCCTTCTGATTCAGGTTTAGGAATATTAGGAAGAATGTATTCCACATTCAGCTTTATGGATACTACATATATTATTGGAAAAAGTGGTATTAATAAACTGTCAATAAGCGATAAAACAGAAACAATTGTTCCAAGCAATTTAGCCTTTGTGGATGGGAGGGTACCGGTAATAATACGTGGTAATAATTATAATGATATCTTGTGGGTAGATATCTGGGGAGAAATAATTCATTTCAATGGAAAGAGTTGGCAATTATTCCAAGAAGTATTTAATAACTATCCAAATGGACAAATGCGGATACGGTCTATGGAGTATAAAAATGGTATTTGTATAGGAGTCGGTTCATTATTTACACCACAGGAAAAGGCATTAATTATTACAGGGAAACAAGTTGATTAATAAGGGGACTAAAAAAATGATTAAACTAAATGTAAAGATCATGCCATCACTTGTTTTTGTAATCAACAATATAGTCAATTGCCAAGTAGAGTCAAGAATATATGAATCTTACAGCGATGATTATGTTGTAAAAGCTTATGATACTTTTTTTTCTGACACAGTTTATGTTACAGATTTATGGTGTTATGCTGGAAGAAAAGATGGACATGATTTTAATGATTGGAGTGACACACGTTTTAGAGGATTCAGTGTTTTTCCATTTAATCAAGAAGAATTAATTATTGACAGTATTAAAGTTATATTGGAATGCTCCTCTGTCTCTGGTGTTGGTAGTTTTTGGTGGGATGATAACATAGGGAATATAACTGATACTCTACGTTTTTTTGTAACTAGTTTACCCCCAGATTCTAATTTATTTATTTCTGATAAAGAAGCTGTGTGGAATTCAATTCCAAATTGGTATAGATTTTACAACAGACCATTAAATCCTTGGGATAATACTTCTATTTGGAACCCCTCCACTCCGTTTAATGCTACAATAGACCGTAATAATGAGGCAACATTAATTATAGAAAATGGCTTTACGAAATGGACTTAATCTGTATTTAGGTGTTGTTATAGATCCTGAAGATATTAATAATAGATATATTGGTGAAGGATGGTTCAGGCTAAAGATTTGGTTCCACAAAATGGCATTATCAAATCGATACGAACAGACGGAAGATGCTTTAAGTGGAACTTTGTCTTTAGATCATAATCCCTCGTCTGATTACGACTATCCATTAGTCAACTCAACAGATTCTGTATTTGTAAGTGTTGGTGATTCATATGATATAAAAACCAACCAAGATTCTTTGCAATTTAACGGTGATTATTTATTCCACAATAATTGGGACCACCTTCCACAAGATTATTTTTTAGAACGTAATAATTATATCATGGATTCTAGATATACGATGAATGGCTATTTTGATAATAAATACGTTTTATCGTTTAGTCATCCAGAAATAAAAATACAGGATCCTTGGTTTGTTAGAGAAAATGGAACACAAACAGGAACAGATTGGATTGTAACAAATGGAAATTACAAAGTTTTTCTAAATCAAAATGAGAATTTTAATAATACTGATCCTATATACCGTATAAAAATCCTTTCTAAATATTACACAACTCAGTCTGATTTATATGTGTTTTACCGTTGGACGGCTCATAATGGGTTGGACTATGGCGGGGGCGTTAATCAACCATCCTACGATAGAATAACGGATGTTGTGTTCAAATCTGCAAATGCAAATATAGTAGCGGAATATAGGTCAGTATCAGACTCTCCAAATTATACATTGACTATCGAGGAGAATGAAACCTTAACCATTCCCTCCGGAGCAGACATAACATTTGCAGATAATTTTACCATATTTGTAGATGGTGGTATAGTTGATATACAGGAAGCAAAACTAACAGGTAGTGTGGATAATAACGGTATTCCCACTGCAACATTAGATATAAACCGACACAGCTTTGCTGATATTGATAATTCAACTTTAAAGAATTTTGCTCTTGGACTAGGAAGGGATCGTTTTTTTACATATCAATTAAACAATCATATAAATTTAAACTATTCAGAGTTTGAAAATGTATATGTTCAAATTTATGGTTATGCTCCTAACTATCCAAATGAAGTTAATTTACTAGATATGATCAATTGTACCTGGGTGAACAGTTATATTTCTTCATTCCTTGAAGGTAACTATACATATCCCTTAGAGTGGCCTATGAACCTTGCGAATAATATCTTCTCCAATACTGAATTAAATTTACATTTAGATGAATTCATTGAAATTATTAATAATCATAATCTATACTTTAATTCCATATTTAATTTTGATAATAACAATACATGTATAGTTGATTTAGACCCGAATTTTGTTGACCTGCAAAACGGAAATTATAATTTAGCATATGGAAGCCCGGCTATCGATGCCGGCGACCCTAGTGTTCCAAATGATCCTGATGGTACTGTTTCCGATATGGGCGCATATTATTTTCATCAATCCCCGTCAGCGCCAACGCATTTTAGAATAAGAGGTCGCCCGGGACAAAATCCACGCTTGACCTACAGGCATAGTGAACCTGATGTAAATACGTTTGAAATTTTGCGTAGTTGGGATGGAGGCCCATTTCATTTATTAGCTGTTGTCAATGAAACTCAATATATTGACACTGAAGTTATTATTGCTCATAACTGGTCAATGACAGATGAAGTATGTTATAAAGTCAATGCAGTTGATGATGCAGGTTTTACTTCTGAAAATTCAGCTGGTCCACAATGTGAATTAGCAGAAATATTAAAAAAGGAAATGAATTTACCTAAAGAGTTTGCTCTTCATAATGCATATCCTAATCCGTTTAATCCGGTAACAACCATCAAATATGATATTCCTGAACAAAGCCAAGTTCAGTTAATTATCTTTGATCTTTTAGGCAGAAAAATAAACACACTCAAAAATAAAACAGAAGAAGCGGGGTGGTATTCTATAAAATGGGATGGTACAAATAAAAACGGAAAGCCACTTTCATCAGGAATGTATATTATCCATATTACTGCTCTATCAATGGAAAGTGATGATACTTTTACAAAATCACAGAAAGTTGTGTTGTTGAAATAATAAAAAATTTGCATATATAATTATGAGCCAAAACCAAAACCAACTCCAGCAACTACCATCTGTATCTGAAGTATTACTTGAAGTAAACAAAGATACACAGTTGCATAATAATTATATAAATAAAATTATTAAAACAGAAATAAGTCAATATCGAGCAGAAGCAAAAGCAGGAAAATTAAAGCTCAAGCGTAACGAAATTATAAATGCAATTATAAATGAAATTGACAGATTAGCTAAACCATCCATGAAAAATATTATTAACGGTACCGGCGTTGTTTTGCATACCGGTTTTGGCCGGGCGCCGCTGTCAAAAAAAGTTATTGCCAATGCAGCCAAAAAACTGGAAGGTTACGTGAACTTGGAATTTGATCTGGATTCCGGTAAGCGAGGCGAGCGGCAGAATCATATTAATGAAATACTTTCTGCCATTTGCGGTTCGGAAAAAAGTTTAATTGTTAATAATAACGCCGCTGCAGTCCTAATTGCCTTGAATACATTTGCCGAAGGTAAAGACGTTATCGTTTCTCGGGGACAGGAAGTGGAGATCGGCGGTTCATTCAGAATCCCGGACGTGGTGCGGAAAAGTCACTGCAATCTGGTGGAAGTGGGCACCACAAACAGAACTCATCTTAAAGATTATGCAAAAGCAATCACCAAAAAAACCGGCGCCATTCTCTGGGCCCACACCAGTAATTACGTGGTGCAAGGATTTACGAAAGAAGTATCACTCTCGGATTTAGCAGCTTTAGCGAAAAAGAAGCATATTCCTTTGGTCGCGGATCTTGGTTCCGGCGCCTTGGTAGATATGTCAAAAATGGGACTCCCCCCAGAAGAACTGGTGGCTGACGTGGTAAAAACCGGCGCCGATATTATCACATTCTCCGGGGATAAACTCTTGGGCGGACCGCAATCGGGGCTCATTGTGGGGAAGAAGAAATTTGTCAATGCTATCCACAAAAATGCACTTTATCGAACATACCGCTGTGACAAGTGGACCATTGTCCTCATGGAAGAAATATTACGGACGTATCATTCAGAGGAAAAAGTCAGCGGAGATAATTTATCACTGAAACTCCTGACCACATCTCAAAATACGCTCATGAAACGGGGAGAGAAAATTTTGACGGATATTCCTAAAAAGAAGATGAACGATTTGGGTATTTCATTGGTGGAATCCAAGGTGGAAGCCGGGAGCGGTTCATTACCTGTAGCGAGGATCCCCAGCGCAGCATTGCAATTTAAGCCAAAGATCCTATCGGTGTCTAAATTGGCAAAAGCATTCCGCACCGGAAACCAACCGGTAGTTGGCTACACCAAAGGGAATACATTTTATATCGATCTAAAAGCGGTTCTGCCGAACCAGGTTGCCAGACTTATTCAAGCAATTCAGGACGTTTAATGACCCAAGTTGTCATCGGCACTGCCGGGCATATTGACCACGGAAAGACCGCCTTGGTCAAAGCGCTCACCGGCACAGACACCGACCGGCTGGCGGAGGAAAAAGCCCGGGGCATGACCATCGACCTGGGGTTTGCTTTCCTGAATGAATCGGTCACCATTATTGATGTTCCCGGTCACGAGAAATTTATCCGCAATATGGTGGCGGGAGTGTCCACCATCAATATAGCTCTTTTGGTGGTGGCAGCCGATGATGGCATTATGCCCCAGACACGGGAGCATTTGCACATCCTGAAGCTGCTGAATATTCCCCAATGTGTGGTAGCCCTCTCCAAAACCGACTTGGCAGAAGATGGAGAATGGCTGGACTTGGTTGAACTGGAAATCCGTGAATTGACTGAAGGCATTTTTGAAAGCGTGGAAGTGGTCCGAACATCCGTACAAACAAATAGTGGAATTGACGAATTAAAACACTTATTGGAAGAGAGAGCGGCTGCAGTTCAGCCGTCAGAAGATGAGAGCTTTTTTCGTCTCCAGGTTGACCGTGTTTTTTCCATGACCGGTTTTGGTACCGTGGTCACGGGAACGGTCATTTCCGGACGTTTGAAAAAAGGAGATTCCGTGGATGTATTGCCGGGGAATATTTCAGCGAAAGTCAGGGGCATTCAGTCCCATGGAGCGGAAGTGGAATCCGTGCAGCGTGGTGATCGTGCGGCCGTGAATTTATCCGGACTGGACGCAGAAAAGGTGTTCCGCGGATCAGAGCTGGCTACTCCCGGGAAACTGCAAGCAGTCTCGAAGTTCACTGCCCATATTCAGCTTACGGCAGATATGAAAAAAGAATTGAAGCACCGCCAGAGAGTGCGAGTGCATTTGGGCACGGCAGAAGTGATGGCACGTGTATTTTTAACATCGAATAAGAAAATGACCGCCGGCAGTTCGGCAAATGTCATCATTGAACTGGAGCATCCTGCAGTTATGGCCAGTGAAGACCGCTTTGTTATGCGTTCATATTCTCCCATGCATACCATCGGCGGCGGAACGGTATTAACCTCATTTATTCCCAAGGGAGTAAAGATAAAAGAATGGGTGTCAGAATTGGATTTGGATTTGGAGAAACGATTTAGGCAATTGGTTGCGACGTTTAAACGAAATCCAAAGACGGTATTTGATTGGGGGAGAGCACTGCAAATGACGGATAACACCATCAGGGATTTGGTGAAAAAGACGAGTTTAAATACATCCAGGCGCAGTTTTGTTTATTCAGACGAAAATGTGAATTCATGCTCCGAATTGATCGTAAAAAGTTTAGAACAGTTTCATGAGAAAAATCCACTTCGCAAAGCCATGTCTGCTGATGTATTGCAGCAGGAAACAGGATTGAGTGAAAAATGGTTGGCTGAAATGCTGGACATAATGGAACACGATGCATCTATTCGTTCCGCCGGAACGGGCGTCGCATTGGCGAGCCATAAAGTGGAATTGGCAGGCGGAACGGCAGAAGTATCACGTAAGATGGAAGATGGGATAATAGAAAATGGTTTTACGCCATTGACGACGGAAGAATTGTCCAAGAAATTGAAAACGAGCCATAAGGACATATTGGAGATACTACACGTATTAAAGAGTGAAGATAAAGTGGTGGAAATCGAAAACGGTGTCTGGATGCACAGCCAAAACATGGCTAAACTCCGCCAAGCAATGAAAGACCATTTTAACACCCAAAGTGAAATGAATGTAACAGACTTTAAACGCATGAGCGGTTTAACGCGGAAATTCGCCATTCCTGTACTGGAATATTCCGATAAGCAAGGTTGGACTGAACGGGATGGAAATGTGCGGTTAAAAGGGGCGGAATTATAGAAATTAAAATTTTGTAAATATTGACTAAATTCATGCAATGATCATGAATGAAAAAACAGAAATAAAACGATTTTTAAGATCTGTATTTGGAGG
>CAZORD010000006.1:43547-60740 GCA_964582455.1 uncultured bacterium | reverse complement strand
GTTTGAACGGGCAATGTGAAATTATATTTAACTGGAATTTTAACCGATTCCATAGCTACTTGCATTGCCCAGCCACCAATGGTAAAGTCAATTAGAGGTGAGAATCGATGGTCCGTAACAAAATAAACATTATTTGATGACAACTGGTGAATTGCAGCTTCCGGTGTGTCCACAATCAATACTGCTATTTTATTAAAATCATTTAAAAAAGAAATAACAGGTATTGCCCTGTATTTGCCAAAACGGATTTTTTCATGTAATGCATCAGAAAAATTGAATTTTTCCTTATTGAAATCAAATATCATTAAAGAACCATCCTGTTTCAAACCTGTATAAGGTAAGGACTTGAGCATGTCAGCAATAACGTATTCTTTCAGTGAATATTCAATATTGATACTGACATTCATGATTTTTGCATTTTCTTCATCGTATTCAAATGACGGTTTATTAATTACAACGTTGTAAGGGCTGGACATCAAGTCATCCAAGACATTCATTAACATCAGTGTATTGGCATCATTTTCAGGATTATAGCTGGGTTGGGATCTGCTGCCTAAATCCAGGATCCATTCTTCACCAGTTTTAATCGTTTCATCTAAGTGGACTACATCCCTGGCACCAATAGCTATATCCATACTTTTTTCCAGTTCATCAATAGCTGCATCAATATCTTTACTGATTTCTCTTGAATCAGCATAATTGGAAGGTTTCTTGGTTGTTGGTTTATCGATCGAAAATTCTGGATAGATCGATTGATTCTTTTTGTCTATAGGTATAAATGGTGTCAACATTGTTTCAACAATTGAAGTCAATTTCAAATTCAATTCTGAAATTTTATTATAATTACCGGTTAATTTTCTACGGTCTGTTTCTTCCCAAGTGGCAATGTCTACCAATTGCAGGCTGACGTCTACATTGTCCAGTTTGCGCTCAAATTTTCCAAGTAAAAGAAAATTTCTGGAACCCCGGGGTTGATGCAGCAACAATGATCGATTGTTCATAATTGCTTCCAAATCGTCTTGTCCTCGTAATCGTAATTTTTCTATATCAACTAACTTTGCATTGAGCATATCAACAAAAGCCTGACCAAGCCAATCAATACTTGATTCCTGGGTTACATTGTCAAAATTGATGATATATAAATAAACAGAAGGGCCTGCTTGCAGCACAGAAAAAAGGAAAATACTCGAAATTATCTTGTATATGGACTTCCGCATAAGCATTCAAATTAGGAGGAAATTTTTCCTTTTGCCAATGCTAAATCTTTTGATCTTTTTGCTGCTTTTCAAACTTTGCCCACGTATCTCTTAAGGGAACCGTACGATTAAAAACCAAGCATTCTTTTGTAGAATCAAGATCCATAAAAAAATATCCCAAGCGTTCAAATTGAATATTCTCACCGATTGCAACTTCGTTTAACGAAGGCTCAACTTTGCAATCAGTTAAAACAGTCAATGAATCGGGATGCAAAACTTCTTCAAATTTTTCTTCTGAAGCAGGGTTCGGTACTGAAAATAACCTGTCATACAATCGAACTTCAGCGTTAATAGCTTTATGAGCTGAAACCCAATGGATTGTTGCTTTCACTTTTCTGCCATCTGGCGCTGATCCACCTTTTGTATCAGGATCGTACGTACAATGCAATTCAACAATGTTACCTTGTTCATCTTTAACAACATCATTGCAGGTAATAAAATACGCATACCGCAAACGGACTTCTCTGCCAGGTGCAAGCCGGAAGAACTTTTTGGGTGGATCTTCCATGAAATCATCACGCTCTATATATAACTCCCGCCCAAAAGGAACTTTCCTTTTACCAGCAGATTCATCTTCAGGATTATTCACAGCATCTAATTCTTCTGTTTCATTTTCCGTATAATTTGTAATCACCACTTTTAATGGATTTAATACAGCCATTCTGCGCTGGGCTATTTTGTTTAAGTCATTACGTAAAATTGATTCCAATTTGGCAATCTCCATTATATTGTCGCGTTTAGCAATCCCTACTTCATCCATAAATGACCGTATTGCTTGAGGAGTATATCCTCTCCTGCGCATGCCTGATAAAGTGGGCATCCTGGGATCATCCCAACCGTTTACATAACCACCCTCGACTAATTGCTTTAGTTTACGTTTGGACATAACTGTATAACTCAAATTCAGCCTTGCAAATTCAATCTGCTGGGGATGATAAACACCCAGCCTGTCCAAATACCAATCATAAATCGGGCGATGATCTTCAAATTCAATAGAACATAATGAGTGAGTTATACCTTCAATAGAATCTTCAAGCCCGTGGGCCCAGTCGTACATAGGATAGACACACCATGTATCTCCAGTATTATGATGAGTCGCATGCAAAATGCGATAAACAACAGGATCACGCATATTCAAATTTGGATGCGCCATATCAATTTTCGCCCTTAGCGTTCTACTTCCGTCGGGAAATTCACCGCCAGTCATGCGTTTGAACAAGTCAAGGTTTTCTGTAATAGATCTGTTGCGAAAAGGACTCTCTTTTCCTGACTCTGTAAGTGTACCCCTGGTTTTCCTGATCTCATCCGCTGACAAGTCACAGACATAAGCTTCATCCTGTTCGATTAATTGTACAGCATAATCGTGCATTTGTTGGAAATAATCCGACGCAAAACATAATTTATCCCATTCAAATCCCAACCAGCGGACATCTTCTTGAATGGCATCAACATATTCCTCTTCTTCAGCAATGGGATTTGTATCATCAAAACGAAGATTGCATTTTCCACCATATTCCTGGGCAATTCCAAAATCGAGGCAAATAGCTTTGGCATGGCCTATATGTAAATGTCCATTTGGTTCCGGGGGAAAGCGAGTGTGGACACGATTGTCGAATTTTCCTGTTTCATTATCTTCATCAATAATGCGCTGGATAAAATGGCGGTGTGTTTTATCTGTCATGACTGTAAAGGAAATATGTCTAATCCTTTATTTAGCCTGCGGATGCATACGTCCTGCCCCAGTAATGCCATCATCGAAAATAATGATGGGCCATCAGGAATGCCGCTGACTGCCAAACGTGTGGGGTGAATCAATTTACCAGCGGATATATCATTAACTTCCGATATTTTCCTCAAGTTTGACTCAATGGCCTCTTTTTCCCAATTTTCTATAGAATCTAATCTAATTATATAATCCTTTATCCACTTGTTTGTCTTTTCATCTTTCCAATTTTTACGAGCTGATTTTTCATTATACATTTCTGGATCTTTGAAAAAATATACCGATTGATCAATAAATTCACGCAATGATTTTGCACGTTGTTTTAAAAGCTCAAGTACAGCATATAAATAATGTGTCTCAAATCCTTTACCCCATTCAGATTCAAGTGTATGAATACCCTCCAAAATTTTGGCTGCTCCCAAACGCATCATATGCTGGCCACTGATCCATGATAATTTTTGATCATCATACACTGCACCTTTTTTATGAACATGACCCATATCAAATGAAGCAATAATTTCATCAAGTGTGAATATTTCGTGTTCTGTCCCAGGATTCCAGCCGAGCAAAGCCAGATAATTCAAAAGTGCGTCAGGTAAAAAACCTTCAACTTTAAATTGCTGCACTCCGGGTGCTCCATGGCGTTTACTCAAGCGCTTTTTATCTTGTCCTAATATCATCGGCAGATGAGCAAAATGCGGAATGTCATATCCCAATGCATTATAAATCAAGATCTGTTTCGGTGTATTACTAATATGATCTTCTCCCCGAATGACGTGTGTGATTTCCATTTCATGATCATCTACAACTGCTGTCAAGTTATAGGTGGGATGGCCATCTGAACGGGCGATAATAAAATCATCAATTTCATCATGACTCACTGAAACATGTCCATAAATTAAATCATCAAAAGCTGTTTCACCATCTGGAATACGTAGACGTACAACATAACTTTCTCCAGAATTCAAATGCAGCTTAATGTCTTCTTCTGACAGATTGCGGCACCTTCCTGAATATTGAAATAAACCACCTGTTCGAGCTGCTTCTAGAACATCTTTTGAACAAAAACAGCGATAAGCAGAATTATTGTTTAGTAATGATTGAATTTCAATATGATAATTTTCGAAACGTGTAGACTGAAATAATGGCTCACCATCCCAATCCAATCCCAACCACTGTAAGGATGAACATATTTGTTCAACATGTTCTTGTGTGGAACGTTCCTTATCCGTGTCTTCAATTCGCAGATAAAACTGGCCATTATGATGTTTTGCAAATATGTAATTGAATAGTGCGGTACGGGCGCTGCCGAGATGTAATTGCCCAGTTGGACTGGGCGCAAAGCGGACTTTTGGTATTTTCACATCAGACATATATGGAAAAGCTAATCATTTCTAACATCGGAAAGAATAGATTAGCTCATGTTTTGTTACTTCACAATCTGCATATATAAATACAGAAATTAAGTGCGGAGGCGAGAGGATTCGAACCTCTGAAGGGCGTAAACCCTTGCTGGTTTTCAAGACCAGTGCATTCAACCGCTCTGCCACGCCTCCGAATTTAATTTATAATTTGTTATTTTTTATATACGCGGAGAGGGCGGGATTCGAACCCGCGAAACGTTGCCGTTTACGCGCTTTCCAAGCGCGCTCCTTCAGCCACTCGGACACCTCTCCTATGCTCATTAATTATTCAAAAACGCAAATATTAAACGAGAATTAAAATCAATCTTATGAGTCGGAACTCTCTGGTTTATTTTCTTCTGATTTTGCTTCAGCTATCACTTCTTGAGGTTCATCTGCATCACCCTGTTCTATTTCATTTGAACTTTCTTCTGCTGCTGACTCTTTGATCATTTCATCATCTGAAGCGCTTTCTTCTTCTGGCTCATTCGTTTCTTCGGCAATATCTTCTTCAACTGGTGCATCTTCAGTTAATTCATCAGATGCTAGTTCTTCCGTTTCTTCAGATTCCTCAGCGTTTGCTGTTGTTTCAATTTCTTCTTCAGATTCATCATTAGATTGCTCTTCAGCTTCTTCTAAGTGCGAATCTTCTACGTCAGTCACTTTTTCAACTGAATCATCTGATGCTACTACTTCAGTTTGTGATTCTTCCTTTACATTTTCTTCAACAGCTTCATCAAATGGAGTTGGTAATTCCATATTCAATGCAAGGGTTTCCTCTTTCATGCGTTTCAAAGCACTGTCCAAGTTTTCACCACTATTTATTGTAACCATCTGTTCGTTGAATCGCCAGTGGCCTGTTTTTTCTGATTTATTACTTTTAATATACTTCACAAAGGATAAGCCTTTTTTCTTTTTTCCTTTGGATTTATCTGCAAATGATGTTCCTTTTGCCATAACTAGAATTTCCTTTTAAATCTTGTTCAAAATAAGCCGGAAAATTTACCGCAGTTGGAACACTTGTCCAATGTATAGATTATCGTTTTTCATAAAACATTATTTCTCCATCAGTCCAATTTTTTGGTTTTCTACGATCTTTAGTTAACACTTTCATATGTAAATTATCCCGAAATTCAAAAATGCTAAAACGCTGCAATCCAGATTTATCCATTACCCATTTCATCTCCCATGGATTTTTAGTATAATCAATTGTATAACTACCAAATTCCTGATTACTAATTTTTGTACCTAACTGGACACCCTGTGAAAACTTTCCTGAAGATTGATCATCAACTCCCTGGTCTGGTTCAAAATTCCATACTACAGTCATGATAGCACCCTCAAAAAACCAGTTTCCGTTTATTTCTGGAATAAATGCTATTCCATCAACCGACACAGGCAAACTTTCATTTCCTGCAGCATCGATACCTTGCAACGTTAGTTTATAAATTGTAGTTGCATTTAACTTGGGTGAATTTGTGAATAATATATTTTTGTGATCACCTTCTAACATTTCATTTCCATTTAATTCCATAATTTGCGGTCTATTGGCTGTTCCAACAAATCCCAGTATTTTTCCGCCTGTGCGAACCCAGGTTGCTGTACCTGAAACAATATATTCATTTAATGTATAACTAGTAATACTCTCCACGTTAACATAATTTTTCTTGGGTCTTGTAATTGTGAATACTGGTTTGGAAATATCATATTTTATGTCAGAAACTATGGGTGATTTTCCTTCATTCCCAGCTAGGTCAATTCCAATTAATTCATAAGTAAATGTACCACCATCTTCAATAGATAAAGGTGTGCTCAATGGCATATTTTCCCAATTGAGAATCGTTAATTCTTCACCTATTAAAGCTATTTTTTTCATAATCCCTGTACCTTGATTAGTAAAATGTAAAGCACCTTTTTGTAACGGCTCTGACACTGAAAAAGTGACATTCTGATGATTGATGAAAGAATTTTCCTCTGGTTTGTTGATTGTTAATACTGGAGGAGTTGTATCAAAATGAAATGACTTTGAACTAGGTACTAATACGGTGTTTCCTGCAAGGTCAACACCCGTGATTTCTATTAGATAATCCACCATGCTTACAAGTGGTAAATCTGAAAACCCTGAAGTCTCATGAGTTCCTTTTTTTAACATATCTCCTTTTAGTTCTACAACATGTATATTGGGATCAATTTCCCCTTCAATTCTTTTCCATGTAATCTTTCCTGATTTTAAGGTTTCGTTGATTGAAAAATTCGCATTATCATGATTCACATATGAATCATTACCTGGAGATAAAAGTTGAATTACAGGAGGTGTTGTATCAAAATGAAAATTATTTACTAATAAACTTTCCCCACTATTACCTGCTAAATCAATACCAATGATAGATATTTGATAAATGGATCCATCCTGTAGTTGGGTCTGATGTGTTAAATCTACTGGCAGAGATATACCATTTATCAATTCATTAGGAGAAAGTTCAATATTTTTTGGACTTATGGGATCACTTTTACCCCCAACGGCTTTCCATATTACACGACCTTCTTTTAACGGTTCAGAAATATTAAATGCCAAATTAGTATTGTTTTGATAAGAATTATCTTTGGGACTGATCATCTCAAATACTGGTGGCGTAATATCATATTCAATATTATCAATTTGAGTTTCAGCTATATTACCTGCCATATCAGTACCTTTTAATTTAATAGTATATTTTTTGCCATTCACCAGAGTTGGCGGTTCTGTAACAATCACTTGATTATACTTGTCTGGTAGAAAATATTTTTCAGGAAGATTTTTTAATTGTTCTGTACCATCTTTATCAATCCATTTAATAGAAAGGTCTAATAACCTTTCTCCAATATTGAAGCCTACAATCGTATTATTCACCTTGGTTTCAAATAGAGGAGAAAATATTTTCAGATCAGGAGGTTCAATATCAAAAACTAATTGACCTACTTCCAATACAACACTTGAATTACCTGCGCGATCTTGGCCAAATATTTGAACAACGTATTCTGCACCGCTGACAAGCTCTATATGTTCAAGGACATCAATTTGATGTTCTCCGAGTAATAGTTGCTCACCCTTTAGTTGTATTAAATGTGGACTGCTTATATCACTTGTCCCCATTCTTTGCATAATGTTTATCTGGCCCATAACTAGTTGTTCATCTAAAATGTATTGAACATTCATTTCCCGTAGATAAGAATTAGCTTCAGGAGCCGTCGTTTCTATTACTGGCGCAGTTATATCATATAGAATATTGTTCACAAAAACAGGTGATGAAACATTGCCTGCCGGATCCCGAGCATTAAAAGTAATTTTATATTCACTGCCATCCTGTAGTGAAACATCATTGGCTAAACTGACTTCATCATAGCGCCCTTGGTCATTAAATGGCGGTAGGATCAGAATATCATGGGGGCTATTTGCATCCATCACTCCACCTATTTGTTTGAATGTAAATGTGCCCTCTGCGAGTTTTTCATTCATTTCAAAACTGATGATAGGTTCATTAAATGCTGATCCTTCTTCAGGTGTATGAATTGTCAATTCTGGCGGTAGAACGTCAAACAACACATTATTTACTGCAGCAATTTGTGATTCATTGCCAGCTTTATCCCAGCCTTGAATGGATACTTTGTATCGAGCACCATCAGCAAGATTTTCCATTAATTTCATATCAATATCCATTTGCGGACCTTGCTTTAATTCAAGCCCGGATAAATCTACAGTGTGAGGAGAATCAGGATCATATGTTCCACCTACATGCTCAAAAATGACCCGGCCGCTTGATAAATTATCTGAAAGCATATAACTGATTTTTGTTGATTTAATTTGTTCCGCATCCACCGGTTTGCTCAAGGATACAACCGGAGGCTCATTATCGTAAGTAATATTTGAAATTTTAGTTGACTGCACTTCATTACCTACAAAATCCTTGCCGACAAACTCATACGTATAAATGGAACCATTCTGTAACCTGGGGCCATTGGAAAATTGAATATTTTCATATTCACCCATTTTCATTTCCCGATTCTGTAAAGGTATCCTTTGCGGAGAACGTCCATCCAATACTCCTCCAACTTGTGTCACTACCAAATAACATTCTGCTAAATTTTCACTTATTTTAACTGACATTGTTGAATAATTTATTGTTGCCCCAGATTGAGGTGTAATGATTTCAATTTTTGGATGGGTAGTATCATATTTTATATTTTCTAATCTATACGGAATAGACACATTTCCTGCTGCATCACTGCCGGACAACTCAAAATCTATAACAATGCCATCTTTAAGTTTTTTTAATTCATCAGGAATAAATTGACTATACTCACCTTCATTTCGCTGTGATTCAGTTAATTCAATTACAATTTCTTTTTTCTTATCTATCTTAACTTTTATCTGGCCATTCACCATATTCTCGCCAATCAAATAATCCAATACCAGCGAGTTTGTATAACTATTACTTTTGGGAGTTTTGAGAAAAACAACGGGCGGTTCATCATCATAAGCAATGTTCTCAACTTTTGTTTCCGCAGAAGTATTGCCGGCAAAATCCTGCCCTTTATAATTAATATTATAAATAGCACCATTAATCAGTTTTACCATTGCTTCAGGCAATAATCCTCCCCGTTCACCTTTCTTTAAACGACTTCCGGTTAAATTGACAATATGAGGACTTTTCGCATCTTCTGCACCAGCTGTTCTAGTAAAGATAATCTGACCTGCAGATAAATCCTCACTGATATTAAAAGTTAGATCAACTGCATTAATAAGGGATCCTGACTCTGGTTTCAAATTTGTAAAATCAGGAGGTGAAGCATCGAATAAATATTTTGGTATTGGTGCTGCATCATTTTCGTTACCAGCAAAATCCGTTCCTTCCATGCGGAGCATGTACGAAGCGCCATCAAACAACTCCGGTATTTTATTTAATACAATGTCAGTATGATCACCTGCAGTTAATTCTTCAGTATTTAGAATTATTTCATGAACAGGTTTTTCATCCAGGCCACTGACATCCTGCCAAACCAACTTACCAGCTTGCAAATCTTCACCTAAAGAATAGCTCACACGTTTATGATTTAAAATTGACTCTGGTGAGGGAGCAACAATTACCAATTCAGGTTTTGTAATATCATACTGAATATTTTCTATGGGAATAGATTGACCCATATTACCAGCTCTATCAACCCCTTGTATATATATGGAATAAGGTATTCTTTCTTCTAATGTTAACGAATAATCTAATAGATGTTCACCTTGGACAATATGATCTGACAACAAATTTTCCATCACAAGTGTTCCTGATTTCGGCTCCCAAACCATTTGACCTTCTAACAGGGGTTCATTCACAGAAATATCCACAAACATTTCATTTATATAGCTATTTACAACCGGATCATCTACGGCAAGCACTGGTGGAGATATATCATAATGTAAATTCTTAATCGTTACAGTATCAGAAACATTCCCAGCAAAATCGGTTCCGATAAAATGAATGATGTAATCATTACCATCATTCCATCGAGGCTGCGCCAACAATTTCTGTAATGGATTTTCACCGGACTGTAATTCCCGCCCCTGTAAGTTTACTGATTGCTCCTCTTTGCCAGTTTTTAAAATCATTACACCATAAGCAAGATTTTCACTCAATAAATAGCCCACATGATCCTGGTTGACAAACGAATCATCGATTGGGAGCAAATTTGAAAAAATAGGCGGTGTACGATCTATTGTGTAATTATTAATCTGGGCGGGAACTGCTATATTTCCTGCGGGATCTTTGCCCGAAAATGTAATTGTATATATACCTCCATCTTCTAACTCGGGTTCGAAAAAATCATTCAAAGCGTATGTTCCATTTTTTAATAATTGGCCGTTCAAATCCCAGGAAGCTGCTATTATTGTATTATCCGGTTTGCTTCCATCCCATGATATTCTGCCTACTGCTAGATCTTCTGAAAATGAAAATTTAAGTTCAGTACCCTTGGTATAATGATTATTTCCAGGAGAATCGATTTGCAGAACAGGCGGTGAAATATCATATAAAACTCCTGCCATTACCATTGCTTCACTTTCATTTCCGGCAAAATCATTTGCCTGAATCAAAATATTATAAATAACACCATCCTTAAGCCTTGGAGCATTGGATAATGTATAATTTTCAGTTAACCCCTTTTTTAATTCACTGTCTGTTAAATCAACATGATAAGGTGCAGTTGGATCTTGAGCACCTCCATTTCTAATCCATTTAATGGTACCGCCGGCAAGGTCTTCACTTTTGGAAAATGATACACGATTATGATTTACTGCTGTGGTTGAATCAGGTGTTTGTATAGTTAACAGTGGCGGTATCGCATCATATATAATACCTGGAATACTGGCTACAACAGCTTCATTTCCAGCACGATCTGAACCCGTAATTGAAATAGTATACACTGCACCTTCCATCAATTCTGGGCCTTCTTCTTTGAATATGTTTTGGTGTGCACCTTTTAAACGTAATGATAAATCCATTATAATTTCATGCGGTGCCAATGAATCAGGAGTACCGCTGGTTTGAACGTAAGCGATTTTGCCTCGATGAAGTTTTTCACTTAATTCATATGAAATTGAAGGAGTGGGTACATAAGATCGTGATTGAGGATGTGAAATAGCAATAGCAGGTGCAGTAATGTCATAAAGAATATCCTGCACTATAGGTATATTTGATTCATTTCCAGCTCTGTCTTTTCCAGCGATTGAAACAGAATAGACAGCGCCGTCGTTTAAGTTAGGTGTATTTAAAATGTGCGTTTTCATGTGCACACCGTCAAACAACTCATTGTCTAATAATGATTGCTTATGCATGCGTTTTGAATCTGCTGCGCCACCTGTGCGTTCCCAAGTTATAGTGGCTTCATTTAACGTTTCACTTAAATCATAACTGATATATAAATAGTTTATATCCGTGCTGTCAGGAAGGGATAATATAGATATTTCAGGTGGTGTAAAATCATATTGTATCCCCGGTAAAGATATTGGAGCTGTAAAATTTCCTGCTCTATCATGACCTGTGAATGATAATTTATAAATGGATCCTTCAACCACCTCTGGCATTGTAAGTAATTGTATATTTTGATGACTACCTTTTGTTTTCTCTTTAGTAGTTAAAGGTATTTTATGGGGTGAACCAGAATCTTCACGACCTCCCTTTCGATTCAGTAAAAACGCACCTTCTTCTATCGTTTCAGACAAAGTGTATGTAAAATTCTTTTTTGGCAAAAATGACATTGCAGTTGGATAAGATAAAGACATGACAGGATTTGTAAAATCATATAAAACATTATCAACATAAAATGTTTCAGCAATATTACCGGCTCGGTCAGCAGCGTTGAATTCCAAATTATATATACCCCCATCAACCAGTTGTGGATTCATGGTTAATAATAGCGAATCATGCACACCTCCTTCATCTTCTGTGCTTAAGAATTTAGACTTATGGGGTGCAGCATTATCCTTTACCCCGCCTATCCATGACCACGTAATTGATCCAGTATTTACTTTTTCCGAAAGAGTATATGAAACATATTGATGATTTAACGCGGAACCTGTTAGAGGCAAAATGTCAGTAAATTCTGGAGGTACAGCATCAAACAGTATTTCGGTGTTTGGCAATAATTTCCCTACATTACCAGCACGATCCATACCAACAAATAATAACGTGTACATAGAGCCATCGGTCAATTCTGTCTGGTTTGATAATTCTACTTGAATATGATCGCCATTATCCAATTCCTCCCCAATCAAAGGAATAATATGTGGAGCTGATGAATCCATGGTGCCCTCTGTCTGCTCCCAGCGGAATTCACCAGCTCGCAACGGTTCATTTATACTGTATGATACTGTAGTTGCATTGATTAAAGCTCCATTTGCCGGGTAGATCGTTGTCAATAGCGGCGGTGTTATGTCATATGTGACAGAATCTACTTCAAATACCGCCGATGTGTTCCCCGTTCGATCAATGGCAGATAACTCAAAGCGATATATAGATCCATCATTTAACTGGAATTCATCTGCTAATTCTTTAAACATTTCAACATCAGTGAATAATAAAGAATCACTTTGATATGAATGAGGAGCATTATAATCCGGTTTACCAGCAATAGATATGACTTCAATTTTCCAAGATTGAATGGGCTCATTGATTATCCAATCAATTGTTGTAAAATTTCTAAATTCAGAATGAAGTGGTGAAATAAGCTCAACTTCAGGTGGACGAATATCAAACATGATTGAATCATTAACTGTTGGCAATGAAACGTTTCCAGCATAATCGGTCCCATAAATTTGAATGCGGTAAAAAACGCTATCTTGCAGATCTTCCTGATGAACTGGTTTAAACAATCCTTCGCCAGATTTTGACAAATCACTTGAATCAAACTCTACTGAAATTATTGAAGAAGAATCATGGATTGCATGCCACTCAACTCGTGCGGCAGTTAGAGGTTCTGACTGGTCAAAAGAAATTTTTGGTTCATTGATAAACTGTTTTGCAAACAGATCCATTAATGGTGGTGAAATATCGTAGGTAATTCCAAGAACCTTGCGCTGTGTAGCATCATAACCACTTTTACCCCTGCCTTTAAATACAAGATCATACATAGCGCTGTCTACCAAAACAGAATCAAGGCCCATATTGGTTCCAAATTTTCCTTTTTTCAATAATCTCCTGGATAAATTGAATTCGACTGAATCAGAATAAGCTCCAGATGTATCTACTTTATACCAAATGACCTTGCCCCATTTTAAATAACTTTCGTTTTTAAAATTTAGATCGGTATGATTGACATACATGGAATCCTCCAGGTTTGAAAACCAAAAGATAGATTCTGTGTCATCCGGGCTTAATCGAAAGTCCTGCAAAAGAACACCATTGGAATCAAACTCCATAATGCGGGTGAGGTTTGTAACTGGATCAAAATAATGATCCCACCAATGCATGATTTTTACTGAAGGTTGACGAATCCACTCTTCTTTTGATAAATATCCCAGTGAATCATATTCAAAGCGAGCATTACCATATTGAAATGCATTCACATCGAAAAAAGCATGATTCGTCAATTGCTCAAGATCATTATAATCCAGGATCGAAAAACGGTCGGTCCAATCTTTGACTGTATCCACACCATATACATACTCAATATAATCAACTGCTTTAGATTCCATCCCAAATAACATTTGCTGGACAAGATTGTCTTCGGGTATGTGCATATCTTTGCTGGTTAATACTCCCAGTGTGTCGTATAAATATATTTCAGTTTGTGTGAGTTCTCCTCGACGGTCAATATTCAATTTTTTAATGAGCTTATTTTGCTCATCAAATTCAGCAGTAATATGTGTTGTAAAACGAGTTTTAGATTCAGGAACCGGCTGGTTGCTTATAAAATCAAGTTCTGTTAAATAGTAGCGGGTGGTTAAAGTTGATGCGGATATTATAAACGCACTAAGCAGAACAGAGAAGACGAAGAGGGCACGCTTCATACCCAATAATTTAGTTTAACTGTTTCCCAGAGGAAACGAGCATATTAGAAAATATTATTATTTTTCCTGGCTTTTACTAACTGCAAGTTTACGCATATCTACTACCGAATCTGTCTCATCTACAATTTCAATGCCTAGCAATGTTTCAATAGCATCTTCAAGAGTGATAATGCCTACAAATTGGCCAAATTCATCTTTAACAACAAACAAATGTTCCCGGCGCCTAACAAATTCATCCAAAATTGTGCCCACAGATTCTTTCTCCTGTACAACATGCACTGGATTAGATAATTCTTCAATTGTTAAATCGAATTTATCTTCTGCTTTGCTTATAAGCAGGTCATAACGCCTTACAAGACCCACGATTTTATCCAATGTTTCCTCGTAAACAGGTATGCGTGAAAAAATCAGATTTTCGTGTTCATCCAGTGCCTGGCGAACTGTAAGCTTCTTTTCAAGGGCAAAGACTACTGATCGAGGAGTAAGAACCTCTTCTGCAGTGATATTATCTAACCGTAATAAATTCTCAATGATAGTACTTTCATCTTCTTCGATCGTACCCTCATCTTCGCCTATTTCCGCCATTGCAATCACATCTTCCTTGGTTACTATATCTTGTTTTTTTTCCGGTTTAAGCCAGTTTGATAAAACTTCCAGCAGCACAACAAAAGGATACATAAAAACCATCATTCCGCGGATAATATATCCTGATGTTACAGCCAGGCTTTTCCAGTAATGAGCACCTATTGTTTTTGGAATAATTTCGGAAAATATCAAGATGGATAATGTAAGGATTCCGGACATGATGGCCACCCACTTGCTGCCCAGCAGATCATACGTCACTGCACCAACTCCCGCAGCGCCAACGGTATTGGCTATCGTATTCAATGATAAAATTGCTGCCAAAGGTCGGTTGATATTCTCCTTCAGCTTTTCCAGCAGGAGACCTGATTTGGAATGAGTTTTTATTAAGATGCCAATGTAGGTACGGCTTATTGAGAGTAAAACCGATTCCAACAATGAACATAGAAATGAAACACCCAGGGCCAGGAAAAAATACAAAAATAGTATTGACATGTGCAGTGAATTTAGACTGGGGTGGATTCAGACTGCAATGCCATTCGACGGAAATATATCATTGGCAGATTAATAATCATAAAAATTAGTAAGCCAACGATCTCAACATTAATAATATACCATGGCCATTCTCCGAAAACCAAGGGGCTCTCCGTTGGCGGCCGTTCCATAAGGTACATATAATTGGCATCTAACAACCAATCGATCAGCCACACCGGCCAGATGACAATATTGGTCAGTATCATAGTGCGTATTATCGCTCCTTTGCGGCAGCGGTAACCGTCTATCACAGCCATCCAGATACAGACTAGTATGATCATAGCATGGTGGGCATTAAAAAGAAATACAGCCAGGTAATTATCAAAATCCGTCATATCCGGCGCCAGCATAGACTGGAACGCACCTCCCAGTCCCCAAAAGTATGTGATCTCGTATAAATACTTACTGGGCTTAAAGAGCAAATAAATTGCAAAGAACAAGGCTATATGACAGAAATGCAGCGGCAGGTCTTCCGCCAGTGTTAAATCACCCATCTGCATGCGGTTCCAATAATCGATAACCTCCTGCCCCACCATAAAAATCAGCATGGCCAAAACCACCAATTTATGCTGGTCTTTATTAAGGTATTTTTTTCCTATAATCGGAACCGCTATCCATACCGCAAGCCACGCCAGCAAATAACCAACGTGGAGGGTGTCAAATAGCTGGAGTCCCTGGAGCTTTTGATGCACGTCGATACTTGAGTCCGAATGGTAAGTATACTAAAGCAAAGTGTAATAGGCCGGCGATCTCCAGTCCGATCAAATGTTCGGGGAAGTCACCGATGATGAATGGATTATCTACAATGGGCGGTGCGCAGATATACATATAATTGGCATCGATCAACCAATTGAATCCGCCCACTATGGGCAGCAGAATTTGGGAATAAAGAAAGATCCGCCACCACGAACCTTTTCTTGGAGAAAAACCTAAATACATTGTACAAAACAATGCGGACAAAATGATGCCGCCGTGGGCAATATAATATTCCATGAACAGCAACCCTTCTGTCCCTTGAGTGAATTCCGGTGTTACAAAAGAATGAAACGCTCCGGGAATACCCCAAAAATAAAGGCATTCAAAAAGCCACTGCCTGCGGTAAAACATGATAATCCCGGAAATGATAGCCGACAGCCCGCATAAATGCAGCGGCAGGTTATTATAAATATCCCAGCCAACAATATAATCTACGTAAGGAAGGACAAGAATGGAACGGGCGATGAGCACCACGCCAATGACCTTTGCTAATAATGCCAGTTGTGCTTTCTGTAGGTATTTTGCAGCAAAGAGAATTCCGGCAATGATGACCGTAGACCAGATAATGGTCTGCCACCAAAGGGTGCTCAAGGGTTCAAGGATTTCGTGGGGGGATGTCAAAATTTTCCAGAATTTATAAGAATAAATCTATATATTTTTCAATATCTTCTGAAACCGGGGATCATCCAAATAATCAGACCAATTAGGATCTACTTTATACCTTCCTCTCCTAGGAAAAACAGGGATCTTGGATAATTGATCCAGTTCATTCATAGCCATTTCTTTTTCGCCAAGAATTGCATAAATAACCGCCATATGTCTTATATAATGCACACTTCCCAACCTGTCTTTTGATAATGGCCACAGGCTTTTTCCAGAATTACCCATTTTAATGGCCTTTTCTCTGTCACCTAAATGGGCATAGGTTTGTCCGAGCAGGCTCCGATACCGAGGATCCTCCGGATGTTCACCGATCTTATCGAGCAGATAATTTTTTGATTCCTCGAATTCTTTTATTGACCTCTCTTTCTGGCCCTTTAATTGGAAAATCCAGCCCCGGTAAAAAGACTTTAATTCAATGGCATGTTGGTTTTCTTCCTGGACCTCTGGTATATCATTCAATCTATTTAACGCATTGTCATAATTCGAATCCAGAATATCCAATAATACCATGGCCCAAGTATACTTGTCATGGCCCACGATCTCCTGGGACTTTTTGATCCTTTGTCTTGTCTTATCAATATCCCCATACAATATTAAAAATTGCCAATCATTATAGCTTCTATTGGTGACATTTTCCGGTTGAATATCCAGGGCTTTATCCATCCATGCATTTGCTTTTTTAATGTCTCCCAGAATCATATACGTGGGAAACAGCTGTCCCATCATGGTCGCATTTCTTGGATC